>CAMCRD010000027.1 GCA_945877185.1 Candidatus Finniella inopinata | reverse complement strand
TAAGGATCTCTGGCATCTTTGCACTAAAGTTGGCAGAAAAATCCTCGCTCATACAATGGCTTTTTTCGTTAACATTACTCAAAATCCTCTGGAGCCATTAAAATTCGATGAGTTGATTGCTCTGCCAAAATAACTTGCACACTGCGTAGAGTTATAAAAGTACAATCGACAGAGATGGTTTTAATATTTGGAAATATGATAATTTGAGAGATAAAAATCAGAGCAACATCCCACTCCACAATGATGCACAAGGCATATTAAACAGCCTCCATCAAGCAAGCGTCTATTTTCCCAAAGAAGGAAAAACAAAGGAGATTTTTGATTTAATACAAAAAGTTATCGACGATATTGAGAAACATAACAAAAACTTACGCACATATCAGAGCGCAATAAATAGCAGCAAGGAACAAGACGAAGCTGAGCCCGAATGTGAAGCAACTCATAAAACTTTAAAAGATGACTACAAAGACTTAATTTCCAAACTTGAAGCATTTATGAATTTAAAATAACGATGCCGACTTTTCAAATAGTCGTCCCACCCCCTCAACAGGGTCTTGCTCAAACTTCAAAATCACTTATAATTTAAGTATATTTAACTCATTGAAGGCGAGCACTGAACCTATGACATCTCATAAAATTACCCTGATCGAAGGCGATGGCATCGGGCCAGAAGTGGTGGGAGCAACCCGCCAGATCATTGAGGCAACCGGCGTTAAGATTGATTGGGAAGTCTGCCAAGCAGGCGCCGAGGTCTTTAAAAAAGGCCTTTCAACGGGTGTTCCTCAAGAAACGATCGATTCTATTTTACGCAATAAGGTAGCCCTCAAAGGCCCTTTAGAAACGCCTGTGGGATTTGGTGAAAAGAGTGCGAACGTCACGTTACGCAAGATGTTCGAAACCTACGGCAACATCCGCCCCATCCAAGAAATTCCTGGGGTTGCAACGCCTTATTCCGGCCGTGGGATCGATTTTGTTATCGTGCGTGAAAATTTAGAAGATTTATATGCCGGGATTGAGCACATGCAAACCCCCGGGACAGCACAATGCTTAAAGCTGATCTCCCGAAAGGGATGTGAAAAGATTGTGCGCCTTGCCTTTGAATTTGCTCGTGCTGAGGGGCGAAAAAAAGTCCAATGCGCCACGAAAGCAAACATTATGAAGCTTACCGAAGGGCTTATGAAGCACACGTTTGAAGATGTTGCTAAAGAATATCCCGATATTGAGGCCTATCATATCATCGTCGATAATTGCGCCCATCAGATGGTCAAGATCCCCGAACAATTTGATGTGATTGTTACCACCAATATGAACGGGGACATCCTTAGCGATCTTGGCTCTGCCCTCATTGGGGGGCTTGGTTTCGCGCCAGGCGCGAATATTGGGGATACCTATTCAATTTTTGAAGCCGTCCATGGCTCGGCCCCCAAATATGCGGGCAAAAACAATATTAATCCCACAGCTGTTCTCCTCTCAGGGGTTATGATGCTGCGCCACCTGAAGGAATTTGAGGCTGCAAACCAGATTGAACAAGCCCTTTTCCGGACATTCGCCATAGACAAAGTCTTGACGCGCGACGCCATTGGCGACAAAGGAGCGGCCTCCACAACTCAATTGACGGATACTATTTTGCGCAATATGGGCAAACCCTACCCTGATTACAAAAAACGGGAGTATAAATCCCTTAAGCTGCCTCATGTCCCCAACGTCCCCGACTTTGTAAAAGCGATAGAACGCTCCGTCTTAGGTATTGATGTGTTTATTGAATCAATCTTACCTGCCGATGACCTCGGGTTAAATTTGGAAAGAATTGCGGTAGACACCTCTTTCACCTTAAAAGGCATCTCCTGCCGCGGCGTCAAGGTCTATCCGGATTCTGGCCTCAAATTGGATCCAACGGATTTGTTCCGTTGCCGTTTTATAAGCCATGACAAATCTGATGTAGAGGATGCAAAAATTTATGACCTCCTCGAACGAATAACACCCCACCATCGCTGGACGCATCTTGAAAAATTGAATGTTTTCGATGGTATTCAAGCTTTTTCAAAAGACCATGGAGAAGATTAAATTACTTTAACGCAATCCGCAGATAAACTGCTCCTTACCTCTGCAACAACCTTAGAATGGGGTGGCAAAATATTTGACTGTCGCACCGGTCGGGGAGGCATTCGCGCCAAAAAGGTTGAGGGAGATGGAGCAACGCCTATCGGCGCGTTTCCCTTGCGCCAGGTTCTGTATCGTCCTGATCGTATTCGCCCTTTCGTATCCGATCTGCCAATGGTTAGCCTAACACCTGTTGATGGATGGTGCGATGACCCGACAGATCCCGCTTATAACCGTTTGATCAAAACACCCTATCTTGGCCACCATGAGATCCTTTGGCGCAACGATCATGTGTATGATATTTTGATTGTCGTGGGGTATAATGATTCTCCTCCCATTCCCCCCAGAGGAAGCGCCATTTTTATCCACATCATGAATGATGCCCAAACCCCGACTGACGGCTGTATCGCCCTATCCCGAGGAGACTTGATTGACATTTTAGGTGAAATCACCCCAACAACTGAGCTGGTTGTTCCCCCTCATCTTGAGCAATCCGTGGCCCCGCTTTTTTCAAACCCCTTGCAGGAGGATCATCCATGACTTGTTTAAATTGCGAATGGCTTGGCTATGTCGCAACACCTGAAGATGCTATTAAAGTTATCAAGGAAACAGGTCAATTCTATACTTCTATTTCTGTGGCCTATCTTTTATCATTTCTGTATATGATTTGGCATTCTTCGAGCACGATGAAAATCAAGAGGATTCACTGTCTTGGCATTTTGATGTGGGGCTTTATTGGCATATGCCTTACACTTCAACCGATATCTCTTTCTCTTTTCTTTAACACATTTGTCGCTGGCCTATCTTTGCTTGTTTTGTACCAACTTCAGTTTACAAGCCCACTTGCTGCGCAAGCAACTTTGGCAGCTTCAAAAACAAAAACAGATAACAAAAAAATGATGTATGCCCAAACATTGTTAAAAAAGATGGATTATACGGTAACGGATGTTCTTGGTGTGAGCTTAATCAACGAACAAATCTTGTGGCTCATGATCCTCTATCGGGCCGCTATTACGCTACGCGTCTCCTGGGGCCTATAAGAGGGTCTTGGCAAAGATCATGGATTGTCTTCCCTTAACAAGAATTTTGCTATTCTATAATAATTATGATATTCTTTTTGCTGGGAGACTTGAGCAAAATAATTACAAAATTTTCTCTCGTAATTGGTTTCTGAAATTCCTACATATACCTTAAGGAAGGGCTCCTTTTTCCTATCCCATATAGGAAGAAACGTTATGATTCCTTTAATTACTATACAGATTAGATAGGAGACAATCCATGAACAAAGGCATTTATTTTATTTTAGGTCTTGTGCTTGCAAGTGTTGGAACAGCTGGATATTGGGCATTAAAGACGGAAACAAAGCCTATTGAGGCTCCCAAACAAACACCCAAAAAAGTCTCTCTCTTAACCATTAACTATATTCCAACATCCCCTTCAAAGCCGATCGATGAAGGAACGTTTTGGGAACTTCAAGCCTCGGCCGAGACAGAACCAGCTGAAAAGAACTTAAAAGATTTGAAGGGGAAACCTGTCATCTTGCACTTTTGGGCAACGTGGTGTGGACCTTGTGTTGAAGAACTGCCAGGTCTAGATGTCTTTGCCAAAAAACACGAAAACACAGCCCACATCGTTGCCGTAGCAACAGATTTTAAAGATGTTGCTAAAATTCGTGATTTCTATAAAGCGAAAGGAATCAAAAACTTAAGCATAACTTTCGACAAAGGTGGCATCTTGTCACGCACTTTTCGGGCTTCCGCTTTGCCGACAACTGTGTTTATTAATTCAAATGGACATGAAATCGGTCGCATCCAAGGGGCTATCGAATGGACAGGAACAGCTGGACGATTATTGAATACACACTTAAGTAGGAACTAAATGGCAAAGCTTTATTTCTATTATTCCGCTATGAACGCGGGAAAAACAACCACGCTGCTTCAATCAAGTTATAATTACCACGAACGAGGAATGGACACTATGTTGTTCACCCCCCTCATGGATGATCGTTACGGCTCTGGGAAAATTGCATCACGCATTGGATTGGCGGAGGACGCCATCTCTTTCGACCAGTCTTTTAATTTCTTTGACATGATCGAGAAAACCCAAAAGACCCTACCAAAACTGAAATGCATTTTGATTGATGAAGCTCAATTTATGACTAAGGAACAAGTTTTGCAATTAACCCAAGTGGTTGATCATCTTAAGCTCCCTGTCTTAACCTATGGCTTGCGCACCGATTTCCTCGGCGAAACTTTCGAGGGAAGCCGTTATCTTCTTTCTTGGGCCGATGAACTCATTGAAATCAAGACCATCTGCCATTGCGGCAGCAAAGCCACCATGAACGCCCGCTTTGATGACCAAGGAAAAATTGCCCGAGAAGGTGAGCAATTGGTGATTGGTGGAAACGACCGCTACATTGCCTTATGTCGCAAGCATTACCTTGCGGGGAATGTGGGAACGTAAACAAAATTACTCACTTAAAACCACTCCTCTTGCCAATTCTGAAAGTTTACGCCTACGATTAAGGATGAAGCTTTATCTTTAAAGGGCAAACCATGGCCTATCAACAGATTTTCTCCAAATTAAACCTCGATAAGCACACTTTAACCACTGGATCGCTTATCGTTCATTCTCCTCTTGACGGCCAAGAGCTGGCTCGGATTACCGAAACCCCCTTATCGGATGCCGAAACCATCATTCAAACTGCCCACGCTGCCTTTCTTGAATGGCGCCTTGTCCCTGCCCCCAAGCGTGGTGGGCTTATCCGCTTGTTTGGAGAAGAACTACGGACCCATAAGGAGGAGCTGGCACACCTGGTCACTTTAGAATGCGGTAAGATATTGGAAGAAGGCCGCGGCGAAGTTCAAGAGATGATTGATATGTGCGACTTTGCCGTTGGGTTATCACGCCAACTTTATGGGTTGACCATTGCCTCGGAACGCCCCGGCCATCGCATGATGGAAACCTGGCATCCTTTGGGGGTCATTGGCCTCATCACACCCTTTAATTTTCCCGTGGCCGTTTGGGCATGGAATGCTTGCCTTGCGCTTATCTGTGGCAATACCCTTGTATGGAAGCCTTCCGAGAAAACGCCCCTCACCGCCTTAGCTTGCCAAAACTTGCTGAACCAAGCAATCACGCGCTATGGAATAGCATCAAATCCGCTTCAACATCTTCTCATTGGAGGCCAAAAGCTGGGAGAAGCGTTAGTAAGCAACCCCAACATCCCCCTCATTAGTGCAACGGGAAGCTCCCGCATGGGACAACACGTTGCCCCCAAAGTAGCAAGCCGATTTGGTCAATGCTTACTGGAGTTGGGCGGAAATAATGGCATGATTGTTGCCCCCAGCGCTGACTTAAAGCTTGCCACTCATGCCATTCTGTTTAGCGCTGTTGGCACTGCCGGTCAACGCTGCACCACATTGCGCCGGGCATTTATCCATGAAACGATCTATGATACGCTCGTGAATGACCTTAAAAAGCGATATCAATCCTTAGCAATTGGCAATCCTTTGGCAAAAGAAACCCTTGTGGGCCCCTTAATTGATCAGAACTCTTATCAAGCGATGCAAGCAACCTTAAACCAAGCCCACCAAGAAGGGGGTAAAATTTTTGGAGGGAAGCGCGTTTTAGAAGAAACATACCCTCACGCTTATTATGTGTGTCCCGCCATTGTTGAAATACCTCAGCAAACCCCTGTGGTTCAAACGGAAACGTTCGCCCCTATTTTATACGTCATGAAATACAAAAATTTTGAGGAAGTCCTGACGCTCCATAACGATGTTGCTCAAGGCTTATCCTCCAGCATCTTTACCAACGATATCCGCGAAGCTGAAACATTCATGTCCGCACAAGGAAGCGATTGTGGTATTGCCAATGTGAACATTGGCCCCAGCGGCGCCGAAATTGGGGGCGCCTTTGGCGGTAATAAAGAAACCGGTGGCGGCCGCGAATCCGGCTCTGATGCTTGGAAAAATTATATGCGACAAGCTACAAATACGATTAATTATTCCAGAGACCTTCCTCTTGCTCAAGGGATTAAATTTGATGCCTAACACCCCCTCCTTCTCCTGGAAAGACCCCCTTCTTCTCGAAGACCAATTAGAACCTCAAGAACGGTTGGTTCGTGATACAGCCCATGCCTATTGCCAGGAAAAGCTAATGCCGCGCATTTTAGAAGCCAATCGCCGTGAATATTTCGATCGCGATATTTTAACCGAGATGGGCCAAATGGGATTTTTAGGAGCGATCTTGCCCCAAGATCTGGGAGGGTCTGGTGCAGGCTATGTCAGCTATGGCTTAATTGCCCGCGAAGTTGAGCGGGTAGATTCCAGTTACCGCTCCGCCATGAGTGTCCAATCATCCCTTACCATTTATCCGATTGCAACCTATGGGACTGAGCTTTTGCGCCAAACCTATCTACCAGGACTGATCACGGGCGACCTTGTGGGATGTTTTGGGTTAACGGAACCGGACGCAGGCTCAGACCCTGCAAGTTTGCGCACCCATGCCAAAAAAGTTGATGGTGGCTATCTCCTGAATGGCACAAAAACGTGGATCACAAACGCCCCCATTGCTGATGTCATGATTATCTGGGCAAAAACAGATGATGGCCTCATCCGCGGGTTTGTGGTAACAAAAGGCACAAAAGGCGTCACAACGCCCAAAATTGAAGGAAAGTTTAGTTTACGCGCTTCTCTCACAGGCATGATTATCCTTGAGGATGCCTTTGTTCCTGATGACCACCTATTCCCAGAGGTAACGGGCCTTAAAGGGCCTTTTGGATGTTTGAACAATGCCCGCTATGGCATTGCCTGGGGTGCGTTAGGGGCAGCCGAGTTTTGCTGGCACGCTGCCCGTCAGTATACCCTTGATCGCAAGCAATTTGGCCGTCCCTTAGCGGCGAACCAGCTTATTCAGTTGAAGCTTGCTGACATGCAAACAGAAATTACCTTGGCTCTTCAAGCAGCCTTACGGGTTGGGCGCTTAAAAGACCAAGGGCACGTTGCCCCGGAAGCCATTTCCCTCATTAAGCGCAATTCATGTGGCAAGGCCCTTGGTATCGCTCGATCCGCCCGGGATATGCATGGCGGGAACGGCATTGTGGACGAATACCACGTCATCCGTCATGTGATGAACCTGGAAGCCGTCAACACTTATGAAGGCACCCACGATATCCACGCCCTTATCCTCGGCCGCGCCCAGACAGGGATCGCAGCGTTTGGGGAGTGAGGGTATGCGCAGAGTTACAAAAGAATAAGGTAATTTTTCCATTGGGCTTTTTAAGAAGAAGAGCGGACAAGGTTCAATTTTATTATTTCTTCAACTAACCCTTTATCATCCAAAAAATCCATCATAATGATATTCAGTTTTTTATTGCCCCACCTCCATTCAACAAGCCATTCTGACATCGGCTTCTTAAGTTGAGCAGAAAAATCTTTTAAGGATCTGATGCCCTTGAACGAAGGTTTTAGGCTCCCTGCAATCGTTGCACCATCAGGGGTTAATATGCCTTGCAAGACAAAAAACTGATTGGGTGCATTTGTGGTGTGGGTATTAATATATTTATCAAGCTCTTTTTTTAAATCTTCAATTTTTTGTTTGTTTGCCCACGGTGAGCGTATTTTATCGGGCCCCCATAATAGATTGGATGCTTTCGATCCTGGTACTTCTTTACTATTTCCTTTATCATTATAATAAAGGGCAATAACCTGATATTTCTTTTCCCAGAGTTCGTTTAAGGTAACGTTAGGGCTATACGTGTCGCCCGGAACCATTTTTTTATCAAATGTCCCTTGAATAAGCGTCATAAGCTCGTTGTGCTTATCCCCTGTTTTAGGCGGCTTCATGTTATAGAGATGGTTAAAATCAAGGATAACAACCTCCCTTGGATGCTTATTAAGAAATTCATTCATCTCCTTCAGGACTTTACTGAGTTCTTCTCCATAAAGTCCATGGCATGTATAAAATTTCTTCCGGCTTTCTCTGTAAACAACACGCATATCAAAGTAGCGAATGCCGTCTTGTAATTGTTCAGTTACTGTTCTTCCTTGTGCCCTTGACCAGTCCGCTGCAATTTTTGTAACAATAAAACCAACCCCTATATACCGTAACCAATTTAATTGTTGGGGAACATCTTGTTCTTTAGCAAAGGTTGATTTTGCATTGATCGTATAGGTAATGGAGTCGTGTGTTCCAGGGATGATAAGATCTTTAACAGATTTCCCACCAATTTTGGATGTATATTGTTCCATCCACCTTGCTGTCCATTCTTCACCTAATGCCGGTTGCAAATACCCTGCAACCAAAACCATCAATATCATAAGCTTCGATAAAAAACGTGACACCCAACATCCCCTTTGCTGCTACGGTCCTAACGCTCATATAAATTTATTATTGCTTTATAAAAATGAAAAAAGTATTAAATAGGGTGTTTATATAGACTTCTCAACGATGATCGGACATTCTGAATTTCCGAATTTCTTGCAATTCGTACAAAATGCGGGAAAGGTTATTCAGCAAGTTCTTTGCTTGATCAATAGCCGCTTCATCACTTTCTACTTTAACCTCCATACCTGGCCCAACAACTTCAACACAAATATCCGAACGCCCCGCTTGAAGCAGAACTCGGCGAATCACACATTCTTGGAAATAATTATAAGGTTGATTGGAGATTGCCAGATACTTTCCTGCAAGGGGGGAATGCTCTTTAAGCCATTGTTTTAAATTGGTTTCTGTCGTGGCTCTACGTCCCTGTCCTTTCGGGGAATAGACAATGATGACATTTTTTTCCGCAAGGTCTCTATGGCGAGATTGAGAAAAGACAAGCTTAACCATCTCTCCTTCATCTATGATATGTTCTTGAGAGGCAGTCCAATCTTTGCGAAAAGGAACAATGCCGTTACCGGAATCCATAAGGTTTTCCTGCGTTTCACCAATACTTTCATCTAATTTCCTTTCACCCGCCATAATATAAACAGGCAAATCCGTTGAAAGCTTCTTCTGATCATAGAGTTCATTCAAATAGGCCAATCTCATGCGAACACGCGTCAATGCAGCCCCTAAAAATAAGATCGCCTTCGGGGGCACTTGAGAAAGCATTTTTTCCCCCTGCCGCAAAGAACCAAGGCAAATATCGATAATATGATTTGCTTGAAGACGGGATAACTTGGGCTTCTTTGGATCTTCTTCCCACCGCTCCTTGCTGGGATCCCCAAACCACGTGATGAACGGATCGAGTTTTCCCTGTACGGCCGAGACCACTTCTTCTAACTTGCGAGATTTCAAATGAATTCTTGCTTCAGGCCAGTCGTTTTCCACCGTTAATAGGTCTTCCTCAACACGAATGCCCGTTAATCCCAAAAGCCTGACAAGAGCATCCGTTACCTCTCCTTGAGGGGTAATAAATAGAGGCTCAGTCGTGTTAGCGCACGGGGTTATATGGGTAAGGTCTTCTGTTGTCCTTGATAGAGCAAGCCAAGTTGCTAAGGATATCAAGATTAAGGCGACCAATAATCCAAGTAAAAATTGACTTTTCATTTTTTTCTTACCTTCTTATCCTCATGCTTAAAATTCCTAAGGCGATTTTTACACCCTCACACCGGACAAATTTTGAAGCTTTGAACAAATACTTCCGCCAAACCGCTTGAGTTCATGATCTCAATCCCTTATAGTTTTCCAACAAAGGATATCTAAAGAAAGATACAATATTATGAAAGACCGTTCAATTGGATTTGGGGCGCAATTAGGTCTCGGGATTGCCATCTCATTGGGACTTTTTGGATCCAGCGTTTATGTATCAAACACTATAGAAAAAATTAAAAGCACAGATCATGCCATTGAAGTGAAGGGTTATGCGGAGCGCAAGATCAGATCTGATATGGCTGTATGGCATGGAACCCTCGTGGTTCGTGGTAAGGATCTGGCCTCAACTTATCAAAAACTAGAAGCAGATCGAAGCCAGGTCATTGATTTTCTGCAAGGAGATAACTTAAAGGCAGAAACTTCTCCCGTGATGAAGGAAACCTTATATGTTCAAACGTCACAGGGGATGAACACCAACACTGTTGAAGGATTTGTTTTGCGCCAGAATTTTTCGATCACATCTCATGACGTGCAAAAAATTGCGACGATCTCTACAAAAGTTGACCAAATCAATGGGAAAGGCCTTGAATTTGAATCAACGGATCCTCGGTATTTTTATTCCAGGGACAAGCTGGATCTTTTAAAGGTCGCGTTATTGGGTGATGCAACCAAAAATGCGAAAGAGCGTGCTGATCAATTTGCAACAACCAGCGGCTCCAAAGTTGGTCGCTTGATGAGCGCTCGCCAAGGAATTTTTCAAGTCACCCCTGAAAATTCAACAGACCTTTCAGATATGGGAACCTAGGATACCTCAACCATCGATAAAGTGGTAAAAATTGTGGTCACCTTATCTTATGCCACAAACTAAAGGTTTATAGAGATGTCATCATCTATCATGATAACCGGCGCCGTTGGGTTCATTGGTTTTCACACAAGCCTTTCCCTTTTAAAGCAAGGAAAAACAGTTGTCGGCGTTGACAACATGAATCCCTATTACAGCGTTAAGCTGAAAGAAGATCGTCTTAAACTTCTTCAAGCTTATCCGAACTTTCACTTCCATAAGGTTGATATCAGTGATCGGGAAGCCATGACGCGCGTCTGGCAAGCTCATGCCCCTATTCACCATGTGATTAACTTAGGGGCACAAGCAGGCGTCCGTTTCTCTCTGGTTGATCCCTTTCCTTATATTACAAGTAATATCATGGGATTTATGGTCATTTTAGAACTCTGTCGCTATCAACCCAACTTTCAGCACTTGGTTTATGCCAGCACCTCTTCCGTCTATGGAACAAACAAGGAAATTCCTTTCAAAGAAGACCAACGCACCGATTCACCCATGTCATTGTATGCAGCAACGAAGCGAAGCAATGAACTCATGGCGCAATCCTATCACCATCTTTATGAACTTCCCGTTACGGGTTTACGCTTCTTTACGGTGTATGGCCCTTGGGGACGTCCGGATATGTCCGCCTTTAAATTTATGAAGGCCATGTTAGCGGGTGAACCCATTGATATTTACAATCACGGAAAGATGGCACGGGACTATACCTATATAGATGATATCGTCGCTGGAATTTTGGGGGCTTTAGCGCACCCATCCAAAGTGGCAAAAGATCAGCTTCATCCTGTTTATAATTTGGGTAATGATCACAGTGAATCTTTAATGGACTTCATTGAAACCTTAGAAAAAGAACTGAATATTACGGCCATGAAGAATTTTTTGCCTCTCCAAGATGGAGATGTCCCAGCTACTGCTGCAGATATTTCAGCAGCTGTGCGTGACTTTGGTTACTCACCTTCTACCCGTATCACGGAAGGCATAGAACATCTAGTTGCTTGGTATAAAGACTATAACGGCTTAGAATAAAACGATAGGATGCTTAATGATGATATCATTTACTTTTCCTGGACAAGGTTCACAATTTGTCGGTATGGGACAAGAATTCGTTGAGGCTTTTCCTGCCGCCCGGCAAGTCTTTGAAGAAGTTAATGAAGCTTTACAACAAAAATTCAGCCAGATCATTTTAGAAGGCCCTCAAGATGCATTGACCTTAACGGAAAATGCCCAGCCTGCTTTAATGGCGATGAGCATGGCAATCGTCCGGAGCATGGAGGCTGAACTCGGAAAACCGCTGTCCTCTTTATGCTCCTATTTGGCAGGTCATTCTTTAGGGGAATACACAGCTTTATGCGCAACAGGTGTTTTTTCCCTTTCCGATACAGCCCGTTTGCTTCGCTTGCGCGGACAAGCGATGCAGCAGGCCGTTCCTGTTGGTGTTGGGGCTATGGCAGCTATCTTAGGACTTGATGCAACAGAAGTTGAGGCTTTGGCCAATGACGCAGCCCTTGGCGAAGTTTGTGTGATTGCCAATGACAACTCTCCGGGTCAAATTGTCTTAAGTGGCCATAAAGGTGCTATTGACCGCGCCATTTCCCTTGCGCCTGAAAGAGGCGCAAAACGAGCCATTCCTTTAGCGGTCAGCGCTCCATTTCATTGCTCTCTCATGAAACCTGCAGCTGAAATGATGGCAATTGCGATAAAAGACATCCCTATGGGAGAGACCCTAAAGCCCATTATGTCCAACGTCACTGCCATGCCAGCCAAAGAGAACACGCTCCTTCGTTCCTTATTAATTGAACAAATCACGGCGCGTGTTCGCTGGCGAGAAATTGGCTTGAACTTAGGAAGTCTCGGTGTCACAAATATCATCGAGATTGGCGCCGGAAAAGTTTTAACAGGGCTCATCAAACGCATTGATCCCGGACTTGAAGCCAGCGCTATTAATACCCCCGCCGATATGGATGCATTTCTCAAAACCCTCTAAATCATTAAAAAAGGAATAAAAAATGTTTCAACTCACAGATCAAACAGCTCTTATTACAGGCGCATCCGGTGGAATTGGGGGTGCAATTGCGCGTGCTTTCCATGCCCAAGGCGCAACCATTGCCATTTCAGGCACCCGTGAAGATGTCCTCCAAGCCTTAGCGGATGAATTAAGGGCTACAGGACCCAAAAACCCCATTCATGTGATCCCTTGCAATTTAACAGACCCAGAAGCAGTGGAAGCCCTTTTCCCAAAAGCCGAAGAGCTCATGGGCAAAGTCGATATTTTGGTAAACAATGCGGGAATCACCCGTGATGGCCTGGCCATACGTATGACTGATGAAGATTGGGCACAAGTTTTAGATGTGAATTTAACATCCTCCTTTCGTCTGTGTCGTGCTGCCTTAAAGGCTATGATGAAGCGCCGCATGGGCCGCATCATTAATATAAGCTCCGTCGTTGGAATCACAGGAAATGCTGGCCAAGCAAACTATGCAGCAACAAAGGCAGGGCTCATTGGCCTTTCAAAATCCTTGGCTCAAGAAGTTGCCAGCCGGGGCGTTACCGTAAACTGTATTGCGCCTGGATTTATCACCTCCGCAATGACGGGTGAATTACCTGAGAAAGTGAAGGAGAATATCCTCGCCTCTGTGCCACAAGGACGGATGGGCACGCCAGAAGAAATAGCCGCTGGCGCCATTTACCTTGCCAGCCCAGAAGCTGCCTACGTTACAGGCCAAACGCTCCATATAAATGGAGGAATGTTAATGAGTTAAGATAGAGGCTAACAGAGAAAGCTTGAACTTTGTTTAAAATCAGGCTAATTAAGGACAAGATTGTTCTTAATCGACTTGACGATTAAGAACAGTAAGGTATGATTATCCATAAAATTATTGAGAGGAAGAGAACATGACAGCAGTTGCCACACGCGTAAAAGAAATCATTATTAAGCATTTGGATGTAGATCAAAGCAAAGTTACTGAAAATGCCAGCTTCATTGATGATTTAGGCGCTGACAGCTTGGACACCGTTGAGCTCATTATGGAATTTGAAGAAGAATTTGGGTGCACCATTCCTGATGATGCCGCAGAAAAACTCAGAACCGTTAAAGATGCTATTTCCTATATCGAAGCCAACAACGCATAAACTTTCGTCTTGGTTTTAAATTATCGAAACATATAAAGGGAACTCATGACACGTCGTGTTGTTATTACGGGTATTGGGGTTGTCTCCCCCTTAGCGGATGGGGCTGAACTGACTTGGAAGAAGCTGATTGCTGGACAATCAGGTATCCGGGGCATTACGTCTTTTGACGTCTCCGACTTACCCGCTAAGATTGGTGGAACCATCCTTGAAGGAGAAGAGCTAGGATTATTTCACGCCGACCGTTATATGTCTTCGAAAGACCAACGGAAAGTTGATCGCTTTATCTTATACGCCGTTGCCGCTGCAACCCAGGCTGTTGAAGATTCTGGGTGGATGCCAGAAGACGAAGAATCCCGTGAACGCACAGGTGTTATGATTGGCTCCGGTATTGGTGGATTGCCTGAAATCGAGAGCACGTCCCTTATCTTAAAAGAAAGCGGTCCCCGCAGGGTTAGCCCTTTCTTTATTCCAGCGTGCCTTATTAACTTAGCCTCAGGTCATGTTTCTATAAAATACGGATTCAAAGGACCCAACCACGCGGTTGTAACGGCCTGTGCCACAGGCGCTCACGCCATTGGAGATGCCTCTCGCCTTATTATGTACGGGGATGCAGATGTCATGGTAGCGGGCGGCACGGAAGCTGCCGTTTGTCGCATTGGTATGTCTGGATTCGCAGCCGCCCGTGCTCTTTCTACCCAATATAATGACACCCCTGAAAAAGCCTCCCGCCCTTGGGATGAGGGACGCGACGGATTTGTCATGGGCGAAGGATCCGGCATTGTCGTGTTAGAAGAATATGAGCACGCCAAACGTCGCGGCGCCAAAATCTATGCAGAGCTTATCGGTTATGGCATGTCCGGGGATGCTCACCATGTAACTGCCCCTCCCGAAGACGGCAATGGTGGTTTCCGTGCGATGCGTGCGGCCTTAAAAAATGCTGGGACCACCCCGGAGCAGATCGATTACATCAATGCCCATGGGACATCCACACCTCTAGGCGATGCAGTGGAAATTGCCGCCGTAAAGCGCCTTTTTGGCAACCATATGAAATCCGTTTCCATGTCCTCAACTAAATCAGCGATCGGCCATCTCTTAGGGGCCGCCGGAAGCATCGAAGCCATTTTCTGCGCCCTTGCCCTTCGGGATCAAATCGCCCCCCCTACCCTGAATTTAGACAATCCTTCGGAAGGCTTTGGCGACCTCGATCTGGTTCCTCATAAAGCAAAGTCCCGTCCCATTACCATTGCAATGTCCAATTCCTTTGGCTTTGGCGGCACAAACGCATCGTTGGTATTGCGCAAGGTGTAAAATACGCGCGACAATCTAGCCCTATACTTTTTTAACTAAAAGCCTTATTTTTGGCTCTAAGGATGGGTTCATGCCTTTTATATATAAAATTACTTTTTTTCTTTTATCACTTGCTTATTTCTCGACCAACAGTCTTTCTCAAGCTATGGAGGATACCGCCTCTATTTATCAAATTGACTATGAAAAAGGCATTTTTACAGCACAACAAGATGCTAGCTTTACGTTTCAAATACACCACAAAGATTTTGCACCATTTACAATCCATTTCACAAACCATAATCTGCCTATTTCCACCTTAAGTGAGTCAACATGCCAAATACTCCAAAACGCCCAAACAATTGTCCTTGAGCCCATACCTTGGGATGACGAACCAAAAGATCGACAACCGCACCTTGAAGAAGTTTTTAAAAAGCACCTTATAGACCCCGACTCTCATCAAAGGTTGAAAAGCGAATTATCGGAGCAAGATTATGAAAAATTAACAACTTATTGCCGAAAGGTTATCCCTAAAATTTTTACGGAAGATTATTTCGTTAAATTTGAAGCTTTAAATTCTCTCGCTTTTTGTTTTTTCTTACGTAAATTTCAGAAATCTGAAGAAGCAAACAACGGTATGGATCAACAGATTGAACAACTCGCTATTGAAAAAGAAAAAACCCTCACTGGGCTAGAATCTTTTTTTGAAAAGCTTATCACAGAAATGCCACTGGCTCTCCAAGCGCTACAACAAACCAGAGGACCTTTTTTAATTCAAGATATATCTTGGTATTTACATAATTTATCCTCTGAGACACCAACACACCCGGAAGGGGGATTAAACAATCCCTGGAATCCCCATTACACGGAGGGGAAATTCTTTCTGCTTTGTTTTCTAAGCGACCAAGAAAATGCCAATGATGTAGATAACGTTAAAATCAGAGATCAAAAGTGGGCACCAAGAATAAAAGATATTTTGAGAACAACCGATCGCTATCCTTCTCCTATCGCCATGAATGTGGGATATGGACACCATGGAATTTTAAGCGTTTTAGAAAAAGAAGGATTTAAGATTTTGATCTTAAATAAAAAAGGAGAATCCTATCCTTTTCAGTACACACAAAGTTACGCAGCTTTTCAAAAGGAAAATCTATTTAAAAAATTTTAGGTTATGTGCGCATATCTAAAAATTAGCTTTCTATTCCTCACTTTTTTAGTTATCAAAAAAACAAATTATTCCGTATATCATCATTGTTGTAAAAGCCACGTAATCCCTCATCCCTGCAGCGTCGTCACTTTCTGAAGATCATCTGGCTGTACCGTATCAATCGCTATTTTATTAACGACTTGAATGCCACATCTTTGACAGCAATGAATCAGCTGCCAACCTTTCTTTGATTTATAAGCCAAACCAATCGGCGCCATCAATCCCCCACATGTGCTCGCCCGATCCCCTGGGTGCTTATCCACATGCAAGGAATAAAGGCAAAAAGGGCAGTGGTTACGGTAGCTTCCGTTGGTTAATTTTTCAATTTTCTTGTGACAATTTAGGCAAATAAAGCCTGTGTTTTCTATAGATCGCATCATCTCAACTCCTTGGTTTTTATTAAAAAAACTCAAGGAGTCGGGTTCCGTTTATTCTTTGGAAATTTGACTTTCCATTTCAGGCTTGATCAAGGGAGGGACAAATTCACCGCAAGGATACGTTGCGATTACTTCCTGTTCCAGCTTCAAAGGGGCTTATCCATTCACGCCCCTTATCCGAACCTCGACCCGTTTTGTCATCAAACCTCTTTTAGAACCAAGTATTTTGTTCCCTGGCTAGTAAAATATTGATGAGCAACCGGAGTGTACATAAAGGTACATGAGGATTGCGAATCGATTTTTTACGACGTCCAGGGGGCAAAAGACGAAGGTTCTAATGAGGTTTATTGTACGGGCCACTGTAGGGCGGTATACGAACCCACCCTCCACAGGTAAGTGTCACCAAAATCTCACTGACATGTTTTGGCTTCGTCCCCGATTAGATGACGCGAAGTAGCTGTTGAACCATATATTTTCTCCCTATTTTTGAGGCAATTCAACCCTATGAAACACACTTTATATAATGCTTGTTTCTAATGAGCTTCAAGCTCTAACAGGCATTTTAGCAGAACCTTGCTCTTTACTCTCTCTTAACTTATCGACAATTATACTCAAAATGAGGATTTATTTTATGCCAAGATTGCCCAACAAACTGTCACAAGGGGAATTGCATCGGATGAAAAAAACAGGTAGGAAAGAAAGATCAATGAACAACGCCCCCTCTGGACACTTTTGAGAGATGGGGTATTATAAACCTAGGATAAGAGTCAATGGGAGTAGCATCACAGGCTGTAAAGGCAGTCAAGGGTTCTTATCATGAAGAGGTTCCAATGAGTCAGAAAAAACAGTCTGCAGCTGAATTAATCAAGTGTTACGAGCAAATGCTCTTGATCCGTCGTTTTGAAGAACGTGCAGGACAACTCTATGGTATGGGTCTCATCGGGGGGTTCTGCCATCTTTATATTGGCCAAGAAGCCGTTATCGTAGGCCTACAGGGGTGCGTCCAACCTCAGGATACGGTGATTACGGGGTACCGGGACCATGGGCATATGTTAGCCTGTGGCATGGATCCCAAAGGTGTCATGGCTGAACTAACGGGACGGGCATCTGGATACTCCAAGGGTAAGGGCGGCTCCATGCACATGTTCAGCCGTGAAAAGAACTTCTTTGGGGGGCATGGCATCGTGGGATCTCAAGTCTCCCTTGGAACGGGCATGGCTTTTGGACACAAATACAAAGGCGATAATGGAGTTTGCTTAACCTATATGGGCGATGGGGGCGTCAACCAAGGCCAAGTTTATGAATCTTTTAATATGGCTGCTTTATGGAAGCTCCCAGTCGTCTATATCGTTGAAGACAACGGGTATGCCATGGGAACGTCTGTTGCGCGCGGATCAGCCAACGGTGAGTTCCACAAGCGCGGCGAAGCGTATGGCATTCCGGGACGCGTTGTTGACGGTATGGATCTCTTCGCCGTTCAGGAAGCCGGTGCCTGGGCCTTAGACCATACCCGAAAGGGGAACGGCCCTGCCCTCCTCCATATCAAAACTTATCGTTATCGTGGACATTCCATGTCCGACCCTGCAAATTATCGAACAAAAGAAGAAGTTGAGAAGGTGCGTCAAGACCATGATCCTATCGAAACTTTCCGCCAACATATTTTAAACAACAAAATTGCTACAGAAGATGTTCTCAAAACCCTTGAAAAGCAAGTCAGAGACATTGTGGCAGAAGCAGCAGCATTTGCCCAAGAATCCCCTGAACCAGATGCTTCTGAGCTGTATACAGATATATTGATTTAAGGAAATAAGCTGATGACACAAACATTGACGGTTCGGGAAGCCTTGCGCGATGCCATGGCAGAAGAAATGCGGCGGGATACTTCTGTTTTCTTAATCGGAGAAGAAGTCGCTGAATACCATGGGGCCTATAAGGTGAGCCAAGGGCTATGGGAAGAGTTTGGCGACAAGCGTGTTGTGGACACCCCCATCACTGAGCACGGATTTGCAGGTCTTGGTGTTGGCGCTGCTTTCATGGGGCTGAAGCCAATCGTTGAATTCATGACCTTTAACTTTTCCATGCAAGCCATCGACCAAATTATCAACTCTGCTGCCAAAACGCTCTATATGTCCGGCGGACAAATGGGCTGCCCCATCGTTTTCCGCGGCCCCAATGGTGCGGCCTCTCGCGTGGGCGCCCAACACTCACAATGCTTTGCCAGCTGGTATGCCCATTGCCCGGGTCTTAAAGTCGTTTCCCCTTACTCTGCCAGCGATGCCAAAGGATTACTCAAATCAGCAATCCGTGATCCCAATCCAGTCATTTTTTTAGAAAATGAATTGATCTATGGTCGCAGCTTTGAGGTTCCAACCGATGAAGACTACTTAATCCCCCTTGGGAAAGCTGCAGTGCTCCGCTCCGGCAAAGATGTCACCATCACGGCATTTTCGATCACTGTCGGCCATGCACTCGCGGCGGCTGAGCAATTGGCAACTGAAGGAATCGAGGCGGAAGTTATTGATTTGCGTACGATTCGCCCCCTCGATACCGAAACGATTATTCGTTCCGTCAAGTCTACTAATCGATTGGTTAGCGTGGAAGAAGGCTGGCCTTTCGCCGGAGTTGGATCTGAAATATGCACCATGATTTGCGAGGAGGCGTTTGATTTCTTAGATGCTCCACCTGTCCGGGTTGCCGCTGAAGATGTCCCCTTGCCTTATGCTGCAAATTTAGAGAAACTAGCCTTACCGAGTGTCGAGAAAATTATCAGAGCCGTAAAGGCTGTCTGTTACAAATAGGGAAGTTTTATATGCCAATCAGCATTCTAATGCCTGCTCTCAGCCCCACCATGACGGAAGGAAACCTTATTAAATGGCTTAAGAAAGAGGGTGATCTTATCAAAGCAGGAGACGTCCTCGCTGAAATTGAAACAGACAAAGCAACGATGGAAGTTGAAGCTGTTGATGAAGGAACGTTAGGCAGGATCATGATTGCAGCCGGCACTGAGCAAGTGGCTGTCAACACACTGATCGCTCTTCTCCTCGAGGAAGGGGAAGATGCTGGGGCTCTAGATAAGGCTGCATCCCCTAAGCCTAAGGTAACAGAAACACCCACACTCGCCCCCAAACCAGCAGCACCAGAAAACGCAGGGCCATCAGCTCCTCCCAAAACGGGGAATACTGGCGAACGGATTTTTGCAAGCCCGCTGGCGCGGCGTCTCGCTGAGCACATTAATGTTGATTTGGGGACCCTTTCCGGTAGCGGCCCCCACGGTCGCATCATTAAGTCAGATGTGGAAAAGGCTTCAAAATCTCCTTCCTCGTCCACAATGGTCACTTATGGTGAATCAGGATATACCGATATTCCTCTCACCATGATGCGTAAAATCACGGCCAAACGCCTAACGGAATCCAAGCAAGAAATTCCCCATTTTTACCTCTCGGTGGATTGCACCATCGACACCCTTTTAGCCTTGCGTGCTGATATTAATACCCGGTTGGAAAGTGAAAAACTTTCCGTTAATGATTTTATTATCCGTGCTGTTGCCTTGGCATTGATCAAGGTGCCCGAAGCGAATGTTTCTTGGCAAGAAACGGCCTTGCGTCACTATAAATCTGCTGATGTCGCTGTTGCTGTCGCCATTGAAGGAGGGTTGATTACCCCTATCATTCGATCAGCCGAGAATAAAACCTTGCGGCAACTCTCAAGTGAGATGAAAATTTTGGCCGAAAAAGCGCGGTCAGGAAAATTGGCGCCCGAAGAATTCCAAGGCGGAAGCTTTACAATTTCCAATTTGGGAATGTATGGCATCAAACATTTCGGCGCCATTATTAACCCCCCTCAAGCTTGCATCCTTGCCGTTGGAGTGGGCGAACAACGCCCCATCATTCGAGGCGGCCAAGTAGAAATTGCCACACAGATGACATGCACCTTATCTGTTGACCATCGAGCCGTTGACGGGGCCGTTGGATCTGCTTATCTGGCCGCCTTTAAAGAATTCATCGAAGATCCCTTAAAGCTGCTGATGTAACCATTTTGCCCTATTGCCTTATGGGTAAGGACATTGTTGCATCTGCATTGCATATTTTTGAGCATCTTGGCAGTCTTTCTGGGCTTTTTGACAATATTGGGTATAGCCTTGTTGACACGCCGCCATTTGCTGGTGACACTGCATAAGGTTCTTCTGGTATTTACCCCCTAAAGCCTGTCGGCTACACCCTCCCCCATATTGTTGCTGACCATATCCGCCGTATGGGGATCCTCCATACGGGGATCCATATGGCTGCATGCAACTTACGCTACCCACCGTTATGCCTATAACCATTAGTAGAAAAATGATAGAACCTTTATTCATGTTCTCAATCCTCAACAAAAAAATATCAAACCTACCATCCATAATATACGAAGAAATGTTTACAAATAGTAAACGCATTATGTTGGAAGAAAAATAATTATAATTCCATCAATCCAATTAACTAAATATTAAAAAATCATAGGATAATATGATAATTGTAAAAAATAACTATGAGGAGAGAAAAAATGACCATTCATTACAGAAAAGTATTAAAAAGCATTAGCTGGATAGCTGTATGCCTATTGGGCATAGAGCAAATTGCTTTTGCAAGTGGCGAAACAACCCCACCCAAAAAAGAAAATTTATTTGATCGGGGCAAAAGGGCGGCAAATTCAGCTAAAAATGAGGTTATGAAAAGCAAACCAGTAACAGCAGCAAGCAACGCGGCAAATGCAGCGAAAGAAGCAGCCGTAGGCGTGGCAGGCGCAGCCAAGGATCGCGTTGTAAATAGCAAAGCAGGTAAAGCAGCTCAGCAAGCAGTAGACGATGTAAACAATAGAATGTGCACGTTCAAACTGATCCAAGCAAGAGCTACTGCAGAAAAGCTACGGGCCATAGCTGGACATTTTGCGGGTGGCGCTTCTCAACTAGATGATACAGGAAAGCAGCAGGATAGCCAAGCAGGGCTAATAAAAAAATACTGCAATACTGGAATACTTTGCTCATTCATTGGACCGATTGCTTCCTTGTTTGGAGAGTTTGGGGAGAAATATTCAGGATTAGCTACTAAGGCGAATAATTTAACCAAGGAAATGTACGAGACTGCAAGGTCACTTGATAATAAAGTAAGTGAATTAGAAACAAAATGTGGTTCAACAACTACCCCATAAATCTTTCAATTTTAATGATAAGATTTTAAAAAACAAGAAAGGGTGAAGCGCAACAGCTTCACCCTTAACCTTATCTGATCTAATAATCGCAAAATCACGCATACCATTTTTATTACTCCGGCAACAAAACAGATGACTAGGATTAATCAAAATCTGTCATCCTGGCACTTAGATTTTGTTAGCCTTCGCGTAAGCGAAGCGTTACAAAATCTTAGGAGCCGGGATCCATGTATTTTTCAATATTTCAACAGCTTAAAATCTGAAGAAGTTTTAGAATACATGGATCCCGGATATTAAGAAAACCTAGAGGCTGCGCTACGCTTGCCAAGGTTCTCTAAATTCCAGGATGACAGCCTATTTATACTTTTGTATCACTTATTATGGTGACTTATTAATTTCGCTACCCGTCACTTTTAGAAAGCATTCTAAAATCAGCGTGTAAGAAGCTCATTATTTGCCATATTCTGTCATTGCGAGGAGCGAAGCGACGTGGCAATCCATGTATTTTTAAATATTTTAGCACAATATAATGCTGAAAGAGGTT
>CAMCRD010000026.1 GCA_945877185.1 Candidatus Finniella inopinata | reverse complement strand
CGTATGTTGTCCTTCTCTGACCATCTTTCTCTCCAACGTTGAGGGTTGAAGAGTATTGTGATCCAATTCTCTCTCTTTTGACATGATGTCCTCCTTTGGTCAGGGGGGGAATTTTCAGTGACCATAAAGGGGGAATATTGCATGACCACTGACAATTGTCTCTGATGTCCTCGTGAAAGCAGAGTTAGATCCTGAGTATTTAGAGCTTGAGCTGACAGAAAGCAGCATTATGGGAAATACGGAGTTGTATTTAAGAGCGATGGATAGTCTAAAAACTTTGGGGATCAATTTGTCCATTGATGATTTCGGAACAGGATATTCAAGCTTAAGCTATTTGAAGAGGTTTCCAGTTGGTAAACTTAAAATAGATAGGTCATTTGTAAAGGATATACCAACAGATGCAGATGATTGTGCTATTGTTCTAGCTATTATTGCGATGGCACAGCGATTAAAACTGGAGGTTATAGCGGAAGGTGTCGAGACAGAAGAGCAACTTCAATTTTTAAAAGAGAACGATTGTAATGAAATACAAGGCTATTTCTTTAGCCGACCAGTCCCAGCTGCTGAATTTGAAAAACTATTGAAGAAAAAATCCTTACGCCCCAAAAAAGAAACAAGTCGTATTTTAGCGGTTCAGTCAAAGTGATCTGCAAAAGCTGGTGGTGGTTTATAATCAAGCAACTATTACATCATGTATAGAGTTTTAAGTTCAATTTTTTACAAGGAACTAGGAGTAACGCATCGACGATGCTTTAGCGAGCGACGAAGTGACGATGTTAAAAATTAAAATCAAAAGACTATAGCTGTTTCTTTTAACCCAAGCGGCAATCCCTTTGTTGTGGAATATTCGAAGTGTAAGATTTCTTCAGGATAAAGAAATTTTCGAATGGCGTGGGCTGCTTGAGCGCCTTCTGCGAACCCATTGAGGATCAGCTTCAATTTATGGGGGTAAGTCGCAATATCGCCAATGGCATAGATACCAGGGCGATTGGTGGCGCCCGTTGCGGGGTCAATCGTGATGTGATGGTTCTCAAGGCCAAGGCCCCACTCCGCAATGGGTCCTAAATTCATAGACAATCCAAAGAAAGGCAGCAATACATCAGCTGGAAGTGCTTTTGTCTCTCCTTCTAGAGATTGAACAATAACTTCTGTAAGTTGTCCATTACTTCCTTCCAAACCTGAGAGCTGAAAGGGGATAACCAAATCAAGAACACCGGTGTCTGCAAGGGTTTTGAGACGTGCTTCACTTTCGGGGGCTGCTCGGAATTTGGGACGTCGGTGAACCACGGAAACTCGAGCAGCCACTTCGCTTAAAGAAATGGCCCAATCCACAGCCGAGTCACCACCGCCTGCGATGACGATGTTTTTGTTGCGATAAGCCTCACGGGATCCGACATAGTAATGAACGCTTCTGCCTTCAAAATCTTCAATTCCTGATAAGGGGGGTCGATTCGGGCCAAAAGCCCCAACACCGGCTGCAATGATAATTGTTTTGGTGTGAATTTGGGTGCCCTTAGATGTGGTGACGGCCCAGCTTTTACCAGCCTCATCGTTAGGTGTGATGGTTGTGACTTGTTGTCCAAGATGATAGGTAGGATTGAAGGGGTCAATTTGCAGCTTCAAATTTTCAATGAGGCCTTCACCGGTAATTTGAGGATGAGCAGGAATATCGTAAATGGGTTTTTCGGGATAAAGGGCAGCGCATTGTCCGCCGATCATGCTTAAAGCATCAATCACATGGCAGTTTAACTTCAACATACCACATTCAAACACGGCGAATAACCCAACAGGGCCGGCACCAATAACAACAACGTCAGTTGTGAAAATAGACATAGAAGCTCCGGCCTTTAAGCAGCAACCTTAAGCAGCAGCCTTTTAAGCAGCAACTAAGGCCTTAACTCTTTTCGTCAGACGTGAAACTTTGCGGGAAGCAGTATTCTTATGCATTGTGCCTTTGCTGACGCCGCGCATGATTTCGGCTTCAGCGTCACGCATCGCTCCAACAACCTCAGACTTATTTCCTTCCTCAAGAAGGGATTCAACTTTTTTAACAAAAGTCCGAATACGGCTGACCCGTGTGCGATTTTGTTCTGTGCGCGTTTCAATCTGTCGAATCGCTTTTTTAGAGGATGTATGATTGGCCATAATTCACCTTTATCCATGAAATAATATATCTTTTGACTAGTATATACCCGAAATCCATCCCAATCGTCAATCTTTATTGCTTTGAATGTGATGTCATAGTTTTCGAGCGGTCTTAGTGGATTTGAAGAGTGTCCCTATTATTCTAGTTGCGATAACTCGGTGTGCGAAATTTAATGCATTCCAAGCCGCTTTGCTAATTCAGGTAAAAATTCTTGCAAATCAGTGGAAACCCAATATCCAGGAACCATCTCGTATTGCCCTGAATTTAGATTGGGGCGTTGTAAAAGGAATTCAGGTTGAGTTTGGTTGACGACCCAGATTTGTGGAATTTTATCAGAACTCGACAATTTAGTCGCTAAAATTCTCGCAAAGTGGTAATCATCATTGCGTAAACCGAACATAATCAAAATATCCGGAATAAATTCTTGGCCTGTTAAACGATCAATAAGCTTAAAGTTTTCAGGTTTTTTAAAAAGAGACATATCGTTTTCTATATTATTTTCAGAAAGTATTGAGGGAGCACTCTCTATTTCATCATCAAGTTTATTCTCTTCGTCGATTTGGTGTAATCCATCTAAATTACTCGATACAAATTTGGCTGTTTTGCCCTGCTTGCGTAAATGGAAAATAATTTCAGCTAGGGCCTTATGAGCCTTTGTTGGTTCTTTTGTTAGTTGTAGACTATCGAGGAAATCAAACATTACCTTTTCAACACTTGATCGTTGATTTTCTTGAAAAAGATCAGCTTTCAAAGTTTGCATACTTTCATTCGTGACGGCATGCATACAAGGCATGCTTTCTAGGTTTAAACTCTTATGGAGATCTACTAAAGTAGGGACGCCAGCTGCTTTAGATATGCCGGCTCCTGTCCAGAACATGAGGGAATTGTGCGACAATAAAGCATCAGCCATCTCTTGACATGTTGTGTCTGAGGTTTTAGAAATCCAGCCTTGTGAAGAAAGATCAAGGTATCTTTTTTGTTCTTTCATAAGAATGTCTAATACTTCTTGCATTGCTACTGCATTCTCTTTTTCTTCTTCTTGCTTTTTTAAAATACCTTCTTTAAAAAAAATTTTAAAGTCATCTGTCGTTTGGTCGCCATAAAAGAAATAAGATTTAAGTTCTTGGCTATCAAAAAAATAGATAGCACGGTTGTTCTCCAAAGCATGCCACTCACACTGATGTTCTGGGGAAGACACCCCCCAAGATCTTGTTTTCGATAAAATACTGCTATTTGTTCCTATAGGTTGTGTGAGTTCTGATCCACTTGCCAGGTTGCTTTCCATCGCTTGATTTGGATTGGAAATAATAGCTGATAGAAAAATATACAGTAAAATTTTATAGTGAGTCATTTTAATTTAATTCCTTGTTAAATTGTTTTTCAATAATTTTAGTATATCATAGGTTGTTCGCATGCCTCGGCAATTTCAAGGGTGAAGTGCCATCTTCTTCAGGCACCCTTTGAGTCAGCATCTACGACAGCCAATGCGGCCATGTTCACAAGACCTCGAGAGGTAACGGAAGGCGTTACGATGTGTACAGGCTTTGGACAGCCCATGAGAATGGGGCCAACCGTCAATGCATTCCAGAGGGATTTGGCCATATTAAAGGCAATGTTGGCCGAGTCAATACAGGGCATAATCAAGAGATTGGCCTCGCCAAAAAGCTTGGAATTTGGAAATATTTGGGTTCGAATGCTTTCCGACAGGGCGGCATCGGCATGCATTTCGCCTTCGACCTCTAAGTCAGGGGCGTTTTTATGGAGCCACTCGGCGGCTTGGCGCATCTTGATGGCGTTGTCTGTTATGCCTGCCCCAAAGCTTGAGTGAGAGAGAAGGGCTATCTTTGGGTTGATGCCAAAACGACGGACTTGGTCCACTGCCATTAAGGTCATCTGGCAAATTTCTTCTCGGGATGGGTTTGGATTGACATAAGGATCGCAAATGAATAAAACCCCATCTTCTCTGATCAGTATGCCTAAAGCTGCAAGGACTTTGCTGCTTTCTTGATCAAAATCAAAAATTTGGCGAATATGGGCAAGATGAATATGATAACGGCCAATAGCGCCACACAACATCGTGTCAGCGTCTCCTAAGTGAACGGTCAGGGCCCCAATGATGGTAGGGCTTGTTCGGGTTAGAATTCGGGCAACATCGGGGGAAATTCCTTTGCGCTCCATCAGTTCATGATAAGTATGCCAGTAACGACTATAGCGGCGATCCTTGTTTGGATCGATGATCTCAAAATCTGTCCCTTCTTTGATGCGCAAACTTAACCGCTTGATGCGTTTTTCAATGACCAAAGGCCGTCCAATCAGAATGGGTTTGGCAATACCTTCATCCACCAAAATTTGGACGGCACGTAAAACGCGAATATCTTCTCCCTCCACAAAGGCAACGCGTTTTGGATTTGCTTTGGCTTGTTGAAAAATAGGTTTCATGACCATGGCGGAGCGGTAGACGTGCTCGCTCATTTTTTGACGATAGGCATCTAGATCTGCTAGGGGGCGTGTCGCAACACCCGTATCCATGGCGGCTTTGGCAACAACGGGTGCAATCTCCATAATTAAACGAGGGTCGAAGGGTTTGGGGATAATATAATTGGGGCCAAAGCTGTGTATTTCTCCACCATAAGCACTGATGGCAACATCTGAGCCTTCGACTTGGGCAAGATTGGCAATGGCTTTGACGCACGCAATCTTCATTTCTTGATTGATCGTTGTTGCTCCGACGTCCAAAGCACCTCGAAAAATAAAGGGAAAGCACAAAACATTATTGACTTGATTGGGGTAGTCCGTTCGTCCTGTGGCCATGATGGCATCGGGACGCGCCTCGTGGACGATTTCAGGAAGAATCTCAGGCTCGGGATTGGCCAGGGCCAAAATTAAGGGGTTTGGCGCCATAGCCATGATCATATCGGCGGTCACGACGTTGCCCGTGGAAAGCCCTAAGAAAATATCGGCGCTGCCTAAACTTTGTGCCAAAGTTCGATAAGGGGTATCGACCGCATACCGACGCTTGCTTTCATCCATTCTATCTTCGCGCGCTTTATGAACCACGCCTTCGCGGTCACATAAAATGACATTGGAAGGATTCAATCCCAAAGCAACCAATAAGTCCAAGCAGGCTATGGCAGCTGCTCCTGCACCTGATGTGACCAGTTTGACGTTAGAAATATTTTTGTTCACCAGTTTGAGGCCATTTAAAATAGCTGCAGCAACAATAATCGCCGTGCCATGTTGGTCATCATGGAATACAGGGATATTCATACGTTCATTGAGTTTTTTCTCGATGTAGAAGCATTCAGGCGCCTTGATGTCTTCAAGATTAATGCCTCCAAATGTCGGTTCTAAGGCAGCAATCATGTCGACCAGTTTGTCCGGATCATTTTCATTAATTTCAAGGTCAAAGACATCGATGCCAGCAAACTTCTTAAACAGAACGGCTTTCCCTTCCATGACGGGTTTGGCAGCCAATGGCCCAATATTACCAAGCCCCAGAACTGCTGTGCCGTTTGAAATGACGGCAATGAGATTGCTTCGAATGGTAAGATTCGCCGCTTCTGCTGGATTTTCCGCAATGGCACGGCTGGCAGCGGCAACGCCCGGGGAATAAGCAAGGGCTAAATCCCGCTGATCTGCAAGAGGTTTGGTAGGGTGGATAGATAATTTGCCCGGTGTTGGGGATCGGTGGTAATCAAGGGAGTCTTTATAAACGTCAGCTTTGGCTTGTGTCTGCTCTTTGGTCAATGTCGGGAATCACTTTCTTGGGGGGTTGAGTTTAAGGCTAGGCAAAATATCCATTTGTAATGATCTTACTCTAAATGAAAAATGGTGCGGTCGAGAAGACTCGAACTTCCACGATGTTTCCACCACAGCCACCTCAAGGCTGCGCGTCTACCAATTCCGCCACGACCGCACATCTGTCATTGTATAAACTTCTTCACTTGAATACCAGATCGCTCTCAAGGGTTCAAGAAGAATACGCAAAAGCTTCCTGTTTCTTATAGGAGCAGTTTTTTAGGCAAGCATCTTGATTAGAATTTGGAAGCAACAATAAAGTCCTTATGAGCACTCCAATCCATCTCAAACTGCATCTGCACAGGTTTAATATACTCAAAATTTCGCGTAATTATACCGACGTTTCGATCTTTATGCAGCGCCTTGGTATAAAAGTTAGCAGAGCCAAGATACATAATTTTTCCATCAATGATCATAGCCTTAGCATGTATATGGAGTCGTTTGTTCTTCAGTTCGCCATCGTTTAATAATTGACCTGTTAAACGAATTTTACCGAGGGCCAGCCCATCTTTAGACTGTGTGCTTGCAATGATACGTTGGGATTCTTCACTTTTATTACCGTTTTTACTACCGAAAGGGAATTCTGACATTAGGATAGAGACTTTAACTCCCCGCTTAACAGCTTCAACCAAGAGATCTCTGATCTCTTGATCTTGCAAGTCTTGTTGGTATATCTGAATAGAAGTTTTAGCTTTTTTAATCAATTGTTGAAAATGATGGCAATGGTGTTCAGGACCCCAACTTAGACGAGAGGTTCCTTCACTAATATCCTCAATATCAAAGAGTGGCATATCACTTTTGTTTTCCAATCTGTCTTTATCAACAACATGCTTC
The DNA here is from genome assembly GCA_945877185.1 of Candidatus Finniella inopinata. Taxonomy (GTDB): domain Bacteria; phylum Pseudomonadota; class Alphaproteobacteria; order Paracaedibacterales; family VGCI01; genus VGCI01. The sequence goes on along the minus strand of CAMCRD010000026.1, from coordinate 16,176 downwards.
AGCTCTTCTATTAAGTTTGGCGCTGTCAGAATTATAGAAAAGTCTCGAGTCAGTGTTATACTGCCATCTTCATTTTCTTCCTCAAAATTCTTGTCAAAATTAGTTGTTCCTACGAAGGCATAGTCTTGATTGATGAGAATCTTATAGTGTGTGGCTGTAAACTGAGAAGAACTTTTAATAAGGTCAATGCCCAGGCTTTTGTATGTTTTTAAGGAGTCCCCGGCGTGAATATCCGCATTCCCCTCTTTTTGTTCTACTGGGGTGAGGTGGTTTTCAAGAATGACTAAGATTTTGTTTTTGAGCTCGTCCTTCTCTCCGGCTTTTTTTAAGGCAAGTGTTATATTGGGATTGGGTAAAAGGTGGTCATGGAGCTTATAAGAGCCTATATAAAGAAAACCTTTTGCTTTATGGATACCTTCAAGAAAAGTGTCTGCTTCAGAAATAACAACTTCCTTGGCTAGAAAACCTCTTTTAAGAGAATCTTCACATAACCCATTTATGACCAAAAAGAATCCAACCAAGAAGGTCATAACAATGCGATAGGTCTTCATTGCCTTTTATCTCCAACGACAAATATTGTGATTCATATCGTGCAAGAGATAACAGTATGCCCTTTGGTCGTCAAGGATTGTTCCTGTAATTCAACACCTTTGCCCGCTCTTCAAATGCGGTAATCATTTTTTTTACCGCCTCTGTAAAGACGGATTGGATCATGCTTTGAAAAAGGGAAGAGCGAAATTCAAAATCAATAAAAAAATCGATATCGACAGCATTGGAAGGTGCGGATGTAAAAATCCAGTGGTTATGGAGATGATTAAAGGGTCCCTTAATATACCGAATTTCGATGCGTTCATGGGGGGTGAGAATCACTTCCGAACGATAGGTATCTTGAAATAGTTTATACCCAACAGTGAGATCGGCTAAAAATCCCTGCTCTGTTGATTTGATGATGTCGGCTTCGAGTACCCAGGGAAGGAATTCTGGATAACGCTTCACGTCAGCCACAATGGCGTACATCGTTTCGGGAGGGTAGGGCAGGGTTCGTTTCTCAGCGTGGCGCGGCATTTGCTTTGAGCCGCGCTGCTTTTAATTTTGCGAAATCATCGCCTGCATGATAGGAGGATCGGGTTAAAGGAGATGCAGCCACCATCAAAAATCCCTTGCCGCGTGCCATGGAAGCATACTCGCCAAATTCTTCGGGGGTAATAAAGTCAATGAGCGGGTGGTGTTTGGGTGTGGGTTGCAAATATTGCCCAATGGTTATGAAGTCCACATTGGCGGCACGAAGATCGTCCATGACTTGATAGACTTCGGATTTTGTTTCACCCAAACCCACCATAATGCCCGATTTTGTAAACAGGGTCGGGTCAATTTTTTTAACCTGATCCAGAAGGCGCAATGAGTGAAAGTAACGAGCCCCTGGTCGGACTTCGGAATAAAGGCGCGGCACGGTTTCAAGATTGTGATTATAAACATCAGGTTTGGCGCCGACGACAATTTCAATGGCGCCCTCTTTTCGTAAAAAATCGGGGGTGAGAATTTCAATGGTTGTGTCGGGGGCGGCAGCCCGAATGGCTTCGATGGTTTGGGCAAAATGCGTGGCGCCGCCATCGTCTAAATCATCCCGGTCAACAGAGGTAATAACGATGTGGGAGAGTCCCATCTTTCCGACAGCTTCGCCGACGCGCGTCGGTTCATGGGGATCAAGTTGGTCTGGACGCCCTGTTTTGATGTTACAAAAGGTGCACGCCCGGGTACACACATCCCCTAGAATCATAATGGTTGCATGTTTTTTTGCCCAACATTCGCCAATATTCGGACAAGCCGCTTCTTGGCACACCGTGTTGAGTTTGTGGGTGCGCATGAGGGTGGCCGTTTCCTGATATTCCTTTGAAACAGGCGCTTTGACCCGAATCCAGGCAGGTTTGCGTTGTATGGCGGTTGGTGTCACGAAATTCTCCATCAAAAATGAATGGCACGACCGTAGGCGTCCAACACCGATTCATGCATCATCTCAGATAAGGTCGGATGAGGGAAAATGCTGTGCATCAGTTCCGCCTCTGTCGTTTCCAGCGTTTTGGCGATGCCAAATCCCTGGATCAGTTCCGTCACTTCCGCTCCAATCATGTGAGCCCCCAAAAGGGCGCCTGTTTTGGCATCAAAGATGGTTTTGATCAACCCGTCTGGTTCTCCCAAAGCCAAAGCTTTGCCATTGGCTTTATAAGGGAAGCGCCCAACTTTAAGGTCATGCCCTGCGGCTTTTGCTTGGGCTTCTGTCAAACCAATGCTGGCGACTTGGGGAAGGCTATAGGTGCATCCCGGGATATTTCGAATATTTAAAGGATGAAGATTGGGGAGTCCTGCAATCTTTTCAACACAAATGATGCCTTCGTGGCTGGCTTTATGGGCAAGCCAAGGGGGGCCGGTTACATCGCCAATGGCATAAATCCCGGGTTCTCCCGTTTGGGACCATTCGTTAACCACAATTTGTCCTCGATCAATCTTGACTTTTGTTTTTTCCAGACCCAGGTTGGCTGTATTCCCAACAATGCCAACGGCCAGAATGACATGGTCAAAGGTTTGTTCTTTGCCTTGGAGGGTGACTTTAACGGCGTCTTTACCTTTGGTGATTTTTTCAACAGAAGTGCCAAGGAGGAATTTTATCCCGTGCTTTTCAAATGCTTTTTGAGCAGCGGTCGATATCTCTTCATCTTCTTGGGGAAGAATTCGGTTTTGCAGCTCAACTACAGTGACGTCTGATCCGAGCGTTCGGTAAAAGCTTGCAAATTCAATGCCAATGGCGCCGGATCCAATGATCAAAAGAGATTGGGGTAAAGCTTCTGGTGTCATGGCGTGGCGTGCTGTCCATATCAATTTTCCATCCGGCTCGATGCCAGGCAGGGATCGTGCGCTCGCCCCTGTTGCCAAGATAATATGAGAAGCGGAAACTTCTTGAGGCGTGGGGGCGGACTCTATCGCAATTTTTCCGCCCCCTTTTAGGAGAGCGTGGCCTTCAAAAACAGTAACTTTATTTTTTTTCAAGAGGTGTTTAATCCCACCAACCAGCTGAGAAGAAATTTTACGAGAGCGATCCACCACAGCCTTTAGATCAATGGTGACCGGACCAACTTTTAGGCCATATTCTTCAGCATGGCTAATCAGGGTTTTGATTTCAGCGGTTCTGAGAAGCGTCTTTGTGGGGATGCATCCCCAGTTGAGGCAAACCCCGCCCAAATGCTCTTTCTCCACTAAGGCGGTGGAAAGACCGAGCTGGCTCGCGCGGATGGCTGCCACATAACCGCCAGGACCGCCCCCAATAACGACAAGATCAAATTTGGTCATGCTTATTTCACCCAATGTTAATGATGTACACCTTGTTCTTGCTTAGCATATATTGTAGTTTATGCCAAAGAAATGATTGTTGTCTTGTGTTCATTTAGAGTGAAATCAGTATGTCTGAATTTGATAATGGCTGTTGTACCTCTCCCCTTGTGGGAGAGGTTGCCAATGAGCAAAGCGAAGTGGCGGGTGAGGGGTATCTTGCAACAGTAAGATTGTCTTTTTCTGAAGTTTTATTTCTGTCGGTAAATACCCCTCACCCGGCGTTTTACGCCGACCTCTCCCACAAGGGGAGAGGTAAAAATACAGTTCCTTATAATACTTCCTACATCTTAATTTTATGGAATTATGCCCATAAATTTTTCCCTTATGAGGGATGGAATCGATGACAACCTCCTCTCTCCAATCACGGCTTCTGGTTGTTGATGATGATCGGCGGTTGCGCGAATTATTGGTCAAATTTTTAAGCGAAAATGATTTTTTGGTGTCGTCAGCCGCTAATGCTGCCGAAGCGCGGGCGTATTTGGCGAGTCAGTCCGTAGATCTCATCATTTTAGATATTATGATGCCAGGTGAGGATGGTTTGTCTTTAACGAGTAGCCTTACTGAAAAAGGACGTGATTCGGGGAGCCGGGTGGTTCCGATTCTGCTTTTAACGGCTCGGGATCAGGTGGATGATCGCATCCAAGGCCTTGATGTTGGGGCAGATGATTACCTCACAAAGCCCTTTGAGCCGCGGGAGCTGTTGGCCCGAATTAAGGCAATCTTACGCCGCGCCGTGCCTTTAGAAGATGCTGCTGTTTCCGAGTTAACTCTTGGGGATTATCGTTTTAATCCCACCACAGGAGTGCTCAACAAAGGGGAAGAGGTTGTTTTCTTATCATCCACCGAATTGGTTCTCCTGAAAATTTTAGCCCAGAGTCCCCGCAAACCCTTTTCTCGGGAAGACCTTGCCCAGCGAATTGGGCACCGGGTCAGCGAGCGAACGATCGATGTTCAAATCACGCGCTTGCGTCGTAAAATTGGGGATGATCCCCGCCAACCGCGCTATTTACAAACTGTTCGTCATATCGGCTATGTGCTTTCGCCGGATTAAGGGTATTATGAAGTCTACGTTTTTGATTGCCCCATCGAGTACTATTTCTCAAGAGGTTGTGAAGAAAACACAATCTTATTATGAATCTTTGGAACGAAAGGTGACCGTTCCATCGGATTTGTTGGGGCAAGATCTTCTTTGTGCGAACACGGACGCGGCCCGCTTTAAACATTTGAAGGATGCCCTAACCTCTCAGGCAGATGAGATCATAATGGTTAGAGGGGGATATGGATTGACGCGTTTGATCCCAAAGCTTTTTGCTTTGCCAAAGCCAGAGAAACAGAAAATCCTCCATGGGTTCAGTGATGCAACAGCTCTTCATATTTTTTTAAATCAAGTCTGGGATTGGCCCTCTGTTCACGGACCTGCTGGCGCCCAGCTCTCGATGCAAAGGGTGGATGCAGACTCCGTGAATCGAACGCTTCGAATTTTGGAAGAAGGGTTGTCGGCTTATACATTACCTGAGCTTATTCCTTTAAACCCCATGGCAGAGAAAATGAGGACAGTTGCAGGAAAAATTGTAGGAGGAAATCTCGCCATTGTACAAACATCCCTTGGGACGCCATGGCAACTGAATGTGTCAGATAAAATGTTGTTTCTAGAAGATGTAAGTGAACGAGGATATCGTATTGACCGTATGCTCACCCATCTTCACCAAGCCCAGTTTTTTAATGGAGTTAAAGCTGTTTTATTGGGCGATTTTGTTAAGGGAGAGGAGCCTGATGGAACAACCCTTGTTTGGGGTGTTCTCCAACGGTTTGCAGAAGAAGCTCCTTTTCCGGTGTTTAGGTTGCCGGGTTGTGGTCATGGGCTCCAGAACTACCCTATCCCCTTTAATTTTGAAGTGGATCTTGCTGTCCAAGCTTAAGGCCGACGCAAGAAAATCATTTCATTGATGGCGGATTGGGTGAGGGTAGGGGGGCGGCGATGGCGTATAAAGCTTCGGAATATCTTTACATTTTCCTCATAAGATTCACGTCCCAAGAGGGTGTCGAGGTTAAAGCTTAAGTATTTGCGGCGCATGATTTGAGAAAGATCAATGTCAATATCAAAGGCGCCACATTCATAGCAGACGATGCTGTAAACGCCGCTGATGATCTGGTCTCCCCTTTCTTTCAAAAATTTATTACAAATCGGGCAATTTAGGAGCATTTTTTTTCCCCATTTGATGCTTTCTCTACTATGATTATGTAGAAAGTTTGTTTAAGGAGACGTTAATTGAAGCTGCTATTCATTACATCCAGCCGAATTGGGGATGCTGTTCTCTCCACAGGGGTATTGAATTACATGGTTAACAAGCATCCTGGCATTGATGTTACGGTAGCTGCAGTTCCTCTTACGCTGCCCTTATTTGAGGCTGTTCCCCACTTAAATCGCCTTATCCCGATCATAAAACAGTCATTAAATCGCCACTGGCTTGCTTTGTGGCAACAGTGTCGTCATGAGAAGTGGGATATCATTATTGATATTCGGGGCTCTTTTCTCTCCTATTTTCTAAAAACGTCCCAGCGGTATGTTTGGAAGTCTTTCAAGGTGGCTGATCATCGGGTTGACCAGCTGGGGCGCCTCATTGGTATGACGCCGCCACCGCCGCCCTATCTTTGGTTGGGGCTTACCCATCTCCAAAAAGCACAATCCCTCATCTCTGGTCCTATACCTGTATTAGCGCTAGCGCCTGCTGCGAATTGGATAGGCAAGCAGTGGCCAGCAAAGTCTTTTTCAATGGTGGTGGATCAGTTTTTAGAAAAGCATGAGGCAAAAATTGCCGTATTTGCTGCTCCTCAGGAGCGTTCCATGGTTCAACCTATTTTAGACGCCATTCCAAGAGATAAGCGCATTGACCTTGTGGGGCGTCTATCTCTTCTGGAAACGGCTGCTTGCTTGAAGCAATGCCAAGTTTTTATGGGAAATGACTCAGGCTTAATGCATATGGCAGCGGCAATGGGTACGTCTACTCTTGGTTTATTTGGCCCTTCAGATGACCGGATGTATGCACCTTATTGTCCCCCCGAAAACCCAATTAATCAGGTAATCCGTATTCCAGAGTCCCTTGATGAGTTAAAGAAACTACCAGGTTTTGCTTTTGATGCACCGCGAACCTTCATGGAGTCCTTAAAGCCAGAAACTGTTTTTCAAGCGCTTGAGGGGATGTGGATGAAACAAGAAAATTTCCAGAAGAAGGTTTCGCGCCAATAAAATCTTGATTTTTTTAAAGACCCAAGGCTATAGTGATGGCGAACTCATAAAAATTAGTGAGTCCCCTTGCCCACAGGACGTGGGCTGTGGTTTAATCCAAGAAAATTCTTGGATCAAACCATCAACCGTAAGGAGACAGTATGAACAGTTACGAAACCGTCTTTATTGCCCGTCAGGACTTGACGAATGCTCAAGTTGAGATGATGGCAAATACCTTTACCCAAGTGATTAAAGCACATCAGGGTGAGGTCACCAAAACCGAGTTCTGTGGCTTGCGGAACCTCGCTTATAAAATTAAGAAAAACAAAAAGGGTCACTATGTTTTGATGAACATTTCTTCACTGCCTGCGGGTATTACGGAAATGGAACGTCAAATGAAGTTAAGTGAAGACCTTTTGCGTCACTTAACCGTAAGGGTCGAGACGCTGGATCCAAATCCATCTAAATTAATGCAACGCGCCTATAGCGATGATCGATATCGCGGTTTTGATGATGACCAAGATGATATCCTTGGCGGTGATCGCCCCATAACAGATGAACGCCAAGTTACGGATAAACCTTCTCGTCCAAGGTTCCAGGCGGAGCAAACTGATGATGAAGGAGGAATAGTATGAGTATGAATCACGAATCTAATGGCGAAGATATGGGCGGCCCCGTTCGCCGCCAGTTTTTCCGCCGTCGTAAAACCTGCCCTTTTTCTGGGGAGAACGCCCTTGCCATTGACTATAAAGATGTCCGTTTGTTAGGACGATTTGTTTCGGAGCGCGGGAAAATCATTCCAAGCCGCATCAGCGCTGTGTCCATGAAAAAACAGCGTGAGTTGACGGTTGCCATCAAGCGGGCCCGTTTCCTTGCTTTGATGCCTTTTGTGACGGATTAAAGTACACAATAAAAAGGGCGCTCTATGGGCGTCTTTCTTTTGTGTTATCCGGGACCTTAAATTTTGGAGCGGCTTCCTTAAGCGTAAAAGGGGGCGCGCTTCAAAATTCTTTGGGACAGGGTCTTAATTAAGGGGGAAGACCTGAGTCCTAACTCATTGTATACTAAAATCTGATGAAGGTTTTCATAAGGATCAATGGATAAGATTAAGGTCGTTGTTGGAATGAGAGTTACATGAGTACGGAGCGTATTCGTCGCGTTGATCCTGCAGTTCTTGCGGTTTGTGGGGGTGTTTTCAGTGCACTTCTGGCCCTTTTTCCTTTAAATTTTAGTATTATTTCATTTCTGCTCACTTATTTTGCAGCGCTTCCTTTGTATTTTGTGGGATTGAGTTGGGGGCTCTCTCGACTCATCCTTGCCGGTTTAATTGCTATTGGAATTTTCACAATGGGGGCTGGCATTCATGCCAGTCTTGTCTTTATCCTAACCACTTTTGTGCCTACCCTTCTCATTGTTTTTCGTGTGCAAAAAGGGGATCCTGCTGGATATATTGTCTCTTGGGTTACGGGATTATCGATTGTTATGTTTCTTGGGGTTACTTTTATTTTATCTGCTCAATCCATTAATATTATGGATGTTTTACAGTCGTGGTTCTCCCTTTTTGCAGACGAGTCTAAATTTAAAGGGATGAGTAACCAAATTATTATTCTTCTTCCGGGGCTTTCCTCAATTTCTTGGATTATGATGTGCCTGGTAAATGCTTCATTGGCCGCGCGGCTGGTCGTAAGGGCGCAGCTTACGCAACGTCCTTATCCTTTGCCGGAGGATACCCAGCTTTATGAACATTGGGATATTGTTTTAGCTTTTAGTTTATTGCTTATCTTGACAGAGGTGCCTTTGTTTGCTTTTATGGGTAAAAACATGGCCTTAATGAGCTGCATCCCCATATTTTTAGGGGGTCTAAAAGTCGCTTATGCTTGGTTAGAACAGTTTGATAATCCAAAGTTGTGGATGATTGTTGTTGTCTTTATGTCGATTTTCCTTGTATGGCCAGGGATAATTATAGTAATGTTTGGAGTTTTAGAACCGACGTTGCATCTTCGCCAAAGATGGACGGCCAATAAGAAATTTGATGAGTAAAAGTTGGGTACGAATAGGGGAGATTTGAGATGCAAGTTATCTTGCTGGAAAGAGTTGAAAAGCTAGGTCAAATGGGTCAAGTCGTTAACGTTAAGGCTGGATATGCGCGCAATTTTTTATTGCCCAAAAAGAAAGCCCTGCGGGCGACAAAACAAAATTTAGGTTTTTTTGAACATAAGCGGGTTGAGTTTGAGGCAAATAACTTGAAGCGTAAATCAGAAGCTGAAGTTGTTGCCGGGAAAATGGAAGGGGCTATGATTAGCCTAATTCGCCAAGCCAGCGAAATGGGACATTTATATGGCTCTGTCCGCTCTGCTGATATTGTTCAGGGTTTGGAAGAAGTGGGCTTCAAGGTTTCGCGAGGACAAGTTCAAATTGATGTTCCTATTAAATTTTTAGGCATGCATCAAGTTCGAGTTCTATTGCATCCTGAAGTTGCTATCAACGTCAATGTAAACGTTGCGCAGTCTGAAGAAGAAGCGGCGGTACAAGCTTTAGCGAAGACGAAGGCTGATGCAGCCCCAGCTCCTATTGCTGAAGCTGCTTTTGCTGGAAGTGATGAAGATGTTACTAAGAAAGCTTCTTCTGACAAAAAGAAGGGTGCCGCTCCTAAAAAAGAAAAAGCCAAGGCAAGCACTGAAGAAATAGACGTACAAGACGCGCCTGATGCTTGAGCAAAGGCTGCTCAATTAAGTTAGAAAAGTTCCCTCCAAGCCCATACCCAATCTGTTATTTCAGTCAGATTGGGTATGTTTCCTTAGAAAAAGAAATACTGCCCTATGGCCAAATCCTTTACCATTCCCTTGACAGTTGAAGACAGTGAAGGTATGCGCCTTGATCGTTGGTTGCGCAAACAGTACCCGACCTTAAGTCAAGGGATTATTGAGAAATTGCTACGGTTGGGTAAGGTCCGGTTGGATGGGAAGAAAGTTACGTCCGGCGTCCGAATTTCGATCGGTCAAGTGGTTGACGTCCCGGATACCATTGACGCTGCTATCCATAAACCTGCTGAGCCCAAAAATAGGATCATCGCACCCCTTAGTAATGAAGATGAAGCACTCCTGGAATCTATGATTTTGTGGGAAGATGATGAAATTTTGGTACTCAATAAACCTTCAGGTCTTGCCACTCAAGGAGGAAGCAAGACCTTTCGCCATTTGGATGGGTTGTTAACGGCCTATGGGATCAAGAACGGCGCTCGGTACCGGCTGGTTCATCGCCTGGATAAGGATACCAGCGGGGTGTTTTTGGTTGCTAAAAGCAGTGATGTGGCAACCTATCTTGCAGAAGCGTTTCGTCATGGAAATGTTAAAAAAATCTATTGGGCCATTGTGGTTGGTCAGCCAAAGCCTGGTCAGGGCGTGATTAATGCCCCTCTTTTGAAAGGGGGGGATGGCAATCACGAAAAGGTCTCCGTGACCAAAGGAGGAAAACCTGCTGTCACGAACTACCGCACAATTAAAGGGTTACAAAAGCGTGGCATCACGGAATTTGCGTGGTTGGAATTCTCTCCTGAGACGGGACGGACGCATCAATTACGGGTGCATGCAACGCATATCGGTTACCCCATCTTGGGAGATGGAAAATATGGTGGACAAGCGGCCACAGCCGCCAGCCGTCAACTGCATCTTCACGCTCGGGCTATCACCTTTCTGGATCGCTCAACAGGATCGCCCCTAACATTTATGGCACCGCCTCCTGCCCATATGGAAGCAACATTGCGAGAGTTTAAGATTGACTGGGAGCAGATGGGGTGACACTTTATCGTCTCAGCCATTTGTTACAGAAGTGCTCTTACCCCTTTTCTTTATACCCCAATCCATAAAGATAGTAAGCGACCGCAAGGAAGGTTGCGGCACCCAAGAGTGTTGCTGTTTCTTTAAAAGAAGGCCCAACAATGGCGAGAATGGCCGTGCTTTGGTAGGCTGCAAAAGGGATTGCTAAGAGAATGCCGACGATAGCGTCTCCGGCAATCAAGCCGGATGCAAACAAGAGCCCTTGGCGTTCTGTTGTGGCTTCAACTTGGGCGTAAGACTTTGCAAGCTGTTTTCGACGAGAATTTAAACGCTTACGGCCGAGGAAGCTGATAAACCCTCCGATGGCCAAAGGCATGATCACTTCCATAGGCAAGTAAATTCCAAGGGCCACGGCCATAACGGATAACCGATACTCGGATTTTCGGCGTGCCAGGATTCCGCGATCAAGGATAACAATTCCCAAACCAATTCCAATGCCTATAAACACCAACGGCCAGTCGAGCGCATGAGAAAAGACGCCCTTGGCAACAGAGGCCATGAGTGTTGCTTGAGGAGCTGCAAGGGCGTGGGATGGATCCATACCGAGACGAGGAAAACTGCCGCCAATTCCATAAGCCTCATAAAGCAGTTGTAATATTGGGGGAATGATGCAAGCCCCTGCGATCACACCCACAATCAATGTTACCTGTTGCTTCCAGGGCGTGGCGCCAAGTACATAACCAGACTTCAGATCTTGCAGGTTGTCGCAACTTACAGCAGCTGCTGTTGCAACGACACCGCCAATCATGATGACTGTTGCAGCCAGGCTCAGGGATTCCTTCGTTTCTCCTCCAAAATTTATTTCACCACCTAAGAGAAGCAGGAGGGTTGTCGAGATCGCCAGAATCGCTGCAATTGTAATGCCCGATATAGGGTTTGCTGATGAACCAACAATTCCAGCCATGTAGCCACCAATTGAGGCGCCAATAAAACCGATGGCAATAGAAAGAACCGTTAGGACGCATACAGTTATCCAATATAAGCTTGATGTAATGGGGAGCTCTGCTGTCCCTAAAACATTATGGAAAATAGCAAAAACAAGCCCAGATAAGCTGATGATCCAAAATAAAACCCATGCCATAGAAATGTCACGATCCGTCCGTAAAATTGTAACAGATTGGCCTAACCGAGATTTTTGAATGGCAGCAAAAGAAGAAGCGACGGCCGTGCGGATCGGCCCAATTAAAGACAGCAAAGCATACAAACCACCAAATATCATTGTTCCAACGCCAATATAGCGAAGCTTGGAGGCGCGAACGGCCATAGCCCAGTCAAAAGCGCTCGCATCGGCAGCTAACCCAAAATCTTGAGGGGTGCCAAATGCTGTATATAAAGGAAGGCCAACAAACCACGCAAGAGCAGCGCCAAACAAGAGATTGATAGCTACCTTCATTCCCACGATATAGCCGGCGCCAATCATGGACAAAGTTAAACCCGTACCTAATCCGAAAACTGTTCCTCCCAAATAGAACCACCCTTGAACGCTTTCGCCCAAGATATAAAGCCCAGACTGGCAGAATTTGATGATGCTGGCACTGGCAGCGCCCAGGGCCAAGAAGCGCACGCCTGTTTTTTCTTTATGGGAAATGATTTGGTCTCCGGCTTTTAAAACTTCAGCAGCGGCAAGCCCTTCCGGAAACTTTAGCTGCTCATCGATAATAAGCGCCCGGCGCAACGGAATGGAGAAAAAAACACCTAAAGTTCCTCCAATGATACCAATCAGGGTGATTTTTACCCAATCAAACTCTTGCCAATAGCCCATGACAATAAGTGCAGGAATGGTAAAAATAATACCTGAGGCGACGACATAGCCTGCTGAGGCAATGGTTTGAACAATGTTGTTTTCCAAAATAGTGGATTGACGAAACATACGAAGTACAGTCATTGAAATCACAACGGCAGGAATAGAGCCAGAAATCGTTTGTCCCATTTTTAGCCCCAAATAGGCCGTCGATCCCGCCAAAATAATTGCTAAAACAACTCCTAAAAAAACGGCCTTAAACGTTATTTCAGGTAAGTTTTGAGACGCTGATATATAGGGACGAAATCCTTGTTGGTCTTTGATCACTGTTCCATACTCCTTTGACTTTAATGCCCATCATTTTAGCGATGATTCATTCTAAAATATTACAAGAATCAACGCCAGGCTACCAGTTAATTAAAATTTTTCATTAAATCAACGTGTGTTAACTAAATTTCAACTATTATCTACCCATTCTGTCTCATAGAAGGGTATTTTTTAAAAGGATAAATTTTGGATACTTCTCCACCTCTTGATTCACATCCCTCCCCAATTCGTCGCTTAGTTCCCCCGATCCTTTGTGGGTTGGTTGGAATTCTGATTGCTATTGCTGTTGGAAATATACCCCATAGCTATTCATCTATTGTGTTAAGTGCTTTTTTAATCACTTTTATTATTTCTCACGTCTTTTGGTTTCACAGTGTGATTCAATCCTTACGATTTGATCTTAAGAAGTCGGTTGAAATATCAAGGTTACCTCCTTCTTCTTCAGCTTTATCTGCTTCCCTTGAAGAAGAACATAGGCATGACGTCATGATTGAGGCAAGCTTTTTTCAATTGTCGTTGGATCGACTCAACATTCCTCATCCACTCCACATCCAAGCTCAATGCATTCAAGACGATAAAACGTACCTTCTTCAAACAGAGAGCTTGGTTCCTCTTTTGCGAGATAATCAAATCGAGATTCTCACGGAGCCCATTGTCAATCTTCCTCAAAAAAGACTGATGTTCTTTTCTTGTATCCCTTGCGTCACCATTGAAAACGGCATGCTCATCAATCTCAATACTTTTTCGTCTTCGTTAAGTAATTTACCCTTTAATCAAGCGATCGATAGAATAATTTTATTCCAAACTTTGCAATTTATACGTCGTCATCATGTCACACATCCTAACCATGGTTTTGTTTGCTATCTTTCGCCTACGATTTATAAGGATCATCAGTGTCTAGAAGAGGTCTGCGACTTTCTTCATAAGAGCCATTTCCCTTTCCAAGCATTATTATTTATCGTTCCTTTGGATATTACGGAGCCTATTTTTAAGCATCTTTCCCAGCTCAATCCTTATGGCGCCCGCTTTATCGGAAAGTGGCAAGATAAGCCTCTACCAGAAAATTTAGAAGAGCTTTTAGCCTCTTCTATCGATTTTATCATGCTGCCTTACCATAAGCTCTCCTCTTGGCTTAAAGGACAACCTCGTCGTCAAAGTTTAGAGTCTCTCCATCAGATGCTTGAAAGCTCTCCTCAAATTATTATTTCTCATGTAAACCAGGAGCAGGATCTTTATCATAATTTACCTTTATCCTTTGACTATGCATCTGGTAACGCTTTTGGGTTAGCGAAACCTTTTTATCATATTCAGGTGTAGGTTTAGGCAATAACAGGTTATAAATTTAAAAAATGCTTTTGCATCTTTGTTCTTACTTAGGAGCCGTTATGGTCGTTAAGATTTTAGTTTTTTGCTGTTTTTTTCTATCATCTGCTCAGGCGATGCTTTCCGATGGCATTCACCTGGCGAAAGACTATGTAAAATTTGCAGAAACTCAAGAGGCTTTCAAAGCAAGCTGTTATGTCTATGATCGTCATCGACATATTTTGCAAACGGGTGTTTTAATTGCCCCCGATATTATCATGACGGCAGCTCATGGTTTCGAAGGAGACCATGGGCCAGATGGGAAACTTCATTTAGATGGTGTTATTGTTGGGTTTGACGATACAGTATCCCATAACTCTGTATACCAGTACAAAGTTCATGGCTTGCGAACCCATCCGCGCTATTATCATACGGATTTTCCGTTACAAGCAAAATATGACATGGTTTTTTTAAAATTGACGGAGCCTGTCAGGGGCATTCAGCCTGTTCCTTTGTTTGAGGAAAAGACATTTGAACAAATTCCTGCTCTTTATGTCGCCACTTTTGGATCAGCGGATCTTCCCCCTGGAACGCTGCCGCAGCGCAGAGCTTTCGTGCTGCCAGAAGCGGACGTTTTTACTATTTCTGGGAAAGATCCAGAAGCTTTATATGACTTTAAAACAGTTATGATGGGGTCTATTTTTTTTGAACCCTTAGATGACCCTAAACCTGTCAAAGCGCACGCACTTGAGAAAGAATTGCGAACTTATCTTGCCAATAAACAATGGCACCAGCTTAACAAGCCGCCGTATGCCTTGACATTGCCAGGGAGCAGTGGTGCGCCTGTCTTTATGAATGTGACAGAAAATGGCGTTCCTAAGACTTATGTTTTTGGAATTATTCAAAGCTTTTCTCATTTGGCAGGTTCTTCATTTCGTCATAGCTCCGGTGATCAAGAGACACACCGCATCCTTACAAAAAGACGTCAAAAAATTTATGGTCTCTATCAATCCGTCTTTTGCATTCCTTATAAATTAAACCAACCCTTGCATGCCCATCAAGATACGCCAAAAATCTATCGTCTGTCTCGCCATGTTAAAAAGATATTGGAGGAGCTGAAGGACAAAAAGAATAAGGTAAAAAGTGTTCTAAAAAACACTCGGGAAAATATCTTTGAAGAAATCTGGAAAAAATAGTTACTTCATTTAAAGGCTTTGTTGGCATTTTTCTATTGATCTTATCTGTTAAATGAGTATGATTCGAGTATCCAACCGGATTGTAAAGTCAGGTGAATGCAAGTGCCCTTGTGGCGGAATTGGTAGACGCGGCAGACTCAAAATCTGTTGTTCGTAAGGACGTGGGAGTTCGATTCTCCCCGAGGGCACCAATAATACCAAGCCTTTGAGATAATTTTATCGAATCACCCAAGATCTTTCAAAATACCCTAATGGTTCTATTACTTACCAACAGTGGAACCTAGTGTTTGTCTATCTATTTTTCGCAAGGGTGATTTAAACAAAGCCCGAAACCTCACCTTTTATGTTATAGCGGGGAGCGCCTTCCACAAGACAAGCAAGGTACTCAGGGGTTTCCATATAGCGATATAACGCTGCTTTAATGACTAAATCGCCAGGGTGTTTTTTTATCTGCCCGTTCTTGTAGTAATGGACCTTGATGTCCCTGACGATATGCACATCAAGAGGCTTACACGGTTGGGAGGAGCCGAATAAAGCAGGGAACGTTTCCTCAAGCCATTGATTGGTTTTTTTCAGTTTTTCTTCAAAGCTCATTCCCTTGGGTTTAGAGGGTTTTTTAGGCTTCTTCTTTGATTGGGCTTTATAAGCGTTTTTCTTTATACGCTTCAGGTATTCTTGCCGTTGGGCGATGCGTTCTGGATCGGGATCAAGGACGTCCAGAAGGGTAGAAAAAGAAGTATTTTGGTTCCCTGGGTGAAAGGGGTTATAAGCCTTGCAGGGGGATTTCTTACGCACGGGAGGTCCTCTTTCTTAATCTTTTTATAATGCTGATCCTTAAAAATGCCAATCTCAAAAATATCCTGCCTGATTTGGTTATCAAAAAATAGAAGATATATTTTGTGCATCCAGGGTACCTTAAAGACGAATAAGACGTAATTCCCGCCGAGGGCATCAACCATATCAAATCTTTGAGTTGGTTTTTTTGATAAGCTTTTATCTTTTTTTCTTTAATTTTTTTCCTGATTACGTAGTATACTAAGCTATAGTTCTGAGGTATTCTCTGTGTTGATAGAAATAAAGAAGAATATGGAGAATGGCCTATGAGCAAGAATAAGATCCAATTTCAAAAAGGCCTGAGCATATCAAATTTTTTAGAGGAGTACG
>CAMCRD010000025.1 GCA_945877185.1 Candidatus Finniella inopinata | reverse complement strand
GCATCAACATTAAAGGAGACAGTTATAGACTCAAAGAAAAGCTTAAAGCGGGATTAGTTCCCAGGCAAGAAACCAAGTAATTTTTTTAACCTAGAGGGGGGCATTTTCGATGACCAGAGGGGGGGAAATTTCAATGACCATTGACAGCTCTATGTCAAACGCGGCTATGTTCCAGATGGCCGCGGGGTTACGTATAACTATGAGCCGATTGTTCCAGGAAGTGCGGTGACACTTGATGATGATCTTGTGCTCTGGTTTACCAAAAAATTGAAGTGAGGAAGCTATGTCTAACAAAGATAAAGTCTATGAGGATTATGAGAAGATAGCGGATTGGTTTGATACTGTTCGGATGCGAGACCTTTCTTTTGAAAAGTCATATTTAGATATGGTTATCAACCTAACCAAAACGAACGGAAAAATTTTGGATTTAGGATGTGGCATGGGTGAGCCTGTTGCCAAATATTTTATTAATAATGGTTTTCAAGTTATTGGTGTTGATGGTTCTTCTAAAATGATAGAGAAAGCCAGGCGATATATTCCTCAAGCAGAATTTTATGTTCAAGATATGCGCCAACTCAATTTAGGAGAAAAATTTGATGCAATCGTTTTGTGGCACAGCCTTTTTCATTTATCTCAAGATGATCAAAGGATGATGTTCTCATGCTTTAAGGCACATATGAATCTTGATGGCATTTTAGTGTTCACTTCTGGTGATAAAGCTGGAGAAGAATGGAGCAATAATGGAGGTGAGAATTTGTATCACGCATCCTTATCACCTGCCGAATACCAAGAATTGCTTGAGTTACATCATTTTGAACTGATCACACACAAAATAAAAGATCCGGACTGTGGCGATTCAACCGTGTGGGTGGCCAAATATGCAGGTCAATAATAAAGTAGAATCCATGACTCTCGACATGAATCCTGAGTTTCAGCATGCGTTAGAGTTGATGGAAGATACGCGTCTCAACCTCTTTATCACCGGACGGGCAGGGACGGGAAAATCAACACTGCTTAATTATTTTAAGGAAAAAACACCCAAAAATATTGCTGTTCTGGCACCCACAGGTGTGGCCGCCTTGAATGTGCAAGGGCAAACCATTCATTCTTTTTTCAAGTTCAAACCTACCGTTACCCTCGATTCAATCCGAAGGCTATCAAAGGAAAAGGAGCGGGATATTTACGGTAATCTCGATGCCATTGTGATTGATGAAATATCCATGGTTCGGGCAGATCTACTGGATTGTGTCGATCGTTTTTTGCGCTTGAACGGCAAAAACCCTCTAGAGCCCTTTGGGGGCTTGCAAATGATTTTTATTGGGGACTTGTACCAACTTCCCCCTGTTGTGACGTCTGAAGAGAAAGAAGTTTTTCAAACGCACTACAGCAGTCCTTATTTTTTTAGCGCCAAATTCTTTGATACATTTTCCATGGAGTTGATCGAGCTTGATAAAATCTATCGCCAAAAAGACACGAGGTTTATTCATTTGCTCAATGCCATTCGGAACCAGACTTTCACTCAAACGGATATTGCCAACCTGAATAGCCGCGTCAGCGAAGGCTTTGACCCACCCGACGATGATTATTTCGTTTATCTCACGCCGTATACGGCGAATGCACACGCCCTCAATGAAGAAAAGTTGGGGAAGCTACCTGGCAAGCTCTACCAATTCAGTGCCGCAATTGAGGGGGATTTTAAGAAGGATTGCTTTCCCACCTTGCCGCTTCTCAATATCCGCCCTCAGTCCCAAATCATGATGGTCAACAATGACCCCAGAGGACGTTGGGTTAATGGGACAATGGGGAAAGTGCTTTCCATAGAGGAGCGGGAAAACAACGAAGCAGTGATTGTGAAATTGGAGACTGGGCCAAAAGTGGCTATTCTTCCGAACAAATGGGAAATTTCCCAATTTTTTCTGGAAGAGGGGCAAATCAAAACGAAGGTGGTTGGTTCTTTTACGCAATATCCCCTGGCCCTTGCCTGGGCGCTCACCATTCATAAAAGCCAAGGAAAAACCTTTGAGAAGGTTGTATTTGATATTGGCAAAGGGTCTTTCACGCCTGGACAGGTTTATGTCGCTTTGAGCCGATGCACCAGCCTTGAGGGATTGGTTTTAAAAAAACCGATTCAAAAGCATCACATGTGGATGAATACAGAAGTTGCGAGATTTTTGACCCGGCTGGATTCTCAAAAATCGGAAGACAAAATAAGACACATCGAAGAAGCGATAAAAGCTAACACCCTCCTAACGATGGTTTATCGGCGGGCTGATGATCAAAAAGTGACCATAACCATTACCCCTTTGCGCATGGACTCTATGAGTTATCAAGGGGAAGGATACTTAGGTGTAGAGGGCATTTTCGAGGATTCACAAGAAAAAAGGGTCTTTAGGGTTGACCAAATCATAGACATTATTTTGCCCTGTCCCGATCTCAGAGAAAAAGTAGCCTAAGGCTCTCATTCCAATCATCATTTTTCCCTATTGACCCTCACGTGACGTAATACTTTACCGTCAAGTTATTATCGTTCAGAAAGGGAAGCCCATGCGGTATACGGTTAAGAAATTGGCAAAGATATCAGGCGTTAGCGTTCGTACCCTTCATTGGTATGACGAGATTGGATTGCTAAAGCCTGCTGATTATTTTCCCAATGGTTACCGTTACTACGAAGAAGAACAGCTTTTGGTGTTACAGCAAATTTTGTTCTTTCGTGAATTGGGGTTCAAGCTGAATGATATCCAGAAGATGCTTACCAGCAATGATTTTGACAAGATCAAAGCCTTGTATGCGCATAAATCAACTCTGGAAGAAAGCGTCAATCGTACCAATACGCTCATCAATACGATTGAGAAAACAATCTTACATTTGAGAGGGAAAAAGACGATGGCGGATAAAGATTTATATGCAGGTTTTGATATGGCTAAACAAAAAGAATACGAGGATTACCTTGTAAAGTATCACGGCACAGTTGCCGAAGACCTTATTCATGAGTGCAAGAAAAAGACTATGAAATGGGGCACAAAAGAATGGGATGATGTGAAAAATGAGGGCAATGAAATATATAAAGCCCTTGCGGATTGTATTGACAGGAAGATCAGCCCACGGTCTGCTGAAGTCCAAGTGTTGGTTCACAAGCATTATCAAATGACGGAGCGTTTCTATACCGTTTCTAAGGATGTGTATATGGGGTTGGCACAACTCTATTGTGAGCATCCGGGTTTCAAGAAATTTTTTGTTGCCCATCATCCAAAGCTCACGGAATTTATCGCGGAAGCCATGCGGGTGTATGTTGCTAAGAACATTACTTGAAAATCGAGATAAGATGATAGCTATTTGCAGTGGACTTCCCTTTGTTGATAGCTATAATCTTCAAGAATGGTACTGAAGCACCCCTTAGGTCGATTATGGCCTTTAATGGAGAACAACCATGGAAAAGATCCTTTTAGTTTTCGTGCTGGCTTTAACTATTAACTTTATTGAAAAAACTTCCGCAAAACAGCTAAAGCCACAAGTAAGTACCCAATCTCAACCTTGTCAATTTGAGCCTGAGGATGCAGAGAGCCCATTTATTACAAAAGCCACTGAGATTGCTTTAAAAGCAAAATCAAAGAATTTGACTGTACTTGATCTTGGAACGGGGACAGGAAGAAACGTCAAAGATCTTCTTGAAAAAGGCGCGACCATTTATGCTTATGACGCCGATCCTGAGTCTATAAAACTTATTAGCGAGCAGTTTAACTGCTTTTTAAATAACAAGAAACTTTATGTGTACCAAGAGTCTTTTGAAGATATCATCTCTTTACCCACGGCAGATATGATTATAGCTTGGCGCTCCCTCCCTTTTATGGAAAAGGATAAGTTTCCTATCTTTTGGGAGAAGATCGAAAATGCTCTAATGCCAAATGGTATCTTTACAGGGACTTTTTTTGGAGGACAGCATAAGACACGACGCCCTCTCGATAGACCAAAATTATTTAAATTAACACGCGAAGAAGTTCTCAACCTTTTTAAAAATTTTCTAATTATCGATTTTCAGGAAGAAATTGAATATGACGATGAGGTATCGAAAGAGTGGGGCGGCGACCAATTCGAACATATTTATAGGGTGATTGCAAAGAAAAAGGGAACCAAACAGTCAGGGACACAGTGACTTTCAAACAAAATTGGGAAAAAGCGGATCAGCACTATGACATCTCCTCTCAAACCATTGAGGGGATGGTATCGCTTGCGTTTCCGCAAAGTAAATTGGCCTCCCATGAGGTAATCTCTGGGGGATGCGCGAACCTGAATATCAAAATCATTCTGCAAGATAAAAAACAGCCTTATATCTTAAGAATATATTTGCGGGACAAGGATGCCGCTTACCGGGAGCAAAAGCTTGGGGAGCTTCTCAAAGGACGTGTGCCTCTGCCTCACGTGAATTTTGTGGGCGATTTGGAGGAGCATCGCTTTGCCATTGCCGAATTTATGCCAGGGATTACACTGAGAGACCTTCTCTTGGGAAGTGAAGTTCATGATATGGAGCCGCTTATGAGGGAGGCAGGGGAGATCTTGGCCAAGATCCAAGAAGTCCATTTTTCTGCTTCAGGTTTCTTCGGTAAAGACTTGACCATCCAAGAGCCTCTGACGCAAGGAGGTTATGTCACTTTTGCCAAGGATTGCTTAAAACACCCGACAGTTGTGGATCAACTTGGAGAGTCGGTGGTCTCAAAAATTAGCCAACTCCTTGACGTTTATGGCAATCTTTTTCCCGACGAGACGCAAACCCATTTAGTGCATGGGGACTTTGATCCCGCAAACTTGCTGGTTGATCGAGTTGATGGCATGTGGAAAATCTCCGGCGTATTGGATTGGGAATTTGCATTTTCCGCGTCTCCCTTACAAGATGTCGCCCTTATGCTGCGGTATGCCCATCATATGCCGCCGATGTATGAGACAGCCTTTCTCTTAGGTTTAAAAAATGGTGGCGTTGAGTTGCCCGAAGATTGGCGTTTGCGCATTGACCTTTTGAATATCCTCAACCTTCTTTCCTGCCTCGTTCGGTCTTCGCCTGATCAACGGCCTAACCAATGCAAAGATATTTGTGAGCTCATTGGAAATATTCTTGCCCGAGTGGTTCCTACAGGTCTCACCGTGGAATGGGCTCAAAATTACTTAACGAACAATGGATACATCATTGATGGCTTTCCCGAACCAATTCGCGCCATGCCGTGGTCTATTGTGACGCGTTTTTCCACCTCAAAGGGTTCTATTTATTTGAAAGAAATGGCGCCCCTTTTTTCTCTTGAGCCCACACTGATAAGGACTGTGTCAGAATGGGATGGTGACTCGGTACCAAGGGTTATCGCCATAAACAAGGATTTACGTTGTTTCCTCATGGCAGATGCGGGCATACAATTAAGTAAACACCTGAAAACTAAATTTCAAATGGATTTACTGGTTAAGGCCGTAACGATGGGCGCCAAGAGTCAATATAAAGCGGTCAACCATGTTGATGACCTTCTCTCAATAGGTGTTCTTGATTGGCGTCTGGCAAAGCTTCCTAATCTTTACCTTCATCTGCTCAATCAAGAGGCCATTTTACAGAACGATGGGTTAACGGCTGCTGAAATTAAGGTATTACATACCTTACATCCAACGGTTTCTAAACTTTGTGATCGTTTATCCCAGTACAAAATCCCTGAAACCCTGGAGCACACCGACTTTCATGACAGCAACATCCTCATAAAAAATGGGCACCTCACGATAGGAGATTGGGGGGACGCTGTGATTTCTTACCCCCTTTTCTCGTTGGTATCCTATTTGAATAGCGTCACACGCTATTATGATTTGAAGGAAATAGACGAGAGATACGTCCATCTGCAAAGTGTTTATTTGAATACGTGGCTTGAATTCGCGTCCAAAGATCAACTTATGGAGGCTTTCCAGTTGGCAAAGAGGTTAAGACCATGCCAAGTTGCTTTGAGTTTTATCCGTGTTAAGATGTGCCCGAACTTGGATTCCTCATTTTGCTTTACGGGTTATATAGCGGCGGCTTTGCGGGACTTTATGGAGGGTGAAGCAAAAGACTTAATGATAAAACAGACGGTCGGCAGCACAAAGAGAGTGAAAAAAGTCCCAAAACTTAATCCTCCCACAAGGACGATCCCAATAGCCCGTTGAGCCTCGTGTCCCGCATCGTTGGATAACATCAACGGGATCGCGCCAAAAATCATCGCGCCTGTGGTCATTAATATGGGGCGCAAGCGAAGGGAGGATGCTTGAATAATCGCTTCACTTAAAGTCTGTTCTTTTCCTAATTGGTTGGAAAATTCCACAATTAATATGCCGTGTTTTGTAATAAGGCCGATGAGCGTAATCAGCCCTATTTGTGTGAAAATATTGAGGGATCCATTGAATATCCAGACGAAACTTAACGCTCCTAGGCAAGCCAGGGGGACAGTCAAAAGAATGATGCAAGGGTCAATGAAATTTTCAAACTGAACCGAAAGAATGGCAAAAATAAAAATAATCGCTAGAAAAAACAACGTGATCATTGTCTTTTTAGATTCTCCATAAGCCTTGGCATTTCCAGACCATATTTTTTTATAGGAAGAGGGTAGATCTTTGCTCACTTCTGCAAGAAATGTTGTCATACTGCTGCCGAAGGACGCCCCTTTTGGTAGGTCTGCCGTCAATGCGACGGAACGCATTTGATTATAGTGGTAAAGGGTGTCGGCTCCTGAAGTTGGAATCATTTTCGCAACAACACCCAAAGATATTCTTTTTCCAGCCTCATTGGTAACGTATAACTCATTTAAATCCCAAGGAGATTGCTTTCCTTTAAGGGTTATCGTATATAACAAGCCATCTTTTGAGAAAGTTAGGGATTGATCTCCACTAAAGAAAACCTCAATGGTTTTGGCAATTTGTTTATAGGTTAGCCCCAAATGTGCCATTTCATTTGTATCCGTATCGATCCGATAAGTTGGCGTATTGAGTTTTAAATCATGTTTTATATTCTGAAAAACCTTTTGATCTTCCAAAGATTTTCTAATCTTTTCTACCGTATCAAATAGATTTGAATAGCTTTCTGTTGTAGAAATAACCAGAGACAATTCGCCATTGTTGATGGAATCATCAACACCTGGAAGTCCAGAGTCCCAGCTCCAGGGATGAACGTCGAGGGAAGGGATTTTCGTAACGAACGGTTTAAGGAAATCGAGAATATCTTGAGCGGATCTGTTTCTTGACGATTGGGGCTTTAAAGGCAATATCACATTACCGCCCCAGTCTCCCATGAAAACAAGGTTGTGCTCCGCTTCGGGCACGGACTTAATACCGCTTTCAATAAGTTGAATTTTTTGTTCCATGGTATTGATATCTTTTCCCGGGATGGGGGGAACAAAAATACCGATTAAATTCCGATCTTCCTTTGGGGCCGTTTCACTAGGAATCATTTGGGAAAGGGCTGCAATTAATCCAAAGGCCCCCAAAAATACCGAAAGGCAGCTCTTTTTATAAAGGAGGAATTTTCTTAAAACGTGGGCATAATACGCTGTAAACCGATCAAGAAATTCATCGATCTGGGGCCATAAGTGGTGTTGATTTCTTTGTAAAGATTTAGCGCACATAAGGGGAGATAACGTTAAGGCAACGACACCAGAGACAAGAACACTGCCCGCAAGCGCAACAGCAAATTCTATAAAAAGTTCGCCGATTGTCCCTGTAATAAAGGCTAAGGGCGCATAAACGCTTGTAAGGGTTAAGGTCATGGCAACAATAGCGAAACCGATTTCTTTTGCCCCTTTCACCGCAGCATTAAAAGGGGGTAGGCCTTTATCAATATGTCGCTGTATGTTTTCAAGGACAATAATCGCATCGTCTACAACAAGGCCAATGGCTAAAACCATGGCTAATAGAGTTATAATGTTGATAGAAAAACCAAAGATCTTCAAGAACACAAAAGAACCAATAAGAGAAATAGGAATCGTTATTAACGGAATAATCGTGGCCTTAAAATTTCTCAAAAAGAGAAAAACAATTATTAAAACAAATATAATCCCTTCAAATATGGAGGATTTGACATTTTTGAGGGAGTGTCTCACGAAGTCTGCTTGATCTTGAATAATATTCATTTTAAGGTCTTGAGACAGCGTTTTTTTAACGTCATTTAATTGATTATGTACTAACGTTGAAACCTCCAGGAGGTTGGCATCATTTGCTTTTTGTATGCCAATACAGAGCCCCGGTTTTCCATTAATTCGAATTCTAAACCGTTTGTCGTCGGTTTGAAGCTTTATATTTGCAATCTGCCTTAAAAGTACGGCGTGTTGTTGCGGTCCATCGTCTGGGGATTTTTTTTCTTTTATAACAAGATTTTCATAATCTTTTATTGTTTTGAGCTCAGAATTTAAAGTAACAGAAATCTCATTTTGAAACTTTCCAACAGGCAATGAGAGATTCCCTTTTTGGAGGGCATCAAATACCTCATCTGCATTAACCCCAAACGCATACATTTTCCTTGCATCTAAAAGAACGGTATAGGTATATGGCTGCCCCCAAACCTCTGCGGAAGCGACCCCTTTAATTCCCCTAAAGATATTTTTTAAATTTAGATCCGCATAATGGGTGAGCTCAGCAAAATCCATTGAGGATGACTCAAGAGATATGACAATAAATGGCAGGCCGTCTGACTTTGTTTTACGCTCAACAACAGGAGGCTTTACTTCTTTTGGCAAACTCGCCAGTCCGATCGCTTCCCTTATGGCGATAAGTGATTTGTCAATAGAGGTGCCATTTTGAAAAGTAAGGAAAATATGACTTACGCCATATTTTGAGTCAGAGGTAATGGTATCAATGCCCTCAATCCCGGCTAATCGATCTTCTAAAGGATTGGTTACGGTATTTTCCACAACCTCAGCGCTTGCATTTGGATAATGGGTTTGGATATGGACTTCAGGAAAATGGACCTCGGGATATTCTCGAACCGACAAAGAGTCAAAAGATAATAGACCTATGATGGCGATCATGGCATTTAAAATGAGCGCTACAACAGGATGCTTGAGGAAATATGTCGTTATATTCATTTTTTGGAATCGTTTATTGGATCTTTTAGATCCTTCGGACTAATTTTGACCGCCACGTCAGGATAAAGGCGATTGTGCCCAAAGGGGATGACTTGGTCTCCCTCCTTCAAGCCAGAGATAATCTCAATGCGCTTTTTATCCCTAATGCCATAACTTATAGGGGTTATCATTGCTTTATTGTCTTTGACAATATAAACAAAAGGTTTGCCGTCACGTAAAAAAATGGCCTCAAGAGGGATGACAATAACGGATTGCTTTTTTTGTGTAACCAAACCCACATCAACGGTGGTGCCGATCACACAATTAGGACAATCAATTTCAGCATAGGCAGGACACATATGTGTTTCTTCATCAAGCATTTTTTGGATGTATGTTAAGCGATATTCTTTATCGTCTACAAAAATTTGTTCGCCATTTTCTACTTTCTTTGCAACAGATAGGGGAACATCAAATTCGACAATTAATGATTTGGGATCATAAAATTGAACAATAATATCTTCCTTATTAACTTGCGATCCTTCTCGAAATTTAAAAAGGCCCACGATGCCGTCGAAAGGAGCATGGATTTTTATTTCTTCGAGAGCTATGTTTGCATCGGATCGTTTCTTTTGAGTTTCCAGGAGAAGGGATTTCTTTTCTTCAACGGCATTCTTGCTTGAAACACCCGATTTTAAGAGTGAGTTTGTCCTGTCAAACTGGGATTTTGCAATTTCTTCTGCTTCTTTTAAGATTTTATAGCTCCGTTCTATGTCTTCATTCTCAATTTTTGCGATTAAATCTCCTTTTTTCACGAGTTGACCAGGCTTTGAAATGATTGTGAGGATGCCGTTCGTTTTTGCCGTTAAGGCAGTTTGTTGACGAGATCGAATGGTGCCAATAAAATTAGCTGTCTGCTTAATTGTTGCGTTCTTCACGATCTCAACTTCGACTATTTTCTCTTCTTGAGGTGTTGGTGTAGCAGACATCACAAAATTTTTGTAAATCAATATAACGATAATGATGGTGAAAAGTACACCTATTGGTTTTTTATACTTTAGGGCAGCGTTCAATGGGTTCTTTATGTTTTTCAAGGTCATCATTGCTTATTACTTTTTAAAAAAGAGTTAAAAAATAAGGGAGTTGAAGGCATGCTTCGAGGAAACCTAACACAGATGAGGCTTAAGCGCACTATTTGTCATTCCTTACTTACAAATTATTTGACCATTTTTTCTTATCTTCATCAAGGGTAAACGCAGGGAGTTGTATTCTGGGGTAAAATTTTTGAAATCCTTAGGTTGTAATTTGCTATGGGCATGCAATTTTCAAATAGGATAAGCATTACTCATTAGCCAAAAGGCTGATGACGATTCAGGTTACTCTCAATTTTTGTCGTGTAAAAGGGAGCTACAAGATTACGCTGCTACCTCTTCGCCTCTTTTTAAGCGCAAGTAGAGGAGCAGGGGCGCAGCAAGGCAGATGGAAGAAAACGACCCAATGAGAATACCGATGATGATCGGGAGCGTAAAAGTTGAGATAACCTTTCCACCCCAAATATAGAGGGCCAACAATGCCAATAGAGTTGTGGAAGCCGTGAGCAAGGTTCGAGATAATGTCTCATTCAGGCTTTTGTTGACAAGCTCGCCCAAATCCATCTTTTTGTATTTACGAATATTTTCACGAATACGGTCAAAGATCACGATGGTGTCATTAATCGAGTAGCCCGCCGTAATCAAAATGGCGATGATCGCATTTTCGTTGAATTCTAGGGGAAATAAAGAGAAGAGCCCCAGAATCGCCACACAGTCATGAAGGAGGGCCATGACGGCACACGCGGCAAACTGCCATTCAAAACGGACGGCAATATAGATAAGCATCGCAAGTAGCGCAAGGCCAATGGCATTGAGGGCATTGCGAATCAGCTCTCCCCCAACTTTTGGCCCAATGGTTTCAACTTTACGATAGTCAACGCCAGCCCCTAACACATTTTTGACTTTTTCCAGCGTTTCAGCTTGGACTTGAGCATCTTCTTTCCCTTCTTCTGTATGGCTTTCCAAACGAATGAGAAGGGTATTGTCCTTGCCAAAGTCTTGGAGGGAAGCGTCTCCCAAGTGGAGCTGTTCTATCTTTGCGCGTAAACTAGGGACATCCGGTTTTTCGGGCATACGAACTTCTAGGATAAAGCCGCCCCGAAAGTCGATGCCATAATTTAACCCTTTAACGCCAAAGCTGATGGTAGAAGCCACAATGACCAGTAGGCAAACGGCAAAGGTTACGAAGCGAAAGCCAACGAAGTCGATCTTAGTATTGTACGGTATGATGTGAAGTGACATGTAAGTGGGCCTCTTAAATGGGCAGTGACGTGACGGTACCGCGTCGGCGCAGCCACGTCACAATGATTAAACGCGTTAAAGAAAGCGCCGTAAATAGGGATATGGCGATTCCAAGGGACAAGTTAACGGCAAAGCCCCGAATAGGGCCGGATCCGAATTCAAATAGGACAGCAGCGCCAATAAGCGTGGTTAAGTTTGAATCCACGATTGTTGTTATGGCCCTAGCATAACCCGCTTCGATCGCTGCAACGGGGCGCAAGCCATTACGGAGCTCTTCCTTAATGCGCTCATAAATAAGCACGTTGGCGTCTACGGCCATTCCAATGGTCAGCGCAATCGCAGCAATACCAGGTAAGGTTAACGTTGCTTGCAAGAGGGCAAGCGCCGCGAATAAGAAGATAAGGTTAAAGGCCAAAGCAATATCCGCGTATAAACCGAACAAGGAATAGTTCATGATCATGAAAGCGGCGACAAAAATGAAGGCCAATACAGTGGCGAGCTTGCCGTCCCGAATGGAGTCAGCGCCAAGGCTTGGTCCAACCGTTCGTTCTTCAATGACATTCAAAGGAGCTGGCAAAGCACCAGCACGAAGAAGCAATGACAATTCATTGGCTTCTTGTGTGGTGAAACTGCCGCTGATGACCCCATTGCCATTAGGGATAAGGCTGCGGAATACAGGAGCGCTGATCACTTTATCATCGAGCACGATGGCAAAGCGACGGCCGATGTTGTTGCCAGAAAGGTCGGCAAACTTACGGGCGCCAATGTTATTGAACTTTAAACTAACCGCGGGAGCGCCGTTATCATCAAAGGTAGCTTGGGCGTTAATCAAACTGTCTCCGCTGATCGCAACTTGCTTTTTAATGACAATAAACTTCGTTTTTTCTGATTTATCTTCATATTTTAAAATTTCTGAACCGGGTGGGACGTTGGCGCGTGGTGTGCCACTGGCGGTAACTTCGATCGGTCCGGCTTCTTCGTCCACCATCCGGAAAGTCATCTTAGCCGTGCGGCCAAGCAGCCGTTTGACCTCGCCAGGATCTTCAACTCCAGGAAGCTGAACAATAATGCGATCATTTCCCTGACGTTGAAGTAAAGGCTCCTTTGTTCCAGATTCGTCAATGCGTCGACGGACAACTTCAATAGATTGTTCAACCACGGCGCGGTTGCGGTTGACAATAGATTCTGGGGACAGGGTGATCGTTCCCCGTCCTTCGGATGTGATTGTGACAGTTGCCTGATGGTCAATATTTTTGAGAGCTTTAAGGGCTTTTTCCCGTTGTTGCGTATCTTCAGGGTTTCGTAAAGTGAAGGAAATATTTCCTTGTTGCTGGTTAACGGCTAAGCCGGCATAGCCAATTTGCTCTTTGCGTAACGTCGCTCGAGCTTCATCCAAGGTATTGAGCAGTTGTTCTTTCAAAACAGATTTAAGGTCAACTTCCAGTTGAAGGTGAGATCCCCCCCGCAATTCTAAGCCAAGGTTCACCGTCTTTTGAAAAACTTCTGGAAGCTTGTCATAAAGGGCGGGTGGCAGCACATTTGGCAGGGCAAATAAAATACCCAACGCACAAATGCTCATGATAGAAAAAATTTTCCAACGGGGGATAAATATCATTTTTTAGCTTTTCCTGTGGATCGATTTGCAGCAGTTTTAACGGGTTTCTTTTCTTTTAAGGCGCCAGATTTTCGCACAATTGGAGAGATAGGGCCGCCCTCTGCAGGGACAGATCCCTTGGTACTTTGGTTGGTCGTGACTGGATCTGTCTTTGCCAAAACTTCGGTGATCATCCCGCGGACTTGACGAATACGGACATCGTCCGCGATTTCTAATTGAACTTCGCTTTCATCAACAACTTTGGAAATTGTTCCAATCAGGCCTCCACTGGTGACAACACGGTCTCCCCGACGTAAATTAGCGAGTATATTTTGATGTTTTTTCAGTTTTTGCTGCTGAGGGCGCAAAATTAAAAAATAAAAGACACCAAAAATCAGTACAAAAGGCAATAAAGCCATGACATCAAAACCACTTCCCATTATCTATTTTCCTTTTCAAAAAAAATTACCATAGTCCTCTTTAGCTCAAGTATCGATTTGGATCAATAGGTTTGCGTCCTTTTCGTATTTCAAAGTGAAGCTGCGGTTCTTTAACAGTCCCTGTATCCCCAACAGTGCCCAGCTTTTGGCCCCCATTCACAAGATCTCCTTTTTTGACAGAGACCTTATCAAGATGTGCGTAAACCGTCATGGTTCCATTATCGTGTTTGACAAGAACAACATTCCCAAAACCGCGCAGTTGGTTACCAGCATGGGCAACAACCCCATTATTGGCGGCAACAACGGAAGACCCCTTTGCGGCCGCAATATTAATGCCATCATTTTGGGCTTTCCCTTTACCAGAAGGGTTAAAGTTTCGAGTCACCGTGCCTTGAGTAGGCCATGTGTAGGCACCCGCTGCTGGTGGTGGGGGCGCTAGACTTGACGCTTGGTCAACATTCCGGCGTTTGGAACGATTTTCCGCTTCGTCAATGTTATCTTCATCATATTTACGCTTGCGAGAATCTTGTCCCTCATCTCCATCGATTTCATCATCCGTTTCCGGGTTTAACCTGCCTTCTGATTCGACGGCTCCCTTTTGTCCAGATCCCCCCATTCCAGCTCCAGCAGGTACCCCCGGCGCGGGTGCGAGAGGCTTAACTTGAACGTCGTCATCCTCTGGAACTGAGCCAACTTCTTCCGTTGCCGGGGCTTCCGTTTCTTCGCCTTCATCACCTTTATCTTTGGTTGCTATGGAGGATTTGTGGGCGCGCACAAGAAGGCGTTGGCCTTTTACAATTCGATAGGGAGATTCTAAGCCATTGACCCGGATTAATTCCCTTTTATTCATTCCGTATTTTCGAGCAATGGAAGCGATGCTATCCCCTTTTTTCACGATATGGTAGGGGGTGCTCTTCTTATCATAGTGCACAGATGCGGGTGGCCCACTGCGAGAAGCACAACCAATGAGGGTTCCAAGAGCAAAAATAGCAAGGGCAATTTGGAGCATTTTATAGTTTTTCATAATTATGCAAACACTTTTTCTAACTGTTTCATTGTTTCCCGATGGGTAAAATCCAAAGAGAGAGGTGTCACAGAAATCAATCCCTTGGAATTAGCCTTCAAATCTGTTCCCTCATCACCACTTCCATCATAGTGGATAGCACCAATCCAATAATATTGTCGACCCCGAGGGTCAATATGTTCTTCCAAGTTACTTTCTATGCGCCTTTGTCCCTGATTGGTAATGGCAATCCCCTTCACGGAAGAGGCAATAAGGTCTGGAAAATTGATATTGATAAAGATATTGTCCTGAAATTTAATTTTAAGCAAGCGTCGGATAATGTCTGGGGCATATTGTTCCGCTGTTGCCCATTTTGCGGGATGATTTTCCGTGGTTACTAAGCTCATGGCTATTGCAGGGATTCCTAAGAGGGCTGCTTCCATTGCAGCAGCAACAGTCCCTGAATAGGTAATGTCTTCAGCCAAATTACTGCCATGATTGACGCCCGATAATACTAAATCGGGGGGATTCCCCTTCAAAAGGTGTTTGGTTGCAATCATCACACAATCTGTTGGGGTTCCACTGATCGCGAAACGCCGCTCAGAAATCGCACGAATGCGTAAAGGATCCCGTAAAGTGAGAGAGTGGCTGGCACCGCTTTGATCCATTTCAGGCGCAATAACCCACACGTCGTCGGACAATTCGCGTGCGATTTTCTCTAGGGCTTTTAAGCCTGGGGCATGGATGCCATCATCATTGCTTAATAGAATACGCATGGTTTTTATTTTAACCCTCTTTGCAAATAACTTCAACGCCCCCCATATAGGGCTGCAAAATTTTGGGAATGCGGATGCTGCCATCCGGTTGTTGGTAATTTTCCATGATAGCGACGAGCGTTCGCCCAACCGCTAATCCTGATCCATTTAACGTATGGACGAATTGTAAGGTTGGTTTCTGATCTGCAGCCGTGGCTTGAGGGCGGTATCGCGTATTCATCCGTCGGGCCTGAAAATCGCTGCACCGGGAGCAACTGGAGATTTCTCGATAGGTATTTTGGCTGGGAAGCCAGACATTCAAGTCATAGGTTTTTTCAGCTTGAAAACCCAAATCGCCCGTGCAAAGTTCGACAAGTTGATAAGGAAGTTCAAGGCGCTGAAGGATGGTTTCGGCAGCAGATGTCATGCGTTCATGTTCGGCTGTTGATTGTTCAGGTGTTGTAATGCTGACCAATTCCACCTTCCCAAATTGGTGTTGGCGGATCATGCCGCGTGTATCTTTCCCAGCGGCGCCTGCTTCGGATCGAAAACATGGCGTATAGGCGGTAAAGCGTATGGGCAAAGATTGTTCGCTCAAAGTTTCTTCTGCAACCAAGCTGGTTAGGGCGAGTTCAGCGGTTGGGATAAGCCATAAGCCTTGCGTTGTTTGAAACATGTCGTCCCGGGATTTAGGAAGGTGACTCGTTCCATAGGCTGTTTTTTCAAGAACCATCAAAGGAGGATACACCTCTTTGTAGCCGAATTCACGGGTATGAACATCGATCATAAAAGTGGCCAGGGCCCGCTCGAGGCGTGCTAAATGACGATACAAAACGACGAACCGGGCGCCAGAGATCTTTGTCGCCCGCTCAAAATCCATCAACCCGAGGGCTTCGCCCAGATCGAAATGCGCTTTGGGAGCATCCTCAAACGTGGGAAGGGTTCCAACGGTGCGAACGACCTTATTTTGGGATTCATCCGTGCCTTCAGGTACATCATTTGCGGGTAAATTGGGTAAGGATGACAATAAGTCCTGTAAGTCACGTTCATAAGCCTCGACTTCTTTTTCCCATTTCGAAATCTCGGTCTTCAGGCGATCAGAATTAGCCGATAAAGCGGTTGTGTCTTCCCCTTTGCGTTTGGCCTCGCCAAATTGTTTGGCAAGGGCATTGCGATTTGTTTGGCAGGTTTGAAGCTCGGTGAGGGCTGCTCGATGTTTCGTGTCGAGAGCTAAAATTTCTGCGCTCACGAGCGGCTTGCCTCGGCGCTGAAACGCCAGGTCTACGATGTCAGGTTGGGCACGAATTAATTTTAGATCTAGCATATCTTACAAATCTCTATAGAGTTCTATTGGTTCTTTCGCTCAACCCACTTTACCATGAGAATCGACACCCCATAAAGGATAATGAGGGGTATAGCCAATCCCACCATGCTCAGCATATCTGGTGGTGTAACGACGGCAGCGACGATGAATATGCCCACAATGGCAAAGCGCCATTTGGCGATAAGTCCCTGTGCGGTAACCATACCCACATTGGCTAATAATGTCAATAAAACGGGCAGCTCAAAACTAATGCCAAAAGCAAAGATGAGCCGCATGACGAAAGACAAGTATTCGTTGACTTTTGCTTCGAGTTGAATGGGAAGTTGACCTGTTGATCCGGGCGTCTCGAAGCTTAAGAAAAACGCATAGGCCGTTGGAAAAACAACGTAGTAGGCAAAGGCGGCTCCCATGAGAAAGAGAACCGGCGTTGCAATCAATAAGGGAATAAAGACTTTTCGTTCCTGGCGATAAAGCCCCGGAGCGATAAACATCCAGAGTTGAGAAGCAACCACAGGAAAGGATAAGAAAGCAGCGGCAAAAGCGGCAACCTTCATGTAGGTTAAAAATGCTTCGGTAAGACCTGTATAAATAAGGCGGCGATGACCCTTTTCTTGCAATAATGTGGCCAGGGGCTGAACGAGAAACCGAAAGATTTCTTCAGCAAAAGCATAGCATAAAATGAAAGCGATAGAGAACCCGATCAAGGCATAAATCAACCGCTGGCGCAATTCCAGGAGGTGCTGAAGAAGAGGTTGGGGGGTATCTGCAAGAGGTTCCGGGCGGGTTTCTGGTATCATGGTTTTTGGTCTTTGGAGGGCTGGAAAGGCACGATTTTTGGATCTGCGGATGTTTTAGGATTTTGGTCGTCACCTTCTGGATTTATATGGGTCTCAAGGTCAAGCTGGGATGAGAATTCTTTTGTGAATGCCCGGGCTTTCCCCACCATACGGCCGATATACCTTAAGACTGTTGGAAGTTCTTTGGGGCCAATGAAGATTAAAGCGATGAATGCTATAAATAAAAATTCAGACCATGCGAAATCAATCATTCGTTATACCAATCAGGCAGCATGATTTTTATCATCGGGAAGTTTTGCAATTTTATCACCGTCTTCGCCATCTTTCATGCCATCTTTAAAGGCTTTTAAGCCTTTAGCAATATCCCCCATAACTCGGGGCAATTTGCCAGCGCCAAAGATAACCAACACAATTACGAGCAACAAAGCCATATGGCCAAAACTCATTCCCATGAAAACCCTCCTCTATTGAATTGTTGGATGTTTTATTACGATCTGTATCCTTCATATTTAAAGAATAAAGGCAAAAACTTCAACCATTAGATGTTGGCTTCTTGAATTTATTCAAAAATCTTTAGGATCTGTATTCACGGCTGTAGATATTGATAGCGCCAGGATCCCTCTACTAAATTATAACGAAGCCGTTTGTGAAAACGATCTGTGCTGCCATGCCAGAATTCAATTGTCTCTATCATCAGGTGGTAGGCATGCCAATCTTGAGGGCGGTCAATTTTCCTTGTTGAATTCATGAGGTTTGCCACTTGATGCTTGAGGCCTTCTTCATCCGTTAAAGGGGTGCTTTGTTGGGATACGACAGCAACACTTTGCGCTTCCCGTGTTCTTGACTGGAATATCTCATCGGATTTTTCAGGGGAGACGCGATGAGCTTGACCTTGAAAATTGATTTGTTGAATGCTCTCTGGCCACCATAAGGTTCCAGCTGCCCATGGATTTGAGGCGAGTTCTTTTCCTTTCGCACTCTTTTCACCGGATGCAAATATAATGCCCGTTTCGTCGCAAGCCCTTAAGAAAACAACCCGACTGGATGGATGTCCCAATTTGTTTGACGTTGATAGAACCAAAGCCCTTGGTTCTTTCACGGCCAGCCTTTCAGCTTCTTCCAGCCATTTTTGAAACAGAAGAAGGGGATTAGCGGGGAGTTCATTGAAGCCAGGATCAATAAGGTTAGGATTGCCGGTTAGAGTTTGGGTCATTCGAAAGGCTCCTTATTTCTTGTTATTCCGTTTAAATTGAGTTCTTCAAGTATATGGTAATTTCTAGATGACTCGGACAAATTTGCAATCAAAATGCAAATTTGTCCATTTTTGACCAGGGAATGTAGTTCACCTCTTCTGATCGTTTTTCTTCTCTACCACCGTAAATGACATAAGACCTCGCATCTGGCGCTAGTTTGTGAAAGTGAAACAGGCCACGTGTGTAGTCTGGTTGTAAAGTCTGAGAGGACTTAACCTCGATGGCGACCAGTCCTTGGGTTGTTTCTACCAAGCCATCCACTTCGTTTCCAACTTTGTCACGCCAAAAATAGAGGCGGGGCCTGTCAGGGAGAAGTGATTTATAAATATCCATCATAACCATATTTTCAAACAGATTACCTTTCAAGGGGTGCCGATCTATCGTATCTGCCCTGACATCAGCTAAATGTGCAGCGATACCAACGTCATAGAAATAGAGCTTGGGCATCTTTACAAGCCTTTTCCCATAATTCTTATGATAGGGCCGAATCAGACAGATGATATAACTTGTTTCCAGAAGGGAGAGCCAGTGTTTGGCCGTATTAACCGAAATACCACAGTCGAGCGCGAGTGATGATAAATTAAGGAGTTGCCCCACTCGATAGGCGCACATCTCCATGAAAATACGGAATTGTGATAGGTTCATAATATTCTTGAGTTGTCGAACATCGCGTTCAATGTAGGTGGTTATATAGTTATCGTAAAACAATTTCGGATCAATGGCTTGGCTATACAGGCGCGGGTAAAACCCCTTGAGCATCTGGGCGCTTATAGGCAAGGATGGTTTGACCTCGCGGGAGCTGAAGGGTAGAAGTTGAAAGATAGCCACTCGCCCAGCAAGAGTTTGTGTCACTTTCTCCATGAGAAGGAAATTCTGTGATCCTGTGAGGATGATTTGTCCTGGTTTTTGGCGTTCGTCCACAAATAATTGGATATAGGAGAAGAGTTCAGGGAGATGTTGAATTTCATCCAAAATCACGCCATCAGGATATTGCTCTAGAAAACCTCGTGGATCACGCTGAGCTAAGCGACGATCATCAAGTCCCTCTAGGTTGATATAGGGCCTATCCGGGAATAAAGATCGAACAAGGGTTGTTTTCCCGGATTGACGAGGACCCGTAATCGTTACAACAGGCAGTTGTTGGGCTGCCTTTAGAATATGGGGGGCTAATGATCGATTTATCAATTTCATAAAGATATCATGACTTAATTTGGACAAATTTGCAATCATAATGCAAATTTGTCCATTTCTTATCAAGCAGCAAATGACCTTAGGGAAGCCGTTTCAATCGAACATAGAGAGCGCCTGCTCCCCCATCTTGGGGTTTGGCAACGGTATATGCGGATACGATAGAGCGCAAAGCTGGCTCTTCTAGCCATTGGGGGACAAGGTCACGCAAGGTCGCACGAGGCGGGGTGTTATAAGGTTCTTCGTTGATTAAAGGACGCCGCCCTTTGCCTGTAATGACCAAAACCCATAAATATCCATGACCTTGGCACCGTACTAAAAATTGTCCCAGCCGTTTGCGGGCTTGTTCGCGGTTATAGCCATGGAGATCTAAGCGGGCTTGGATGTCAACTTGACGGACGCGGCGAATGCGGTGGGTTGAGGAAGGCGCCTTGTTGTGAATAGGGGGTTCTTCAGGAAGTTGTGAAAAGGATGGCTTTTCTCGAAGAGGGGGACGGATAGGCGCTTTTGTTTTTGAAGAGGGGGGCGTGAGGCGCTTCTTCTCTGCTTTCAGGGGGTTAATTTTTTTGGCAACATGATCCCATAAGGCTTTTTCATCATCGGTGAGATTCCTTCGCTTTCGGGTCATTTCGGCAACAGTAGGTAATATTCTCCCCGTGACTTCATGCGTCCGGCCAATTCTGCGGCTTCGTCGCCGCATCCCCAGAAGAGATCGCCCCGAACACCGCCTTTAATGGCGCCTCCGGTATCTTGTGCAACGACGAGAGATTGAATCCGCGGCGCCCCGACGTCAGGGTGTTCCAAATTAATCCATATCGGTGTGCCGAGGGAGATATAGTCCCGATCAATGGCAAGGCTGCGTTGGGGCGTTAAAGCAACGCCTTGGCTTCCGATAGGGCCCTCCCCATACCGACTGCGGAAAAACACATATGACTTATTTAAAGACATCACAGATTCCGCTTGTCTTGGATGAGCTTTCAGCCAAGCGATAATGCTTTGTCGAGAGATATTAGAAGAAGAAAGGGCCCCCCGTTCAATTAAGGTTTTTCCAATGGCGTGGTAGCCGCATCCATTGGTTCCCGCATATCCGAGCCGCATCATTTGGCCATTTTCAAGACGCACGCGGCCGGAGCCTTGAATCTGAAGGAAGAAAGCAGCGATGGGATCATCAACCCACACCAGCTCTAAGCCGCGACCCTTTAATCCACCTCTGACAATGCGGCTTCTTGGCATCCCTTTATAGCGAATCTTTGAGCCTGGGAGGCGGTAAAGGGGCGTCTGATAACGTCCCTGACGATGCCTGGAACCTCGAAGTTGTGGCTCGTCGTAGCCGGTGAATAAGCCATTGCTTTCTCCTGAACACGTAACAAGATAGGGTTTTAAATGGCGTTGAATCACTTCCCTTAAAGCGGATTCTGTTTTGGGGGGATTGTCCAAAATTTGATTGCAAAAGGGGTGCCAGTCTGAGGCAGTGCCCTCTCTATCGCCCCTGGTGATCATAGGGGCGCTGGAATCTTTTTTTAATATGGTGGCGCAAGACCGTTTTATAGCGGACAGCGCCTTCAGCGTTTTGTCTTCTTTCCATCCGGGTAAGTCTTTGTAGGTGGCAGGTCTTAAATCAAGGCGACAGGGCCCCATAGGCTGCGTTTGGCATCCAACCAAGACCATAGACATAACAGCAAGAGCCAATAGTCCGAGCCCTGGTAAGTTAGCCATAGGTTAGTTGCCTTCGATACGCGTGGCAACCAAAACCCAATTTGGGTCTTTAGATCCAATGAGACGGCTAAAAGTCCAAATATCATTCATGGTTAAGGTTAAGTGGGCGGGGTTATCCAAGATTTTGCCTTCTGCATCTTTTGTGACAATAATTTGCTCGCTGACAAATTTGAGAGTAATTTGTTCCCGTTTCCCTTTAATATCAATGCTGGTGACTTCTGGGTCTTTTAAATCAACAATTTTCGTCTCAACGGTTTGCCCTGCTTCTTCGCGGTCTTGAAGGGCGCCAATAAATGACTTAAAGACAGATGGGTTTAAGAGAGATTTCAAGGTGCTTTTATCGCCGGTGGCAAAAGCCTCCACAATCATTTCAAAAGCGGTGATAGCGCCCTTCAAGAAATGATCTAAGCGGAAGGCAGGATCGACAGCTTGAATTTTCTTCAAGCCCTCCTCAATCGATGGATTAAGTTCTGAAGGGGAGGGCTTCTCTTGGAGCGATTGTTGCTTTTGTGAGGAGCGGATTGGCAAGGCAATCACATTATCTGCATCTTTATCTGATGTTTTGGGGGGAGGAGGTGCCTCAAATCCTGTGCGCTTGCCCAGCACGGCCCATAGCCGAAAAATCATATACCCTGTTAAAGCAGCAAAAAAAAGTATTTCCATCATCCGTATTATCATAGCTCCTTCAGGTCACTTTTCTACATTGTTTTCAGCAATTCTATCGATCGTCAAGAGTTTCGTAACCATTCATGCGTTATTCTAGTCTAGACGAAGTTGGTTTCAAGTTGCTACAACTTGAAGATAATACAATATCATGAAGGAGGAAACACAAATGTCAACAGAAACGAATGCACCTGCTGCGATGGCTTTGCCAATTACGATTCACGCACAGTACATCAAGGATTTATCTTTTGAAAACCCAAGCCCAATCGCATCTTTTACCAATGAAAACAACGTTCAACCAAGTATCTCTGTCGGAATTCAAGCCAAAGCTGAAAATCTTGGAGGTCGGAATTTTGAAGTGATTCTGGATATTCGCATTGATGCAACCCGCGAGAAGGCCCCCCTTTTTGTTACAGAATTAAGCTATGCGGGTATTGTCACTTTAGCAGATACGGTTGAGGAGGCTGATGCGGGCTCTCTTCTCATGATTGAAGCCCCTCGTTTGTTATTTCCTTTTGCCAGAAATATCCTAGCGGATGTGACACGTGATGGTGGTTTTCCGCCCCTGATGCTTGTGCCGGTTGATTTTGCTGCCCTTTATGAGCAACAAAAATCCCAAGAAGCTCAAGAAGGCAAGAATGGAAAAGCTTCCAAGGCTGATAAAGCTGACAAATAAGGGAGAAAATATCTCTTATTTTCTTACATGAAGAGCCCTCGAGAGATCGGGGGCTCTCACACAATTGACTGATGGCCACCTATGCCATGACCCCCGTTTCTTCCCCCCTCATACCCCACAGCTAAAGCCTATGCCGGGGTAAACCATAATAATTCATCCCATTTGTTCCCAAATTTCTCCCAAAGATAGACAAAATCCACACATTACGCGCCTTTTTATTTTTAAAACATTAGACCTCTTTCGAAACTCGAATTTTAGATAAATTATCTGTATGGTGATGCCAATCAGGAGGTGCATCATGAAATACAAAACAATAAGCACGTTAGAAGAAGAAGCCTTTCGCCGCTTAACCGGAGTTAAACGAGCAACATTTAACAAA
>CAMCRD010000024.1 GCA_945877185.1 Candidatus Finniella inopinata | reverse complement strand
TGCAAACTGGCTGTGGCGCCATTATAAAATGATCTGTTTACTTATGGTGCCAGGAAGAAGGGGCACATAGCCGCCCATCATGGGGCACCAAAGGGGTGGGGTATTTTTAGCTGGCGAAGCTGGGGTATTTTTATGCGGCGTTGAGGCTTCAGGGTATTTTTTGGGTGTTCGGCTTAGATTTCCACTCAATGTCTGTTGCCATTGTTTAACCTTGTTTTGTGGAGTATCTTTAGGGAAGGCTAATTTCCCTTGTAGGTCTTTCATGAGTACATCAAAGCCCTCTCGTTTATCTGTCAGTTTCCACATAAAAGCTAAAAGTGCTGTTTCCACAATTCCTTCAGGATATTGGTCTTGTTCTGCCAATGACCCGGCAAAAATCTTTGCATAATTATCCAGTAAGAAATCCAAATTATCTATTTTCCATTCCTTTTTTAAAGCTGCAGCATCTGAAGTGTTTATCTTTAACTTTCCAAACGCCTCCCGTAATACTTTATAAGCCTCGTCATAAGGTAGTTTCTTTTGTCGCGCTTCATGAAAGGGTATTAAAATCTTACCTAATTGAGCCTTATTGGCTCTAAAAAAGTCACTTGTCAGACTTGGCACGCTAAACTCACCGGCAGCTGACGGGAAGAGTTGTTGAATAATGGCTGTCGTATTGTCCTGGGGGCAATTTGTCTTTTCTTGCGGTTCATGCCCAGGGCGAGGCGTTGTAATTTGATAATGGCAAATAAACTTATCATTTTTAGGCCCATAATAACCCTTAAGCCGGATATTTTTAAGAATATCTGTGCGAAGGGCTATCATGCCTTGCACAAGGGACAGGTCTGAATTATCGGGCAGAAAAGGTGTATAGAGACCTTGAATCTGCTCAAGGGGAATTTCACTGCCAACCCCCATGTGAAGGGCAGCGCCCCAAATACAAAGCAACCTTATGGTTTTTTTGATCATTCTCAACAGCCCTGGAAATCAACAGTCATTCTTAGATTATGGGCAAAAAAAATTAAGGAAACGCTAACACGAATTATATTAGAATTAATATAATTCCGTAATCGTGAGCGAAGCACAGAGATCCGTCAGCATCATACTGTGTGGAATATTTAAAAAATATATGGGTTGCTGCGTTCCCAGCTATGCCTATGGCTTTGCAGTGATGCGTCGTTCGACGGAACAGTTATGCCTAAATCTTTCGGGGGGGATAGCGATACCTAAACCTCCGGGCCCGTATTCATATAAACCTACATGCTTTGAGTAAAGGAAGAGGTTTTGAGGTAACTTTTATAAAGAATTTTCCTTTGGAACTTAAGCTAAAAATTGTACCTACGTCCCATCCAAAAACTGGCTTTTTAGTCGACGATCTTTGGCGTCTTCTTAGATCCAAAATTCCCCGTTTTTGAAGGCTGATGGGTATAGCCTGGGACAAGGGCGCGCATGATTTAGTGTACGGTTAGCGTTGGAACCACGGAGATAAATGAACGATTCTTCTGTCCACGTTTGAACTCAACAAATCCTTCAATCAAGGCAAATAAGGTATGGTCCTTGCCCATGCCAACGTTCTTTCCTGGATGGAATTTGGTGCCCCGTTGACGAACGAGAATATTCCCAGCTAAGACATGTTCTTGTCCAAATTTCTTGACACCCAGTCGCCGACCTTCAGAATCCCGACCGTTGCTGGTACTTCCACCACCTTTTTTTTGTGCCATAACTTATCTCCTCGTAATCCTAGTAGAAGGCTATTTTTCTGCAGCTGCTGCGGCTTTTCCAGACCCAGCGACTATTTTTTCAATTTTCAAGACAGTCAAATGTTGACGGTGCCCTTTTTTGCGACGATAGTTGTGACGGCGCTTTTTCTTAAAGATAATAACTTTACGGTCGCGCATCTGTTCCACAACAGTGGCTTTAACCGTTGCGCCTGTAATTGTTGGTGTGCCAACAGTTACTTTTTTCCCGTCGCCGACCATGAGGACTTCATCTAAAATAATGGAAGCGCCAGGCTCAGCTTCGAGCTTTTCAATCCAAAGAATATCATTCTCGTGGACGGTATATTGTTTACCGCCGGTTTTGATTACTGCAAACATGGGGGTCACTTTCCCAAAAATTAAAAATGATACATATATTCATGTGTATTTGTAATACACGTCTCTATTTTGTCTACCGTTGTTAGCGGTTTATGTCAAGAAATTTATTGTAAAAGCCCTTTTTTATAAATTTCTCGCTCTTCAGGACTTTACAATGGTCCTGTCCTATTGGTTAAGCGTCTCTTGCATCGCCTCATTCATTTTCAGTTCGATTTGAGGTTTGGCAAAGAGGCCCTCCAATTTTTGCAAGACCATACGTAAGCTTGGGTATCGAGCAAAGATGCTAACCCCATCTTCCCGATGACGGTCAAACAGCATCGACAAGACAGTTTTTTCGGCTGGAAGGTGAACGAGGGTTACGGGGGCGTCATCTGCTAAGCCTGCTTCTTTTTTGGCAACTTGAATAGCTGTAATCAATCCACCCAAAATGTCAACGAGGCCGTTTTCTTTTGCTTCCACGCCATTCCAAACTTGTCCTTTTGCGATATGGCGTACGTTTTCGACGGATAGGTTTCGACCCACAGA
Organism: Candidatus Finniella inopinata; assembly: GCA_945877185.1. GTDB lineage: Bacteria > Pseudomonadota > Alphaproteobacteria > Paracaedibacterales > VGCI01 > VGCI01. Next base: position 20,570 of record CAMCRD010000024.1, on the reverse strand, counting down.
AACTTTTTTTAAGAAAACATCATAAATCTGATCTAAGTACTCATCGAGTTTTTTTCTGCCACTTTCCGAATAGTCTTGGCCTGTTGACCAGATGGTTGAGTTATTGCCATTATGGATTTCACCCCAATGGACACCGTAATTTTCCCAAAATCCTTCTGTAACAATTTTACCAGCAAATACGCCAATAGATCCGGTCATTGTTCCAGGTTGCGCCACGATTTTGTGGGCGCCACAGGCAATCCAGTATCCTCCAGAAGCCGCATAATTGGATAGGGAAGCAACCGTAGGCTTTTTCGTCTTTGCGCGGTCCATTTCTCTGCCAATGATTTCTGATGCAATAGGATTGCCTCCACCAGAATCGATCCGCAAGATGATGGCTTTAATAGTGCTGTCTTCAGCAGCGTTTCGAATGCTTTTCGCAACTTCAACCGCATCCATGACGGATTCATCCGATAGGGGGTTCCACCCTGCTTTCCCTTTAGCAATGGTGCCTTCTGCATAAACTATGGCGATCTTCTCTCCTTTCGAAGATGTATTTAATGTGTGAACATAAGAATCGAACGGTACATATTGAGGTTTTTTGCCGATACGTTTTTCGATGGCATCTTTGACCTGATCCTTGTAACCAAGTTCATCGATCATTTTTGCGGCGAGAGCTTTCTCGGGGAGGTGAGGGGCTGTATCTAGGATATTTCGCACCTGATCGACGGTTAATCCGCGATCTACAGCAATATCAGCAACAATTTGGGTGATGAGGGCATCTATAATTCGTTGCATATTTTCTTTATAGGGAGGGGTAAAATCAGATTCCGTGAAGGATTCAACCATCCCCTTATATTCTTCGCGGCGACCCATTTGGGGGCGAATTTTAAAGTTTTCCAGGGCTTTTTTTGCAAAGGGAATTTCTACAGCGACCCCGATCAAGTTTAAGGTACCCAAAGGCATCATCCATATTTTTGTCGTTGCTGCAGCGAGGTAATAATTCTTGGTTCCATTGGAGTGCTCACCAAAAGAGTCTGTGTAGGTATAAATGAATTTTCCGGAGGCCTTAAAGGCTTTTATAGCATCTCGAATCTCTTGGGTTGCTGCAATTTTTAAGGCATTGCCCTCTAGGGTCAGTAAGACGCCTTTCACATTTTTGTCTTTGGCGGCATGGCCAAGACCCGCCACAATCGAATAAACAGAAGGAGAAGCCCCCTCGATCATGGACGTAATACCTCCGCCGTGAGGCTGTTCAGAGAGTTGTTGATTGCCGAGGGTTAGATTTAAGACGATGGCGTCTTGTGAGCCCATAAGAGGGAGAGAAGGGGACGTCAGGCGATGCAAGGACCAACCGAGGGTCAATAGGAGAATAAACGTGAGGACTCCAATAATCGCAAAAGTGCCAACAATAAAACGTCGCATTGACTTCCCTCCGGTGCTAAGAGCCTCTTGCCCTTATCCTATGGTTGAAGATCTTACCAACTCGTTAACAAGGGATATCTATACCGTTGCAATATCAGGGGCGTCTACGGCCTTCATGCCTACCACGTGATAACCACTGTCAACATAATGGATCTCGCCCGTGACACCGCTGGAAAGGTTGCTTAATAGGTAAACGCTTGCGCCGCCGACGTCATCAAGTGTGGTATTGCGTTTGAGAGGAGAATTGTATTGGTTCCATTGCAAGATATAGCGAAAATCGCCAATGCCGGAAGCTGCTAAAGTTTTGACAGGTCCTGCAGAGATTGCATTGACCCGAATATTTTGGCCCCCTAAGTCTACAGCAAGGTATTTAACACTGGCTTCTAGAGCCGCTTTAGCGATGCCCATAACGTTGTAGTGCGGCATAACGCGTTGAGCACCATGATAAGTTAAAGTGAGGAGGGTACCACCTTCAGGCATGAGTTTCGAGGCTTCCCGACAAGTTTCTGTAAAGGAATAGCAAGAAATATCTAGGGAGTTTAGAAAATTTTTGCGGGATGTTTCCGCATACTTGCCCTTGAGTTCTTCCTTGTCCGCATAGGCAATGGCATGGACGACGAAGTCAATTGTGCCCCACTTTTCTTTAAGGGCGGCAAAGGTGCGAGAGATGTCGCCTTCTTTACCGACATCACAAGGAAGGACAAAGTCAAACCCTAAAGACTGGGCAAGTGGACGGACCCGTTTTTCTAAAGCCTCAGATTGAAAGGTGAAGGCAATTTCAGCGCCATGGGCTGCCAAATTCCTGGAGATACCCCATGCTAAGGAGTGATCATTGGCAAGGCCCATAACCAATCCCCGCTTGCCAGCCATTATTCCAGCCATTAATGTTCCTTGTGTCATTATTCTTTTCCTTTTTCAAAATAAGTTCATGGCCTATTTATGGCGCAAAGTGGGTCTATCATTCAAGCTAATCTTCTGTTTTCCATTGGCGGGACTATCTCATTATAAAATTGTAATGACTCAGCCTGTACCATCGTTGAAAAAATAACTTTATTTTTCAACTTATTGGTTAATATGAAGAAATTAAGCTTAAGCGATAAAAAGAAGACTTCGCGTTAGGGTCTTTTTTTAGCTATCAAAAAAATTCTTAAAATGTGGCCCCACTTCTCTTTTAAAGGTTTCGCAAGCCTCTTTGAAAAAGGCACTTATGGCGTCGGCTTGAAATTCATTGCCTTTCCACAAGTCAAATTCCATTCCATTTCTATTGAAAAACGCCTTAAGTCCAATAAGTTGGTTATAAAAATTCAGATGAAGAACCACCAATCTCCAATGATCAAAACAGGAGTGCTGAGAATCAGGCAAAGAGTTTAAAAAGCCTGGGCTGATTTTATCAGTTATCTCTTCTACACTAAGAACCGTGTCTTTGTTAAAACCAAAATGATTGATTATCTCTATAAGGGAATATAACACCCCGGTTTGAGGATTCACAAATGGCGACAATGTTAATAAAGCATCTTTATTCGGCCATGGCTTAATAGACTGGGAATGAAAATCGAAGTAATCAGCAGAGGGTCCCAATCCATAAACTTTATTTATTTCTATGTTAATCTCTTCAAGACGCATATCGCATGCTGCTTCAATAGCAGTTTTTGTAACAACACTTGGAAACTCTGGTACTCCCTCGGTGTTCATTGTCATTGCTGGATGATTCATTATACAAAATTTCGCTTCGTGCCCTACTTCAAAGAGAGAGAAATCGCATAGAGTTTTAACTTTGGGTTCCTTAATATCTCTCACAATGGCGTCTGCTTTACGATAGATATCATATACAAACTTAACGGCTTCAGGGCAAAGAGAACTAAAGCCACCGTGAAGGATATCATGGGCAATGTGGTCAAAAGGTGTCACGTTTAAATTTCCATCATAAGCTCCTCTTCCAAGGGGTAGGCCTATTAAAGGGGCTTTCATACCAAATTGGCTGTTGAGGGGGCGAAAACGAGCAGCGCCAGAAAGAGACACAAAAGGCAACCATCGTAGGTCGTCCTGATCCCATAAAGCAATTTTTCCCAATGCATAATTTATTCCATAAAGTTCCATAGGATCCGTGGTATAGTCGGATGTTCCTTTCTTAGCAATATACTCTCTACCGTAATGGATAGTCCTATCAACACGTTCGCTTTCGATGGCACCGTCGGTATCCCCTTGCAATTCCATTTCTGATATTGAGCTGGTAACCATACTATATAATAAATAAGCAACCGCAATTTTGCTGTGGGTGACGGTCTGGGTTTCAAATGATTGGTTTAAGCCTTCACGGATACCTTGCAATTTCTCCTGATTTGCGGGGAGTTGCACGGTGTGATACAGGGCAACAAAGTCCGCCTCATGCCAGCTCTTCATATGATCGAAAATTCCCGGATCATTATTCTCAGGTTGATTTAAATAATAGGATTCAAAAACTTTACAGCGGTCCTCAATGCGTGTAGGACGGGTGTCCATTCCTTGCGCGAAAGATATCCCAAGGATAATAAGTAAACCTAAAAATATGAATTTTTTCATAATGTATTTCCTTCTCTCAAAATCTATCTTTTTAATTTTAATGAAATAGATACCCAGGTATAGCACAAAAAGATGGCTATAGTCTATTGTTCCTTAAGCCAAAAAACCTATTTTGTATTGTACAGACTTATAGGAGGAGGGGGATAAGATGGCTTTAAAGAAACTATTAATTGCGGGAATATTTGCCCTGTTGTCAGGGGATGGGGCAGGAGCTGTGCTATATCAGACAGCAGCCTTAGAGGGTGTGAAGGGAGAGATTGAGCTTATTTCAAACTATTGTCACCGACACCCTCAAAGGTGCCACCGTCATCGGCATAAACATTCTCATTGGAATACGGAGAATTGGTACCATAAAGATTATCGACATTGGGCTAAACATTGCCGACATCACCCATATCAAAAAGAATGTCAACGATTTTGTTATTTAAACCGAAATCTTTGTCCTTATTAAGGGGATGGTGATGGGCATAGAAAAAAAAGGCAGGGTATAAAAACCCTGCCTTTTGACAAATTCGGTTAGGAACTTCTAATTAGAAGCCGGAACGGCTGTACCCGCCACCGGAGGAACTGCGTCCACCAGGGCCGCCACGTCCACCACCATTTCCACCGCCGCCACCAAAACCGCGATTTTCACGAGGTTGTTGTGGGCGAGCTTCGGAAACGCCGATAGCGCGTCCCAGAACTTCTGTGCCGTTCAATTTTTCAATTGCATCGGCGGCTTCTGCGTCTGTTGACATTTCAACAAATCCGAAACCCTTGCTGCGGCCGGTATCACGGTCTGTGATAACTTTTGCAGACACAACTTGACCAACAGATCCAAACAACTCTTCTAAAGTTGAATCGGACATGGCAAAAGCCAAATTGCTAACGTATAATTTTTTACTCACCTTGAAAAGACTCCTTTAAGTACTAATAATGGCCGCTTAAAGAGGTCTAAGTCAGGACTTGGAACTTCTAAAGCAACTTACAAGGGCAGTATAACAGATTTTTTTAGCAAAAAGTAGGAAAAAATAAGGAGAAGTCAAAAATCTCCCAAGAAAGAGAAATATGGCCTTAATATTTGTGTTTGTGCCAATTTAGTTAGATTGGTGCCCCCTACGGGATTCGAACCCGTGTTGCCGCCGTGAGAGGGCGGTGTCCTAGGCCTCTAGACGAAGGGGACATATATAGCTCTTGCGAACGTTACGCAATTTTTGCCATAAACGCAAGCCTTAAACACAGATGATTGCTTGGTAAGCAACGCCTGGTCTTTACATTTTGCCCCTCTGGCCAGAGGAGGGATTATTGACTATCATAATCTTAAGAGGCTTGTTTATCTTAGGAGAAATGATGTGGTGACACTTCCCCCCGCGACCCCCCCAACGCGTTTCTTGCAAGTGATTTTCCGCCTGTCTTTACTGCTGAATATGATCTTGATTCCAACCTTGTTTATGAAAGACCATATCATCCATTTTTTCCGGCACAGTCCTAGCCATGACTGGATCACGCAACCGATTATGAATAGTTCTTGGTATAAGGCGATTTATCAGGTTGATCGAACTAAAGGAAAGCACATTTTAAAATTATATCAATTGATGAAAGATGTTCATGAGCTTTTTGAAAAACATAAGCTTCTCTATTGGGTAGATTCAGGAACGTTGTTAGGGGCCGTTCGGCATCAAGGGATCATTCCGTGGGATGGGGACATCGATATTGGTTTGCGGTTTGAAGATGGCTTTCGGTTCCAACAACTCATTCCAGACCTTGAGAAACTGGGTTATGAAGTTGACGAAGCGTACTTTGGGTTTAAAATCTTTCTGATTGAAAATAAAGAGGATCGTCTGCATAACGTGTGTTGCGATGTGTTTATGATGGCGAAAGATGGGGATAAATTCCATTATTATAGCCCTGAGGCCTATAAAAGGTGGCCCGCTTACGTGTTTGAAAAAGATTTGTTTCCTTTAAAGAAGTATAAATTTGGTGATCTTGAGGTGTGGGGGCCAAAAACCCCGGCGCCTTATTTAACCTTGCTCTATGGCAATTGGCGCAACGTCGCCTATCAACAGACCGAAGACCATCTAGCGCCAGGGGAGCGGAGCAGTATTCCCTTCACCCTGACTGAAAAAGACCTTGAGCCCGCCCAGCCAACGGGACCGTTAAAGGACCGGCTGGGGTAGGGGGCATTCTTCAAAGTTCCTTCACGACGAGGTTGTGGTACGTGCCGTAATCTGTGCACCATTTTTTCTTCAAGTAATCCATATCAACATTAGGGGTAAGTGCAATGTAGAGGGGTTTTTTATAGTCCCCTGTACAAATCTCGATTAAAGGGAGATCTTCCTCAAAAGCCTCCTCTATAGCTGCACAAGGTTCTTGGCTAAGGGCATAAAGGGCTGCCACCTCTGTCGGCGGATAAATCGTAAAACGCCAATCCATAGGCGTATCATCAATATGCTTTTCATTCTCGATTTCCATAATGCATTCAAGAAGCGCATCGTAACTTTCAAAGTGTTCGGCTGGGGTGCCGTCTAAAGGGAGGATAACAATCATTCACATTTTCCTTGTTCTTTTTAATTGGTGGCATGTGAATGCTTGGGGGGAGGATATTTATTTGTTACGTCATTGCGAGGAGCGCAAGCACGACTCGCCACGGCGAAGCCGTAGGCGTAGCTCGGGAGTGCGTGGCGGGACGCGGCAATCCATGTATTCAATGAACTTTTCAGGTCTCATGCTTTAAGAATATAAAAATACATGGATTGCCGCGTCCTGCAGCGCTACGCTCGCAGTCCTCGCAATGACATAATGAGGCTGTTGCCTTAATTCAAAGGCAAAAATTTCTCCAAAGGACGTCCCCCCTCAAACATCACGCAAATAAAGGAAGACAGGAGGCAACCCCTACCTTCCTTGATGCATAGGGTTAAAAGAGACGCACCCCTGGCGGTTCAGGTTTGTGAATGGTTCTTTGGAACAGGTCTTGGAAAAATTGCCCAATGTAGGCTATATAGGACTTAGCCATTTGATCAACCTCCTTCGGTTTTGGTTGGTTACTTGGTCAGTGGCGCATGTTGTGTTCTAGCACTCGTGCGTCACGCTTCCTTAACAATGAGGCCAAGAAGAGCAGTTCATTTCTCTAAAATCTCAAACCTCATCGCCACTTTAAGTAGCGTTCAAAAAAGAATCAAGAAAAAAAACCATTAAAATTTTAAAACAAAAATTTTTCTCGTCTGTGTGGCTTACAGGACACGGGGAGCAAAAAGATAAGGGTTATCTTCTTAGATTTCGAATATGCTGCTGTAATTGCTGTTGCATGCCAAATGCCATGGTTCTATCAAAAGTCCCCCGCAGATTTTTGTTGCCTTGATCTTGTGAAAAATAGATGCTCCCTGCTGGCGGTGATTTGGGGGAAGCGTCGATAGCTCCTAAAATTTCATCCCTTTTGGGCGCGCGCGACCTGGAGGTGTGTGGTTGATATGTGTTCTTCTGACCTTGGTTCACCCTATGTGTGATGGGCAATTTCTCTAGGGCACTTTCTCCTTTTTTATCCTGAGAGATGGAAGAATCCTCTAATATTGTTTTGAGGTCTAACCCTTTCGCTTTTTGCCGAGCGATCAGAACCTCTTCCAATGATGAGGCCACATATCCTTTCTTACACGTTGGACAAGGCGTTGAAGCCATCGCTTGGACAGAGGTCAACAATAAAGAAAGAACAAGTGTTTGTTTGATCATACGGGCACTTTGGCTTCTTTCACCAATTGCTCCAGGACTTGGGTAAAGGGCAAGACTTCCTGCGCTTCTCCCCCCAGACGGCGCACCGCGACGGTCCCGTTTTCAGCCTCTCGGTTTCCCACCACCAGGATGGCGGGTATCTTTTGCAAGGAGAGTTCCCGAATCTTGTAACTGATCTTTTCATTGCGCAAATCAACTTCAGCCCGAATACCATGCTCTTTTAACGTTTTACAAATCTGTTGGGCATAAGCGTCGCCATCAGAGGTGACGGTCGCGACGGTCACTTGAATGGGGGTGAGCCAGAAAGGGAATTTCCCGCCACAATGTTCAATAAACACGCCGATGAACCGCTCAAACGTTCCAAGAATAGCACGATGGAGCATGACAGGGCGGTGCTTCTTGCCATCTTCGCCCACATAAGACGCATCAAGGCGTTCCGGCAAAACATAATCGACCTGAAGCGTGCCGCATTGCCAATCACGACCAATGGCATCCCGCAAGACAAACTCCAGCTTTGGCCCATAAAAAGCGCCTTCGCCAGGGTTCAACGTATACTCTAACCCAGCCGCTGTCGTGGCCTCAAAGAGAGCCTTTTCAGCCAAGTCCCAAACGTCGTCGTTACCTGCTCTCTTTTCGGGGCGGTCAGAAAAGCGCACTTTGATGTCCGTAAAACCAAGGTCTTTATAGACAGCCTTCAACAAATCACAAAAGTCTTTGGTTTCTGACACAATTTGTTCAGGGGTACAGAAGATATGCCCGTCATCCTGGACGAAGGCTCTAACGCGCATCAATCCATGCAAAGCGCCGGAAGGTTCATTGCGATGGCAAGTTCCAAACTCCGCCATGCGTAAAGGGAGATCCCGATAGCTTTTGATGCCTTGTTTGAAAATTTGCACATGACAAGGACAGCTCATGGGCTTGATGGCTAAGACTTTGTCTTCCGATTCGACCGTAAACATATCGTCGCGGAATTTTTCCCAGTGACCGGATTTTTCCCACAAAGATCGATCTAGCAATTGAGGTGTCTTAACTTCGACATAATTGTTGGCCTCCAGTCGTTGCCGGATAAAGGACTCAAGGCCCCGATAAAGGGTCCATCCCTTGGGATGCCAGAACGCATTTCCCACGGCCTCTTCTTGAATGTGGAACAGGTCAAGCTCTGCCCCTAAGCGGCGATGGTCGCGCTTTTCGGCTTCCTCCAGCATCAGCAGATGATCTTTGAGTTGTTGTTCCGTTGCCCAAGCGGTTCCATAGATGCGTTGCAGCATCGGGTTGTTATGGTCGCCACGCCAGTAAGCTCCCGCCAGCTTCATGAGTTTAAACGCTTTACCGAGTTTGCCTGTGGAGGGAAGATGGGGCCCCCGGCACAAGTCGATGAAATTTCCCTGGCGATAAAAACTGAGAGGCTCATCGCCAGGAATGCTTTCAATGAGCTCTGCCTTAAAGGCTTCTCCCTGGTCCTTGTAGAATTGTATGGCTTTAGGGCGATCCCATTCCTCACGGGTGATTGCCTCATCGCGGTCCACGATCTCGGCCATGCGCTTTTCAATCTTGCCAAAATCATCGGGTGTGAAAGGCGTTTCACGATAAAAGTCATAATAGAACCCGTTGGTAATGGCAGGGCCAATGGTAATCTGTGTTTCTGGAAAAAGTTCTTTCACGGCTTCGGCCAGCACATGGGCGGCATCATGGCGCAAAATCTCAAGGCCATCCTCCTCACTGCGCGTAACAATTTCAACAGTGGATTCTGCCGGTACGGGAAGGGTCAAGTCCTTCAAAACACCATTTACCCGCACCGCAACAGCTTCCTTAGCAAGACGGGGGGAAATAGATGCCGCAATCTCGAGACCGGTCACGATGGCGTCGTACTGGCGAGAAGTTCCATCTTTAAGTTTTATCGCGTGCATGGGTTTGATCCTGTTTTTGATTTCTGTACACTAATCAATACCGAAAATAATACAGAAATTCAAGGTATAGCGGACGAAAGGCAAAGAATTTTCAAGGAAGCGTTAGTCGAATTCCTCTTATAGGTGAGCATTTCTTTCTTTATTGGTGATCTAACGTGTTATTCTTGAAATTATTTTTTTTATTTATCCTATTGTAATCCAAATTAAGAGTACCTACATCTCTATAATATTCACAATAATTTGAAAAAATGGATTCATAAAATGATCTTAAAAAGAATGATGTCAATTTTATTGACAACCACCCTTGTGTCACAGTCAGTCCTCCCAGCTTTCGCGATGGAAAAAGAAGAGGTTCTTCCAGGAAAACAAGTCTCCATTACGAAACCTCATAACGATCTAAGCCCAAAAGCTAAGGAAGAACGGGGACTTGTTACAGAAGCGTTGCGCAGTTATCTATCGCAACCTGAAATAGCAGGTATTGTTGTCCAGCCCCTTGATTTGGCTCTTTTTAATGAGGATGTTTTCACGGCTTATGCACTCCTTAAAGACGATCCAAGTTGCTCTTTCTCTGTCACTCCCCTAAAATTGCTTGAGGATGAAGCTCTCGAAGATCAAAGAAGTGTTAAAGTGAATCCCTTAACGGCTCCTATAGAGAGTTCTACCCACCACAAACTTTCAAAGCGTGTCGTCGGAAAAAAGGATAAAACAGCTGCAGGAATTCTTCACTATGCCTTGTTTGAAGGAGAAATTTATATTCTTCTTGGCCAGCGAAATGACAACGGAGGTTTGTGTAATTTAGGTGGTGAAAGTGAAGATGGTGAAATGCCTCATGAAACGGCTGCTCGGGAAAGTAAGGAAGAATCAAATGGCGCCTACGCTCCTCATCCCGACCTTTTAAGCCATCAGCCGTTTATCGATACCATCACGGAAAAAAATAATAATCCATTTTTCCATCGCATGTATTTTCACAATATACAGTATCTTTCATCTGATATTTTCAAGAAAAAGCTCTCAAACCCCACAGCACAGCGACACAATCAAGAATATACAGATTTCAAATGGGTAAAAGCCTCTGATCTATGGGGTGCTGTTGCAAGTGGAACCAATATTTTGCAAGCAGGGGGAGAAAGCATCCAACTTTATGAGCCCCTGTTCCAAAGCCTATCGACAAAATCTGGGGAATCCATGCTTTGTAAGCTATGGCTGGATAAGACTTTAAAAACAACACGAGCTGATGGTTATTTTAGCGTTCGGGATTCCTCTAACCAATGTTATCAAGTCGGCAACAAGTGGACTGTTGAAGAGTTTGCTGAAATTCAAAAAGAATTTTATCTGCCTACGTCCATCGACCCAACAGAAAACAATAAAATACTTGCTACTGCTGTTGCAGCCCATGGGATGGCCATGGTTCAGCTCAAGCGGAAATTTCAGGAAATTGGATCACCCACAGCCATTAAAACAGCCCTTTGGAACCCGAAATGTGAAAAAACTCCGGAGCAAATCCATCTGGCCATGGTTCTGGGGGATCAGTATAAAGAACCGGAAGATTTTAAAAGAGACCCCAACCCAAGCAGGGCCGCAAATATTGAAAACACCAAAGCTTTTTTCGGTCAGAATAATGATTCTGAATACTGGAAAGGACGCAACCTGAACAGAGAAATCACGCTTTTAGAAAGTGATTATGACGTGCTTATAAATATGGTGGATTGGATTGAAAAAAATAGGGAATGGCCCACATTTGTTCATGGCGCAAGTGATAGCCTAAATAATTTATTCAAAGCGTTTACCTATTCAAGGGAGCTTATAGGGGTCCGTTCTTTAAACCAACTTGTTGCGACCCGCGGAACGGATATTTATTTCAAAAAAGACAAAACAATATGGAATATGATCAACCGAACCGGTCCTGTTCAAAATAGTGAAACAAGTAATGCGATGATGTTCCTTAACTTTGTCTTATTCGCCACCCGTGACACAACAGGTAGTACTTCATCCTCCATTGAATATTTTACAAATAACCATAGCGTTACCCCACAGGATATGAGCGCCCGTTTTGAAGAAGCCATGGCCTTGTGCGGATTTTCTAAACCAGATTATTCCTATTTTCATTCTCTGTTTGAACAGTTCTATAAATATAAACACCCCACCTTTGAAAACAGCGTATTAATTGCTATCAGCCAAAATCCAGAAAACCTGGATGATTACAATTATCCAACGTATGGGGGAGGAAGCTTTATAGATAATCAAGACAAAAAAAAGCAATCTACCTCTCAGTTTGTTCATGCGATTCAAAATGAATTTGAGCTTCAACGGCAACGTGAGCAAAAACTGCAATGGGAGTTTGAGAACCCCTTAGACCATGAGAGTACTGGAAAATATAGCCACTCTAAGCCAAGAACTCAAACGAACCGTGTTCGGTTTGATTCATTTGATAAGGATACCATGCGAAAAAAATCCCTGATGCCAGAAAATCGGCGTTTTCTCCAACCCGATACATTCCTTAACCTTGATTTTGTTAGAACTGGCGCATTTGACCGGTTCCCCTTAAGCGATAGTGAAGAGCAAGCCTATGATGCAGAAATGCGCAAAACAACGGTGCATATTATTGCAGATTGGTTGGCTGAACACACGCAAGGCATCCCCGGAAGTTTTGAAGGAATACCTGTTATCAAGACAATTTATGCCATGGCATATGAAAAAGTAATGGGTACAAAGCCTGAAGAATCCTTACCGATAGATGGATTTAGATATTTAGCGCAGAATTCCAGCAAAGAGGCCGTTGAAGAGTTTATCGTGACTTGCCTAGATACTTTTGAAAGTAAAAAAGAGGCACTCCCATCTTCTATGATTCTAAACTTTCTTCCAGCACTTGTAAAACATGGCAGCCCTGACTTATTTAAAAAGATATTAAAACAGTATCCCCAAATCGATCTAAACGAAAATTTCCACAATATAAATTATTTTCGCAATATTCATAGTAAAAAACTACCCATTATTCATATGCTTGATAACAATACGCCCAATTTCCCTGAAATTGTCAAAACGCTTATAGAGAATGGCGTAAAGACGATTGATTTTTTGCAGGTTTATAATGAAGATCTTTCCTATAAAATTTTGAATGAACTTGTTCTTTATCAGCATAATCTACAAGGGGATTTGCAGACCTGGTTTAATTTTACGTGGGATACCGTAAAAGACGAAGCACGACTTAATTTTGCGAAGTTGATGAATGTAGAATGCCTCAATTTAATTCCATCCCTTCTTAGTGAAATTGAAGACGTAAAAATAGATTCTTATTTATTCCCAGAGGGTTTAACCACTCTTGTCAATATATTGAAGTCCCCTAAAAAACTTAGAAGCTTGACAATAAGTGAAGACAAATTAATCCACTCATCGCCCTCCAAGCTCCTTGCAGAAGGATTAAAAGAAAACGCAACCCTTGAAAAATTAACTCTTCCAAAAAAAGAAATGTCTGAAGTGATGGGTGAGCTCATTAAGGGTGAAGAAGGTGCCTTCAGGAATGCTCTCTGGTTCCAAGAAGCACAAACAGCATTTTATGCCTCTTCTGATAATATACAATGCGCAATAGAGAAGGGCGATTGGTCTCTTTTTGCAAATTTAATCAAGAAAACAACGATTAACCACTTAGATTTTACGAAAATTAATTTTCATTATAGGGATCCTAACGAGTGGATGCCAGCTCTGATAGAAGGGATCAAGGACAATTCAGCCCTATGCGCCTTGATTTTACCGGAGAATTGGCAGATGCCGGAAATTATGGTGAAGCTTATTTCTTCCCCACAAGGTTCCTTCACAAGAGCGCCTTGGTTTTGTAATGCCTGGAAAGAGGTGCTTAAAAACCCCGGGGAATACCTTGAAGAGGCTGCATACAACAAAAATGACCGCGCCATAGTGACCATCCTTAAGAATGCACCTGAGGAGATCGCATTACGCAACTACCATTTCGGTGACCTCGGGTGGCTGGCAATCCTGACGCAGGAACTCTCGCAAGATGAACCTTATCTCTGGTTAAACTTGAGTGAGATCCCAATGTCTACAAACCATATGGGTATGATAGCTGATGCGCTTAAGACGAATACAAAGCTTAAATCTTTGAATCTAAGCGCTCGTTATTCTGATAACAGAAAAGAACAATGCCTAGCAGAAGGACTTAAGGTCAATATAACTCTTGAAAAGCTGTCCCTATCGAACGAGCAAATGATCTCTGTCATGGGATATCTAATGGAAAATCAAAATGCTCCCTACAGACAAGCTCCCTGGTTTACCTTCGCTTGGAAAGAAATTACAGATTTTCCTGAGAAGAATATTAAACTTGCCTTTAAGAATGCAGGGTTCGACCAAACAAAAAACCAAGACCTTATCCGGCAAATTGTTTGCGAAACAAACGTTACATCTTTAGATTTAACCAAAATAAGTAGCGAGCAAACAGCTTGGATCATTAAGAGTTGGATAAAACCCGTAATGGAAGGACTGGGTTCCCATAAAACAATTCAAAAATTGAAAGTGCAATTGGATGATTTTCAACGTAAAGAAGACAGGGAGAATCTAACAACAGTGCTCCAGAATAATTCATGCCTCACGTATTTGAATTTGGAAGTCATGAATCAAGATTATTATGGCCAACTTAATAAAATCCTGCGCACCTTAAAGGAAATGGATAACTTGGCTCTGACGGTTTTGGACTTAAGTGATTGCAAACATCAGTTCCCAAGCTCTTGCCTGGAATCTTTGAAAAGCCTATCAAATACTAAGCCGGACCTTAAAATAACCATAAGATATTGGGGTTAAGTCGTTGTAATGGCAAGATCCCAAGTTCTTACTTGAACTTTTAATTCCGCCAAGCTCAGGCAAAATAGACAAAACCTGACGAAAAGCCAAAAATAAAGTTGCTTTCATTATGGGGGGTGAATTGATCGACCACCAATTCATACCTTTTTATTTTGCGATCATGTTCTTATATAGTTACTTAAGACATGTAATAATCCTGTAGATTTTCCAAGAGATGAGACGCTTGGAGCTGGGCATAAATCATGAGATAAGGATTCTCTTCGGCAGTTTTGTTTTCTTGGCCCATTGTTCGCGGCAATGTGGCAATACCATATCTCAAGCAATTAAGTTTCACGACATCGCAAAAGAGTGGAAAACCAATATCATTTTCTTTTAGCCATTTTTTTTGAGGAGATAAAAATGTTTTAACCCATTCGAGTTCCCACTGTCCTGGTGCGTAGCAGGGAACCGTTATCACCCCTAAAATGATATCCATAACCTGATAGCCGAGATGAACAAGACCAAAATCAATTAAATAAAGAGATTCTTGCTCATCGATAATAATATTGGGGCTATAAAAGTCCCCATGAACAATGCCACTTTTTTGGGCTTCTAGCCTCGTTACAAGGCCTGCATTTTGGACATCGCCTAACATTGATTGAAAGAGCGTATGGACCTTAAGGGCAGGGTAGTCCTCCAGAAGCTTGGTAAGGCGCTTATAAATCTTTCCCTCCGTATGATAGATCGTTAATAAATCAGAAGCAGGGATTTGACGAGAGGATAGTTGAGAGGTAAAACCCTCTGCCTTTTCACGAAATGAAGTCAAAAATTCACTGACCTTTTTGACAATCTCCTCCCGTATGGGATAGGAGCTCAAGGTTTTGCCTGGAAATGCCTTATAGCAATAAACTTTGGCTTTTGAGTCATAATAAACAGTTGGTCCTTCTTTAAATTTTAAAAGGTAAGGTGCTGGGTACTGTCTCTTGTTTAAAAATTCCAGAACTTCGCATTCAAAATCAACCCTGTCTCCTTCCCGGGTAAGTTGCTCTTGAGAGAAAATACGAAAAATAATTTGGCCTTTTTCTGGAGTTAATAAGACAAAATTATTTCCATGCGCCCCTTTGAAGGGAACAAAAATATCACTTGGGAGTGTTACTTGGAGTTCGTTGCACAAATGAGATAAAAATTCTTTCTCAATGTGCAGCCGTTTTAAGGCGGGCCCAATATCGTTATTGAGTTCCTCGGGAGCAATCACGGAAGAAGTGCTGTAACAGGGCATGGCGCTGACGAGAACTACCCATGCCCATAAAATTAACTTTAATCCTTTAAGCATATGCCCACCCCTTATATTGAATGTAATCCTTACTCAGTCTGGTTAATAAATGGCTTTAAGCTGTCTTTTTTAGCGCGCCAAGTATTTTTCAAAACAATACTATTTTTATCATAAAAATAGACATAAATTAGGATAAACAAGCAAAAAAATAAATGACCCTCTCGCTGCGGCATCGCCGAAGGAGCAGCTGGGCAAGGGGAGAGGTCATCTAACAGCCATTCTTTACTTCCAGAAAAATTAACATGTACTTGAAAGAATACGAAGCGCATTAAGGATCGCAATGATAAAAGTCATTAAGCTTACGATGCCCAAGAAACGTGCTGTAATAATAAGAGTAGAAATTAATTTTCTCGTCTTTTTAACGTGAGAGGGTTCTTCATTAAATTTTCGCTTAAAATCACCGAGTAAATAATCTTGTCGTAAGAACTCTGCAATGCCGCTTCCTATTGAAGCAATTATGCCCCCGATGAGTAATTTGAAGGACCATTGAAGCTTATGAAAGAGACAAGGGATGTGTTCATTTCCGACAAAAGTTAAAAGGGCTAAGATAGCCCCTGCATTCATGATGAAAAGATACCTGACGATAGACGTCCCTGATTCTATAAGGCGGTCATATTGGGGTGTGAATTGATTGAGCATTATTTCATATCTTTTTATTTTGCGCTCATATTCGTGTACGTCTATATCGGGAGTATTTAACTTCTTAGATAACATATGACCCTCCTTGAATAAGTCTTAAGGTGCCTTGGTAGTAATACGTAAAAGGTGAGGTACTGTCAAATTGGATTCTTAATGCCCATACGTATGTCTGTAAAAAATCTCCCTGGCTTCAAAAGATTCCCCTCTTCTTTTGGATGGAATTCGATATACTCTCAACAAATGAACAGAAGAGGGGGAAAAGCGAATGGCCAAGGCATCGGTGCGGTTTGTTTGCCAAGATTGTGGCACATGGCATTCTAAGTGGGGTGGTAAATGTGAGGGGTGCGGCGCTTGGAACCGTTTGGTGGAAGAACAGGTGGAGCGTAAGCGCAGCACAGGTCGGCCGTCGTCTGTTGAGTTTGTGGGCATTGTCGGCGATACACCGATGGAGCCCCGAAAATTAACGAATATTGGGGAGTTTGACCGCGTTTGTGGGGGCGGCGTTGTTCCGGGGTCTGTTTTGCTGGTTGGGGGAGATCCTGGTATTGGAAAGTCTACCTTATTGCTCCAAGTGGTGGCGGCTCTGGCACGTCAAGTTCCGTGTGCCTACATCTCTGGGGAAGAAGCTGTGGCCCAGGTGCGCTTGAGGGCACAGCGCTTAGGGGTTGAAGGGGGTTCGCAACTCCATCTGGCTTCGGCAACCAATGTGACGGATATCTTAAGCGCGCTCGATCAAATGGGTCATATTGAATTGGTTGTAATTGATTCGATTCAAACCATGGCGATAGATGCGATTGAATCGGCACCGGGGACGGTCTCCCAAGTTCGCGCGTGCGCCCATGAACTTATCGTTGCCGCTAAGAAACGCAATATCATTATTGTTCTGGTGGGGCATGTGACCAAAGAAGGGGTATTGGCAGGCCCGCGCGTCCTGGAACACATGGTTGATACGGTTCTTTATTTTGAGGGTGAGCGAAACTATCATTATCGCATTTTGCGTTCCGTCAAAAATCGCTACGGGGCAACGGATGAAATTGGCGTCTTTGAAATGACAGACCAGGGATTAAGTGAAGTGCCCAACCCATCGGCCCTATTTCTCAATGACCATAACCAGGACGTGAGTGGCTCAGCCATTTTTGCAGGTATTGAAGGAACGCGTCCGATTCTATCAGAAATTCAGGCGTTGGTAGCGCCGACGTACCTAGCGTCTCCTCGGCGGACGGCTGTGGGATGGGATTCGGGGCGCTTGTCTATGATTTTGGCGGTTTTGGAGTCGCGGTGTGGGTTGGTTTTTGGCAATAAAGATGTTTACTTGAATGTTGCTGGTGGGTTAAAGATAACGGAACCGGCCGCGGATTTAGCCGTTGCTGCTGCTTTGGTTTCTGCGTTGGTCAATGTGCCGATTCCTCCTCAAAGCGTTTTCTTTGGGGAAGTGGGCTTAGCCGGAGAAGTTCGCGCCGTTGCTCAAGCGGATAACCGTTTGAAAGAAGCCGCAAAGTTAGGATTTATGCGTGCTTATTGTGCTCTTCCTGCCCAACAAAAGGGCAGCATCGGAAAAGACGGAATTGAGTTTATACATGTCATGAAATACTTGATTGAGCTGTTGGACTTTTTACCCAAATTGCCTCATAATAAAGCAAAACAGATGGCACTTTAAAAGAATCTTTGGAGTTAATGTTAAGAAATGAACGGGTTGGATATTGTCATTCTTGTGACATTTTTTGGATCGACCCTTATTGGGGCTCTGCGGGGTTTTACAAAAGAGCTATTAAGCTTATTTAGCTGGGGCGGCGCCGTCACCCTTTCTTATATATTCTTGCCGATAGCTCGGGGTTTCGTACAGCCGTATATTGCGAATCCGATGATGGGGGATCTTGCCGCCATCTTTTGTTTGTTTATTATTTCTTTGATTCTGTTAAGCATTATTGCCAATATCCTCGCTGGATATATCCATGAAAGTTCCTTTAGAGGAGTGGATCATTCTCTTGGGTTTGGATTCGGGATCTTACGGGGCGTCATATTTATTAGCAGCCTAGAACTTCTGTTGAGCACATTCTGGCCCCGTCATACGCAATCGCCAACAATTCAGACGGCCCGTTTCACGCCGATGGTACGAAAAGGGGGGGATACCATTTTACAGATTTTGCCAAGTGCGGCTCGTGGGTGGATTCTTGATCAAGCCATTAAAGTAGAGAACCAGCTTAATGCAAAAATTAAGGAAGGGCTTAAGAGTGAAGCTGGGGCCTTTGGGGAAACACCGAAGGACACTATTCCGAAGGACGGGCTATCTTCCCAAGAACCTCTTGCAGGGCAGCCGCCCCAAGGCTCTTCTCCCGGTTTACCATTGACAATTCATGGTCATCCTCAAGGAATGATGCACTCTCAAGGCCAGCAAGTGCCGCCCCAAATGGTTGTTATTCGCCCGCCTCAACCAGGCCAGGTTCCTCAATTGGCGACGGCTCCTCAAGGGGCGTCCCCTCCGATGGACCCTGGGAACCAGGGTGCAACAACTTCACCCTTGCCGACGGGATCAAACGTAAGAGGCATCGGGCAACCTGTTAGGCCTCAGGATACCCAAACAACAGTAGATGAACTTGCTCGATTAAAACCACGGGCGACTGAGAGGGAAGACAGTGGCTATACACGAGGCCAAAGAGATGATATGAACCGTTTATTTCAAGCAGCTGATGGAGAATAAGATGATAAAATATTGGATTTTTGCGATGGGGTTGCTTGTTTCATGTGGGGGGATTCAAGGTGAAGGGCTTCCGTCTCCAAAAATCACCATTCCATTGTGGGGGTTGGTGCTGGATGAAGAAGATTCTAAAATCCTTCCGCGCCGTCTTCGAACCACGCGTGATCCTCTTTCTGAAGCTTTTGAGGCATCTGGCTTATTTAATGTCAACATGTCGGGAAGTGCACAATTTTCAGCTTCACAGTTTAAAACCTTTGTTGGCTATTTAGGGAATTTTGGGTTCTCTCCGGGTCAAATTGTTGTTGTAGATTTGCGAGAAGAACCCCATGCCTTCCTCAATGGTGATGCCTTTACGTGGTATGCGAAAAAAGCGTGGTGGATCCAAAACGACCCGGTCGCCTTTGTTGTCAAAAATGAAAGGAATCGTCTTGCCACCTTGTCCTTGGGACAATCTGTTGTGTTGAAATATATTGCCCATAAGGACGAAGCTGGAGATGTACAACGCCTGACAGATCACTCTCATGTGATTAACTCCCTTATGACAGAAGAACAAGTTGTAACGGAATCTGGTGCTCATTATTGTCGCGTGCCGGTAACCGACCATATGCGGCCGGATGATAAAGATGTGGATCAGTTTTTGGCTTTGGTTAAAAATTTGCCGCCTCAAACATGGCTCCATTTTCATTGCCGGGGAGGGCGCGGGAGAACGTCGACTTTTATGATTATGTATGATATGATCCGCAATCCAAAACTGTCTAAAAAAGCGATTATAGATCGCCAAGTTCAGCTTGGTTCTCTTGACGTGCGCCATCTTTCGGGTGGTTTGAAAGCCCATAAAAACCCCAATGAAAATTTACGAAATCGTTTTATCAATCTCTTTTATGAATATATCCATGCACCCGATGGGTATGGAACAAATTCATGGACGAAGTGGTCGATGCAGCGGCATATGAAATTTGTAAAATCGGATCCGAGTTTCTGAAGCTCCAAGACGACAAAGCTGAGGAGTAAGAGGGGTGCTTGAATAGCAGTAAGTTTATGCTTTTTAAATAGTATCTATTTAGTGCGACGTTAAGAAGCATATAAGTCATTGAAAACATTATTGAATAAGGTATATATCTGCTAAAATAACTGCAAGAAAAGAGGGGGAAGCTCCTCAAAAGCTTGCAATTATTTTGGAGAGATCCGAATGAAACCTTCCCTCAAAAAAGACCATGGTCAGCAAGAATTGTTTCGTAGCCGTCTCGATCAAATCATCAACATGAACCACCCTTTGGTAGGACTGAGTAAGCTTCTGGATTGGGAAAGATTAGCCCAAACATTAAGGCCTTATTATGCTGAGATGGGACGTCCTGGAATTCTCTTGCGCCTGATCATGGGTTTGCATCTTCTCAAATATAGAGGGTGTCTTCAAATTTGACATTTATCTTTAATTTTTGTATAATTATGCCGATTTAGGCGACAAAAAAAGGAGGATAACGATGCAAGTAAGACAGCCTTATCTCGATGATTTATCAGACCAAGAGTGGGATTTGATATCTGCTCT
>CAMCRD010000023.1 GCA_945877185.1 Candidatus Finniella inopinata | reverse complement strand
GGTGGATTGAGAAGTGTTTTGATATCTTTTGAGTAAGGGGATTTAGTTTCATTATTTTAGAATCCTTTCTTTGATGAGGAGCGATTCCAAAATGTAAGCTATTTCTCCTTACCTCTCAATACGTTGCTAAAAGTGACGGGTAGTGAGGGTAAAAGGTATCATTTTAAATATTAAGGGGGTTCTTAGATGGATTTTAATTTGGATCGGCTTAGGTCTTTTATCGTTGTTTCCCGTACCGGAAACCTAAGCGCTGCTGCGAAAGAATTGGGCACAACGCAGCCCAACCTTGGCCGTCAAATGACGGCGCTAGAGAAAGAAGTGCGCCTGACCCTTTTTTCTCGTCATTCCAGAGGTCTTTATCTTACGAAGCAAGGAGAAGATTTTCTAAATGTCTGTCAAGATATTGTTGGTCAATTGGCGCAAAGAACAGATATCATCCGGGAAAAGGACTCAGCCCCAGAAGGGACTTTGAAAATCGTAACAGGAGTTGGAACGACAGAGGCAATTTTGGATAATCTTCCCCGATTTTCTCAACAATTTCCCAAAATTGACTTTACTTTTTTATCAACCACAGAGATTTATCAATTTCATATTGGCGATGCTGATGTGGGTATTATTCCTGTACGGTATTCGGATCCTGAGCTAACTCAGCATCTTCTTTACGAGCTGAACTTAAGGATTTATGCCGCTCCCAAATATTTCAGAGAATATCCTATGCCAAAGAGCTTAGAAGAATTACATTCACATAAATTAATTGTTTATTCAGGCGATAATCGGGCGTTAGAAGAAATTAATATCCATTTATCTCATCAAAACAACTACTTTCACCCATTCATTAAAGTGAACAACGGCCTTTCTTTGCGAAAAGCATTGTTGAAAGGCCTTGGTATTGGTGCATATGGGTACGAGCGGGATCTTGTACAAAACAACCTTCTGGTAGACATTTTTCCTAACATGTCAGACCAAAAGATCCCTTATTATTTTACCTATCATCGTCGCCTTGAAGGTTCTCCAAAAATCAAGGCATTTCATGAATTTATGAAAGAAATAGCCAAGACTTGGCAACGCCCAGACGCAACATAACGGCTGCTAGCGGGATGCTTTCCTTTCCCACGAATTTAATCAAAAATTTGAAAATGGTGGGCCCGGTAGGACTCGAACCTACGACAACACCGTTATGAGCGGTGCGTTCTAACCAACTGAACTACAGGCCCTTTTAAAGGAATTCGCCTCCCACAATTACGAAAATATCATGAACAGTCAATCAAAATCTATACGTATTGAAGATTAAGGTGTAAGAAAGGTATCATGTTCAACCAGCGCAAAATTGACTTGTCTTATGCCTACCGCATTTTAGCTCATCTGGGATTGGATGATCACACTTACACTCACCTGTCCATTCGGGCGGATGATCCCACCCTCTTTTATATCTACCCTTTTGGGCAGCGTTTTGAAGAAGCGACAGCAGAGACCCTCCTCACCGTTTCCCAAAAAGGCGATATTGTGGAGGGGAAAGAGGCCCATGTGAATCGGACGGGGTATGTGATTCATGGCTCAATTTATCAAGCCCGCCCTGATATTCAGGTTGTTTTTCACATTCATACCCCTGCCACGGTTGCCGTATCTGCCTTGAAGGAAGGTTTGTTGCCACTCAGCCAATGGGCGCTTCATTTTTATGGGAAGGTTGCCTACCACGACTATGATTCCCTTGCGTTAGAGGGTGCAACCCAAGGCCAACAGCTTGCGCATGATTTGGCTGATCATGATGTTCTTTTGCTGCGCCATCATGGGGCGATTACGTGTGGTCGGACGATTCAGGAAGCCTTGTTTTATACCTATCATTTGGAAAAAGCTTGTCACACGCAATGCCTGATGCTCGCCATGAACCGAGAGCCCATAATGCTCTCCTCTGAAATTTGCGAGCGTGCCGTCAAGGATCTCCTGAGTTTTGAGAAAGACCTTGGCGCCCGCGATTGGGCGGCTTGGCTGCGCGTTATTGATAAAGGATAGCTCACCTTGCTTGGCAGGTTATGTGAGGGGTTATGGAACGGAAAGGTTGCAGATTTTCCAACAAACCGGTATACCTTAGCGGTAGAAGGTATTATTGACAACATAAAGGGTTTCGTTATCCATGGCTGCAAAGTTTTCTATTGACGGAGATGCCATTCGTCAACTTGCAAAGATTCTTGTCGACACAAAATTAACGGAAATTGAATATGAAGATGATGGGCGTCGCATACGGGTTTCTCGGGGTGGTGGTATCCAAACAGCAACGGTAGTCGCCCCACCGTCTCCCGCTCCCGTTACCGTTGAGCCTGTTGCTGTTCCTGTTCCTGCTGCTGTGGTTCCGAGCGATCATCCGGGAACGGTCAAGTCACCCATGGTTGGTACAGCTTATATGAGCGCAGAACCAGGCGCTGCGGCTTTTGTGAAGGTTGGAGATACGGTGAGTGTTGGTCAGACGCTGATGATTATTGAGGCTATGAAGGTTATGAATCCCATTAAGTCCCCCAGTGCTGGAAAAATCCTTAAAATCTTCACCCAAGATGCAAGCCCCGTCGAATACGGCGAACCTTTGATGATAATCGAATAATGCTATGGCGACATCCCTTATGACAATTCCTGCCCCAATCGAAGCGAAGCTGTTTGATAAGATTTTAATTGCCAATCGTGGCGAAATTGCCTTGCGCATTCAACGGGCCTGTCGCGAAATGGGCATCAAAACCGTTGCTGTTCATTCGACTGCAGATGCTACATCCATGCACGTCCGCCTGGCGGATGAAAGCGTTTGTATTGGTCCTCCCTCAGGGCGAGATAGCTATTTAAAAATGCCCGCCCTGATCAGCGCGGCAGATATAACCGGTGCTGGCGCCATTCATCCTGGCGTTGGCTTTTTATCCGAAAATGCTGCTTTTGCCAGCATGGTTGAAGAACATGGCATCACTTTTATTGGGCCTACACCAGCGCATATCACCATGATGGGTGATAAAATTACGGCCAAAAAGACCATGATTGACCTTGGCATTCCGGTTGTCCCTGGGTCTGATGGGGGTGTTGATACGGATGACCAAGCCATTGAGCTTGGCAATACCATTGGTTATCCGCTACTCATCAAGGCCACGAGCGGCGGTGGTGGGAAGGGAATGAAAGTTGCCAACTCGGCCGAAGAACTGCCGTCGGCTTTGCGGCTTGCCCGGGCGGAAGCCAAAGCCAATTTTGGTAACGACCAGGTTTACATGGAACGGTATTTACGAAAGCCCCGCCACATTGAAGTCCAAATTTTGGCAGATTCTTACGGCAATGTTGTCCATTTAGGGGAACGCGATTGCTCGATACAGCGCCGTCATCAAAAGATTTGGGAAGAGGCGCCATCTCCCGGGTTGACGCCGGAAAAGCGTGCTGAGCTGGGTAAGATTGTGACAAAGGCCATCAGAAAAATGGGATATCGGGGTGTTGGAACCCTGGAATTCTTGTATGAAGATGGGGAGTTCTTCTTTATGGAAATGAATACCCGCCTTCAAGTTGAGCATCCTATTACGGAAATGGTCACTGGGATTGATCTAGTCAAAGAACAAATCAGAGTTGCGGCTGGGTTTCCCCTGTCTTTCCGCCAAGAAGATATCAAGTTTACCGGCCACGCGATCGAGTGCCGCATTAACGCGGAGCACCATGAGACCTTTATCCCGTCGCCTGGCGAAATCACGGGCTATCATACACCCGGTGGCTGGGGTGTGCGCGTTGACAGTCATCTTTATCAGGGTTATCACGTTCCGCCGCATTATGATAGCCTGGTGGCCAAACTCATTGTCTATGGGGATACCCGCGAAGAATGCCTCAAGCGGGTAGAGCGAGCATTACGGGAATATGTCATTGATGGCATTGATACCATCCTTCCTTTGCATCGCATCCTTGCAGAGGATCCGGATATCCAGCGCGGAGATTATGATATTCATTGGTTGGAAAAGAAACTTAAGTAACCTTGTGTTATTTCTAGATCCCTTAGGAAAAACATCATGACGTCGATTGATCAAAGACTGGCCTCCCTCAAAATCACCCTCCCAACGCCCCCCCAAGCCGTGGCCAATTATGTTCCCTATGTGGTTGCGGAAAATATGTTGGTTATTTCAGGGCAATTGCCCATGAAAGACGGGGAAGTGGCATTCAAAGGGAAGGTGGGGCAGGACGTGTCCCTCGAAGATGGTCAAGCTGCCGCTCGTCAATGTGCGATCAACATCTTGGCGCAAGTAAAAGTCGCTTGTGAAGGCGATCTGTCCCGTGTGAAGCAATGTGTGCGTCTTGGTGGATTCGTTAATTGTGGGCCAGACTTTACTGACCAACCCAAAGTCCTCAACGGCGCCTCAGACCTTATGGTTGAGGTCTTTGGGGATATTGGACGCCATGCCCGCGCCGCTGTTGGGGTGAGTTCTCTTCCCCTCGGTGCTGCGGTCGAAGTTGAGGCGACATTTTTAATCACGCCTCCTCTTTCATAAAGCTAATGTCGTCGGATCCATTACCATCTAAAATCAATTTTGGATGGTGATGGGGATAGGCAGAAGGAGTGTCCTTTTTAAGGGAAAGAAATGGTCAAAGAATCATCATCACTTATAACTATATCCTTAGGAACAAGAGCATAATGATCCATATTCAAACTAACTTCATTCAAGCCAGTTTCTCCCCCGGTTAATTCCTTTTTTGTCTGTTCTAAATCCCTGATTTCTTCGTTTAGATTATATATTTCCCGGAAAATTTTCTCGTGATTGTTACATAAAAATAGGATGATGGGCCCACTTTCAATTTGAAATTTATCTAACGTGTCCCAGAACGTATCGGACGCTTTATGCAGTTTTGTTAAACGCTCCAATTGGATTTTACAAGTCATCGTTTTCTTGTCTATTTGCGCTATTTCTTCCGCTGGAGGCTGGGGGCTCTGCGATCGTTTCCAAGCTGAAAAACTCAAAAACTTTGAAGTTTCAGTTTCAAGCATTGGCATTTCAGTGCTAAAGGACTTTGATAAATTGAGGAGAAAAAGGATCGTTAGAGACATAAAAAACTTATGGGTGTTCATCATCAAATCTTTACAATATTAAGGTTTATACAAAAATAATTTTTAACGGGTAGCATATCAAGAACAGGGATGCAATCATTAATGCGCAAGGCTTAGAATTTTTAAAAACGCTATTCCTTCTGTTCAAAGATCCTGGTATTGAGTTAATAATTCTATTAAAACCTAAGAGATGGAATTAGAGGATGAGAATTGCTTTATAGGGAGGAAGTTTATGGGTCATTTAAAACCGATAGGGGCGCTGATGGTAGCCTCACTTATCGCCATAGTTCCAGCGAAAGGCGATGATCCTAAAGACCATAGCCCTTCCATTTTTTCTCTTTTCAGTACAGGTACGCCTCTTCAACAAGCGTTGAATGACGCTGAAAACCTTTCACTCGATGTTATTTCTTTTTATCAAGAAATGAAGAATGAACCCGTTTGGTTTGCTGAAGGTCACCTTACAAAAATTGGGAAAATTGCGATTGACGTTTTAAAAAACGCAAAGCAAGAAGGGTTGAACCCCCATGATTATGAAGATGCGATCCAAATTACAGATCGCCCTGAAAATTGGGTGGATTCTGAGATTCTGTTAACGAAACGCTTTTTAGAATTTATTGGACATGTACGGGCAGGGCGGATTGACGCCATGCAGATTAGTCCTGATATTAAATTTCACAGCCCAAAAGCCCATGCCGTTGAATTGTTGGTTGATGCGCTCCTCGATAAAAAAACGGAAGGGAGCAAGCTGCGTCTGATGGCGCCTAATCTTCCTCAGTATGTTGAGCTTAAAAGAATTTTAGCGGATTATCGGGAACACGGCGACGAAATGAAAGAATGGCCAACCTTGGTCAGTTCGCCAACATTAAAATTAGGGGACACGGACCCGGACGTTGCTATTCTTCGGCAGATTTTAGTCCTTCATGGTGACTTACCGAAAGAGAGGGGAGTCGGCGAAAAATTTGATGCGGAAGTGGCCGCGGCTTTACGTCAATTCCAAAAGCGCTATAGCCTTGAACCCGATGGGGCGGCCGGGAATAAAACAAAAGAAGCTCTCAATTATCCGATTAAAGAGAGGATACAACGGGTCATTGTGAATATGGAACGGTTGCGTTGGTTGCCCGATGATTTAGGCCATAAGCATATTATTGTGAATGTGGCTGGCTACGTCCTTCACGGCTTTGAAAATTCTAAAGCGGAAATCATGATGCCCGTGATTGTTGGGCGTGTGGATCGCAAGACTCCCTTATTCTATGCCACTTTAAGAAACATTGTTCTCAATCCATCTTGGGGGGTACCCCATAGCATTTTTATGAACGATAAGCTTCCCAGGATTCGCAAAGACCCGGGCTATGTCCGACGGGCCAATTTTACCATTATGGACCGTAATGGAAAGGTGATTGACCCGGATGCTGCGGACTGGGCCAATGAAGGCAAAGGGTATTATTTGCGGCAAAGTCCGGGGAGCCATAACGCTTTGGGGCAGATCAAATTCAATATTGAAAATCCGTATACCATTTACCTGCATGGCACACCCGACCAACACCTATTTTCCAGAAAAGCACGGGCTTTCTCTTCGGGATGCATCCGCCTGAAATACCCCCTAAAACTTGCCGCTTGGGTTTTAAACAATGATCCCCAATGGCCCAGTGATAATATCCAAGCCGTGATTAACAAGGGGACGACGCAAACCGTCAAACCTTCTGAATATGTCCCTGTTTATTTCACCTATCAAACCATATGGGTTAAGGAAAATGAGAAAGGAAACCGCATTTTCTTTAGTGACGACCCTTATAAATTGGACATGAGAATGGCCAAAATTTTGGGTCTGAAGGACTTAAAAAAAATAAGATGATGAGGTGGATAAGGGATGTGCTATGGGGGTAGATTCTCGCTTCCTCATGTTTGGAAAGAATTCTAAACGATGCGGGTTTTATCCTCAATAACTTGACGGAAGCTCTACCCATCTTCCTACTTTTTTTGAGGCCTTCTACTAATCGCTGCCCGCCACTTCGCTAAAATAGTATTCGTATCTTTAGTTTTTGTGACAGAAAGGAGAGAAGTTTCTCTACCCGCATAAGGCTGGTAAGCTTGTCCTACAGTTACGATATCTGTAAAATAAGCTCCGGCCAGAAACTCGCCCATTTCATCAAGATTACCTTGGGGGAACCATACGCGTTTAGGTTGGATCTTAAACCGCTTTAATTTTGTCTTAATATTCTCTGGGTTGAAGGTACCCCCGCTCGCACCATAAAGGGTTTCTCCAGTTTGGATAAATTTTTCTTCGGTATCATACCGGCCATTATCTCTATTGTTATAATGCTTGCAGAAAATATTATACTGTTTCTTGCTTTCATCGTTGCCATGGAGCGGGATTAAAGTAAAAAATTCCTCGGAAGCGAATTCGTAGGATGGGAATGACTCGTTGTAGGGACTATCAATAATTAATTCACCACCGACCTTTAACATATTTGCGGCATTCCATAAGGTCCACAGGTTATCCAGCGTCGAAGCATAAGGGCGCTCAATAACCACAACGTCAAACTTATTCCTATACTTTGTGAAAGTTGCTGGGAAGGGGCTGGTGATATCTAATTCTGCATTTGCGCCAATATATTTCCAAAAGGGCTCTCCTCCTGTATCAATCTTATTATTTTTGATGAGGGGATGTGTTTTCTCATCTGTTAGGTCAACAGACCAGGCATTAGGATGGGTATGATCCCCTTCGTACCTGCGTTGAGAGAAAAAATGGAAATTCGTGTGGTTGGTGTGTCCGCACCCAACAATACTCCAGGGCTTCGTACAATTACTTTCACGATTGAGGGTGATAAGATCACACCTGAGGCTGTTTATTAGGCAAGTTGCCCTGAGCTCAGACTTTTAGAGGATGACAAAATGGTTGTTGGGCAGGGGAAAGGTTCATCGCTCATATCAACAGCGAAATAGGTAAAAGTTCCCTCCGTTACTTTGGTGTCTTCTTTCTGCGAAGGATGACGCGTCCAAGCTTCGATATGGAGCGTCAGGCATGACCGATTCATCCGAATGACCTCGGCATAACAGCTGATTTCATCACCTGGCAGAATTATTCCATGGAAAACAAGGTCATTGACGGCGACAGCTTCAACACGTCCCTTTGCTTTTTTAGCCGCCACATTTATGCCTGCCAAATGCATTTGCGCGATTAACCACCCCCCAAAATTATCTCCGAGGGAATTATTTTTAGCGAGAATGGCTTTTGTTTTTACGGACAGTTCTCGGTTCGGTGGTAAATAAGTTTCCATCATTTTAGGGATCCTCATAATAATATTTTTTCAGTTGTTTTGATAAAAAGAAATGACGCGTCTTCACGATGAACCTATAGGTTAGGAAGAAGGAATGAGCAGCCAAAGCAAAATTAATTCTGCCGAGCATGCAAACGTAAGCTTAAAGACCTACACGCTGCTTATCTTTCCCCTATCATCCCCTGGGAGCGATCATCTTTTTATTTTTTAATTAGAACGACCCTATTTTTTAAGTTTAGAGGAAGAAATTTCCTTCTTTTTATTATTTTAGGATCACGACCCTATTATATGATATTTTGTTTATAAATACAAGAAAGAGTATTGAGTTTATAATAACGCATAAGAGAAGATCTTCCGATCTATTTGTTTTTCTTTAACATGTCTCTTTGAGATAAAATCCCCCATCAAGGGTTTCTTGACATTGTGCTAGAAAAAGGTAAGGTTTTAAAGTATAAAATACGAAAAAACGAACAGCCAGGTAGGATTGCAGAACCTTTCTGTGACTGGAATAGCGCTTCCATAAACCGTTATCACAAAAGATAAAACATGAGAAAAAACTCAATCATCATCGGGCTCATAGTTGTCACCTTGACGGGGGTTGTCTTCACAAAGGCCCAAGCGGCTGAAGAAACAATTCCGATTCATGTCTATAATGATTTTTATACAGAGAAAACAAGGCTTTTGGGGGTGATCACTTATAAATACAATAAGCCTGATGCTGAATTTAATCTGATTTTGGAAGGTGTGGATGAAGAGTCTAACCGGACAATAACCGACCTTACGGTACCAAAAGGATTGATTAAGTCTATTCGCCTTATTTTAACAAACTATCATGAAGTGCCCAATCCTAAGGATGATCGAGAAACCCTTATTGCGAGCTTGGTCTTTACACCACTCCCTTCATCCGTTCTTGACATTACTTTTGCAATTAAGTCTCGAGCCATTGTTGTGCATGACGCCATCTATCACCTCCCACCGCCCTTTAACGGTTCGGATTCAGTTAAATGAAAACTCTGTTAGAAGAAGCTGTCTGTAAAAACCTCTAATGCCTTTCAATTATAAGATCCACGTGTCCCGTTTTCTCAGCAGTGAGGGCGGCCGTGCCACCGATGGGGAAGGTAAAGATGGGCGTTGTGTGGCCAAAATCCGCATTGGCGATGATGGGAAGGTTTTTCAATGCGGGTTTTGACTCGATGATAAACTTCAGCTTTTCTAAATCCATACCAAATTTTTGTTCAAAACGACCGATAACGATGCCTTTGACGTCATGGAAATCAGGCTGGTGAATCAGAGCTTGAAAAGCGCGGTCAAATTCAGGAACGCAATGTCCTTCTGTTATGGAGTCTGCTTCCAAAAACAAAATAGTATTTTTAAGGGAGGGCATATAGGGGGTGCCATGAAGCAAAAGAAACGTGCTTAAATTACCGCCAACAATACGGCCTTGGGCTTCTCCTGGCTGGAGGAGCCAGTACCCCTCATTTTTGTAAAAGGTGCGATTTTCTTGATCCAGGAACCATGCATCATCAGACCAGGTGAGGGAAGGTTCTATCAGGATCGCAGTGTTGTCAAAAAATATACGTTTGAAAAATGCCCGTGTATAGTCGAATCCCTGCTTCATGGCGAAAGAGCTGAACTGGGGGCCTGAGTAAGTTACCAACCCTGTCTTGTGGTAGATCGCGTTTGACAAAGCGGTGATATCAGAAAACCCACAGAAGATTTTTGGGTTTCTTTTGATTAAATCGTAGTCAATATGCGCGAGGAGTTGGTTGGAATTCGATCCCCCAATGACGGCTAGGATCGCCTTAACGCTCGAATCTTCAAAAGCATTATGCAAATCCTGAAGGCGGGATCCAACCGATGAGGAGCGCATGAGATCGCACTCATCAACATATTTCCCGAAGGTAACAGAGAGCCCAAGATCTTCAAGGGCTTTAACGGCCAGAACCTTGTTTGGCTCTGAAATAATTCCCATGCTGCAAGAAGGGGCAATGACCCGAATTTTGTCGCCCGCTTTTAGTTTGGGTGGAAAAAGGGAAATCATCATAAGGCCTCCTCAGATTTTTTATCACTTTGAGAGCTGAATTGGGAAGAAGATTCAATATCAGATAGCCTTGGTCTTTATGGGATCTATCATATAGGGTATTCTTAAAGGAGACACAATTAACTCAAAACAACAAAGGCACATCATGATCCCTTCTCTCCCCATCCTCTACACTTTTCGGCGCTGTCCTTATGCGATGCGAGCGCGCATGGCGCTTTATACGGCCAAGGTTGACCATGAGCATCGGGAAGTTGATTTAAAGAATAAACCCCTGGAGATGCTGGCCATTTCTCCCAAAGGGACGGTACCTGTGATGCAATTTTCGGATGGGGGGATTCTTGAAGAAAGTTTGGATATTATGAAATGGGCATTGAACATGCCCAATTTGCCCTTAGAAGAAGCGCAGTGTATCACAGAAAATGACACGACGTTTAAGAAAGCCCTTGATCGATATAAATATCCGGGGCGTTACCTCGAGGAAGCACAGGCAGATTATCGAGGGCAATGCGAAGGTTTTTTAAGAAAGCTGGAGGTCCAACTCAATCCGTTCTTAACAGGGGAAACAGCCACACTCGTTGATATGGCCCTGTTTCCGTTCATCCGACAATTTGCCCTGGTGGATCCGGCGTGGTTTGAAGCGCAGCCGTATCCGCGTTTAAAGACATGGCTGGATTTTTTTATATCGGGCGCCTTATTTCAGCAAGTGATGGAAGAGCATCCCCTTTGGGTGCCGGGAAATCAACCAACGGTCATTCATTTTTGAACCTAGCTGTGCATTAAAGATACTTTTATGTATAGCAGTATGCTTGGCCTATCAACAGTTGTTTGCTTAGCCTATGTAGGCATCGCTCCTTATTCCTTGTAAAAAACTAAGCTTAAAAGACGACATCTTAAAAGAATTTTGTCTTCATAATCTTTTTACCACTTGTCTGATATAAAAAATAATGATGTCATAATACAAATGGCTGAGAATTGATTAAATTTATTTCTTATTAAGAGAGGACGTCTTGAAGAAACCTTGTCTTTATTCTGCTTTAATCGCGGCTGTTAGTATTTCTATAGCACAAGCAGAAAGCACTCCTTCTGAGAGTGATCGAGAAAAATGCTATGGCGTTGCCAAGGCTGGGGACAATGAATGTGCCGGCACAAATGTGAAAGGCGAGAAACAAACCTGCCACGGTTGGTCAGAGAAAGATAATGACCCGTATGCATGGTCATACGTTCCCAAAGGAAAATGCTTGAAGATGGGGGGAAAGCTGAATCCTGCCCCCTTGCCCCCGGGCGTTACGCCCCATGATGGATAGAGGCTGAAATAACGAGGAGATAGGACATGACATTTGTGGGTTTTTCCCCCCGACAAGCATCTGCCGGCATTGGTCTGCGTCATGCTCATTATTCCGAGTTTTTAAAAGAAAAGCAGCCTGTGGCTTGGCTTGAAGTTCATGCGGAAAATTTTTTAAATTTCAACACGCCTGCTTTCCACATTCTTGAACGTCTTCGGGAAGATTATCCCATCAGTTTGCATGCGGTTAATTTATCGTTAGGTTCTACCGATGGCATCGATGAGGATCACGTGAAGCGCGTTAAGGCCCTCATTGATCGGATCAATCCCTTTTTCGTGTCAGATCACCTCTCTTGGGGGCGGGTTGATGGATATTATTTGAACGATTTGTTGCCCATTCCTTATACCCAAGAAGCCTTGGCCCTTTTTGAATCCACGATTACCCGCATTCAGGATATTTTTGATCGTCCTCTTTTGATTGAAAACCCATCCTCTTACTTGCAATACAGGGTCAGCGATATGGAAGAAGTGGATTTTTTAACAACCTTGGTTCATCGCACCGGGTCGGGCATATTATTAGATATTAACAATATTTACGTATCTTGTTGTAACCATGGTTGGGATGCAGATGCCTATTTGAAAGCGATTCCACCCGCGAAGATTAAAGAAATTCACTTGGCGGGCCATAGCCTTCAGGGAGCCGTTCGCATTGATGATCATGGGTCTCCTGTTTGCAATGATGTATGGAATTTATATCAAAAATCCATTGGTTTGTTTGGTTCTGTTCCTACCTTAATCGAGTGGGACACGGATGTTCCCGATTTAGAAACCTTAAGAGCAGAAGCTGCAAAAGCTCAAGATATTTTAGATAGCGTCCGAGTCCCATCGAATACAACAAGGAAAGGCTCCCATGTCCGCTTTGGCTAAAATACAACGGGACTTCTGTCAGTTTGTTCTTGGTCGTGGTCACCAGGATTTTATGCAGCACATGAAGTCGACGCCTTTCTCTCAAGAGGCATCGTTGAGCATTTATCACAACAATATTTTTTCGGTACATGCTCGGTCTTTACAAAATGACTATCCTTTGGTTTTCTCTATGATGGGCCCATCAGATGCCCGTATTATGGCCTTTGCTTATGTGGAGACCAGTTTTCCCTGCACAGCGAGTTTAGATGATTGGGGCGGGGGGCTCGTCACTTTTATTCAACGGTATGGGCCCGCATCTACGTGGCCCTATTTAAGTGATATTGCGCAGTATGAGTGGGCTAAGCATGCCGCTTATTGTGCCCAAGAAGATCCATTGCTGACGCCGGAAGGCATGAAGAAATTGACAGTTCCAGATCAAGAAGATGTGATTTTTCACTTCCAAAAATCCTGCCAATTATTGGCTTTTTCTTATCCCGTGGAACAAATTATTTCTGCTCATCAAGCTAATCCTACGCAGCCTATTTTGGAAACCCAAGGATCGTCGTATGCTCTGATTCTCAAACATCAAGGCATTATCAAGGTTTATTGGTTGACGCCTTCTTTGTTTGTATTTGTGAATCGTTTAAAAGAAGGGCAAGATGCAGAAGTTGCTTTTGCAGCCGCTCAAGTTCTTGAACCCCACTTTGACGTTCAAGAAGCCTTTAGTTTCCTGTTAACAAACCCCATATTATGTTAAGGGAAAGAGGGATCTCGTGCGCTATATTCGATCAAAGATGATGAATCTCTTTCGGTTGCTAGAGGCATATGGGTGGCCTCTTCTTCTGGTCGTCATACGCTTTAAAATGGCTCATATTTTCTGGAAATCGGGTCGTGTAAAGTTTGTCCATTGGGACGCTACAGTGAGCTTGTTTAAATTTGAATATAAAGTTCCCTATATCTCTCCTGTTTTAGCTGCCTATTTTACAACGACATTTGAACTGGTTTGTCCTGTCTTGTTGGTTTTTGGTCTGATGACGCGCCTGGCGACGGTCCCCCTTCTCATTATGACAGCCGTTATCCAGTTTACTTATTTACAGCATTCCGACCATACCTATTGGGCCATTCTATTAGGAACGGTTCTCTTAAAGGGGGCAGGGCCTCTTTCTTTAGATGCGTATTGCTGTAAACGGAGCTGATGATTTGATGATGGAGCAAGCAAACTACGACACCCTTACCCGATTGCCAAACCGGTTTTTATTGCAAGATCGAATTGCGCTATTCGTTGGGGGAGGAAAGCACCACAAGTCAAGAATCGCTGTTTTGGTCATTGATCTTGACTGCCTTAAGCTTGTTAATGATAGCCTAGGGTATAAGGTTGGTGATATTTTATTGCAATCGGTTGCTCGCCGATTAGAAGGTTGTGTGCGAGCGTCGGATTTTCTTGCCCGTTTGGGGGGAGATGAGTTTGTTATTGTTCTATCCGATATTGAAACCCCTGATGAAATTATTCCCATCATTGAGCGATGCCAAGAGACATTGGCTGATATTTTTAAGATTGATCATCACGTCATTGCCATTACCAGCAGTATTGGCGTCAGTATCTTTCCGACAGATGGCAAGGATGTGAATACGCTTTTGAAAAATGCCGATGCTGCTTTGCAGACTGCAAAAAGAAAAGGGCCGAATTGCTTTTCATTTTATAAGCCTCCTTCGAAGGCGCAAGCTGCAGCGTTTGAAAAGATATTAAAAGCAAAGGCTTTATCCTCTCCCAGGCAGTCAAATAATGTGATTCCCCTTAAACCCAGGCGTTAGGTTCTTCTTTTTATTTTAAAACGTTTACTACCTATTGAATTTACTACAAAAAACTTTCTTTAAAAATAAACTAAAAATAAAGGATTTAGGCCATAAAATATAAGAAGCATGGAATGAGTCGGTATGTATCACGAGAGAGACAACGAGACCCATGGAAACATATTTGCCACCCAATCGATTGTTGTCAACAAGGGCCATAGCCATGCCAGCCGACACAAATCCGAGCGGAGATATTTTTGGGGGTTGGTTGGTTGCACAAATGGATTTAGCGGGGGGCAATGTTGCGTCCGTAAAGACAAAAGGACGGGTTGTCACCGTTGCCATTGATGCCCTGGTGTTCCATAAGCCCGTTTTTGTGGGGGACGAAGTCAGTTGTTATGCGGAAGTGATTCGTATTGGGACCACCTCTCTTACGCTCCACATCGAAGCTTGGGTTCGCCGAGCCTTACAAGATGAGGTGATCAAGGTTACGGATGGAACTTTTACATTTGTTGCCATTGGCGACGACCATAAACCCCGTGAAGTTCTAAGGGATTAAGCATACCCCATCCCAATTTTTTACAGATTAAGAAATCTATCGATCATGGCGTTGACTTGGGTTGGGACTTCTAATGTCGCCCAAGGTCCTGATTTTGTGGTTTTTTCATTGATTAGGTGTGGGCATAAATTTCGCAATGAAGCTTCAGAACAGAAAGGATGGCTTGATTGAATATTCAGGACAGGCATTGTGCACTGCCGTATTTTGTCGTGACTTGTCCTGTCCCATTCAAGAAGATCTTGATAAGTAGAAATGAGGGCTGGTCTTGATGTGGTATCAAAGGCCCTTATGGCCATCAGTTTATCCTCTTTTGCAGCATCAATCACCACGGATTCAACGAGCTGTTGTGAAAAATTTTGCATATTCGGATCTTGTAGCTCATTGATATGGTTCTGTATAAGGTCCTTTACCCAGGATTCCATCACCATAGGGGGGTCGATGAGGACTAATTCAGACGCAAGGTTAGGCTTTCTATTGGCGAGCTCAATGGCAACCACGCCTCCATAATTCAATCCGACAACAGCTACTTCTTCTATTTGAAGTTCTTGGCATAAGGAAATGAGATCTTCGGCATAAATGGATACGGCATAAGGCGCGTTCGGTTTGTCACTTTCCCCATGTCCCCGTAAATCAACGCTCACAACTCTGGCTTTTTGAGAGAGATGGCGAAACTGGTAATTCATAAAATGAAGGTTACCGCCAGCATTATGAAGGAGAATAAAGGATTTTTTACCTACCCCCTTTAGGCAATAATTTAAATTTACGTCATTACATAATATTTTTGGCATTTCTATTGGCACCTTTTTATCTATGAGCGAAATTTTGCAGATATTTTGTCATTGTCCGTTAATGATTGTGATATATGCAGTGGCTCTCCTCTCATAGAATTTGACATCCGTCCATAGCTTTTGGCAACTGATTCTTGCCATTCATATGAATCCATACAAAAATTAAAAATATTGAAAAATAATTTTTACCTTTGTAAGGTATTAAAACTTAGCTTCAATATAACTCTCGTTCTTAGGAGAACGCCATTGAATAAAGGAGAACAGCATTGAATAAACTCACAAGATTAATGATCATGTTGGCAACAATTATTATTAATTGTCAATTTGCATTTTCAATGGAAGAAATAAAACCTTATTCTATAGAAGAATTGAAAGCAAACTTTTGCCCAACCCTAAACAACATGGGGGTGCACTTTCCAAGCTTAGGGCCAACAGAACAAGAATTTTATGCTTTGTGCGTGCGTCTAGACCAAGATCCACAGATTAAGAAACCAATAGTGGCTATTTTTGGTGGAGCTTATGGACTAAGGGCAGTAGAGGCCCTAGAGAGGACCCAAAGAGTTACCGTCATTTTGAACGATCTTGAAGAAAGACACTTGGTCGGAATCAAGGAGTGGGCGGAAGATAATGGATTTGGGAACCGGTTAATCTTAGCACCTGGTTCTTTTTTCAACCTTCATGAGGCAGAGGCAGTAAAAGAATTCTTCCAGCAATCGCCAATTCAATTTAACGGCATTTTGGCTGCGAATGTTTACCATGCCCTGATGCCTGAAGAATACATCAAAGGTTTAGGGTACGTAAGTGATTCCCTTTCTTCATCAGGGGAAGCCTTTTTGATGAATATGCAGCCTGTTGTTGAAGACTTACGTGATTCAGACGAACTAGCTACCGCAATAAGAAGGTACCTAGAGTTGAGAGATATACCTCGTGGAGAAGAACTGTTGAGGAAATTTATGAATCCCGAACAAATAAGCCATTTGATAGAACTGACGCGAAGATTTCAGTTCTTTATTCTCTATAATTTTAATAAAGAACATGGAATTGCATTTCCTGGATATTTTCTGATCACTAATAATACTTTAGATCCTGGTAAAATAAATGATGATGAGATTGAGGGGGAGCAGCTATCACATTTCTGTACCACACCTGAAGATGTTAAATCATGGTCTGAAATCGTAGGGTTAAGCTGCCAAAATATTAAGAATATTATTATAGCTAAAAAAAGCAACAAAGAACCTGAGAAGGCTTCATATTACTTTATTCATCTTAAGAAAAACAATGCTTTTATAGCGCCAACTGATCCGGGGCATTACTCCAACAAAGGAGAATATAGACAATTAATCAATCAGGCACAAAATGTGGGGAATGCATTGCGAAAACTCCATAAAAATAAGATCTTTTGTGTTAATGATTGTACCCCCTGTTTTGGGATCACAGATTTGAAATCAGGCGAACGCTACTCTGTTGACGTTGTTGACTTGCCTCCTGCACAAAAGGAGGCACAGAATAAGGCAATAGAAATATCATTAAGGAATGAACTCTTGGAGGAGGGGAATACAGCAATCCTACCTAATTTAGGATCACATTTGCACAAGCTTGGGGATTATAAAGAAGCTCAATATTTTTTTACATTCGGGGCTGACATAGGCATAGAAGTCTGCCAGCTTATGTTAGATCAGATGAAAGCTGAGGGGAAAATATAGCTTCGCATCAAAAGAAGCTTTATTTTAGTATCCCACATGCTTCAAATCGCGCCAAAATTACTGTTTAACTTGGGATGATTTTGCACAATCCTTCTAAGGTTACAGGTTTCAAAAATATCACGGGTGAAAAACTATAGATGTTTAGCCTGGGTGTGTGATGATATTTCAACGTATTTTATACCAACATATCCCCAAGCTAAACATATTTCCCTTTTGATTCTTAGTTTATCATTATCCATTCCCTTGCTATACTCCCTTTATCGAGCCATTGAAACAATCAAAATACTTTATAAATGATGGCTAGGAACCAGGAGACAAGATCATAAGGAAAAGACGAGATAAAAATCTAAAGGCGGCCCAGCCGAGCTTTTGGGTTTATAGAGCCTTAACTTGCCTCTTGTCGCCAGGTCTGTGGCTTTTAATTTGCTTGCCATTGATGGGGGGATGCTCCTGGTTTTTTGATGAGGATAAAACAGAAATGATCGAAAGCATTGCTCTCGATCTTCCGAGTATTCCTTATAAAACCACTATAAATCCTAAGGCTCCAGAGGATTCGATAGAAGAGGTGGCGGCTCATTTAAAAGCTGTGTCTTCACTGATTAAACTGGAGTCTCGCCCTCCCACAAGCCTCAATGCCCTGTATCATCGAATCAGAAGTGATGTGGAGCGCCTTAAGCAAGCTTTAGCGGAAAAAGGGTATTTTGATGGGCAAGTTGAGTTTTCTATCACTGAAAATACAACGCCAGTTATGATCACCGTGACGTTTACGTTAGGCGTACGGTATAAAATTTCAGAAATTGCCGTGATGACAACAGAAAACACCCCTGAACCTTTGCATTTGGTT
Source organism: Candidatus Finniella inopinata (assembly GCA_945877185.1). Lineage (GTDB taxonomy): Bacteria > Pseudomonadota > Alphaproteobacteria > Paracaedibacterales > VGCI01 > VGCI01. The sequence continues at coordinate 6,412 of CAMCRD010000023.1, read as the reverse complement.
CCCAGCAAGGCGGCGAAAGCCATCCAGCTTACCTTGGGAGAAGAAGTTGATTTGATGCGCATTCAAGAAGCGAATCAACGGTTGGGTAAATACTTACGAGATCATGGATATCCTTTTGCGGACATGGCTGAACCAGAAGGGCAAATTGATCGGGACAAGAAGCAGCTTCACGTTATTTTTCGTGCTGTCCCAGGAGGATATGCTGTATATGGAAAGACAAAAATCACGGGATTGAAAAACCTTGATCCGCAATTTGTTCGTAATCGCCTCGTTTGGCAAGAAGGGGAGCGTTTTGACGAGCGAGCATTAGAAAAGACGCGTCTTAAATTAATGGGAACAGGGTTATTCTCTGGCATTGAGGTTAAGCCGGATGAAGAAAATGCGACAACATCTGAGGTTGTTTCTCTTTCTGTTCATGTCATCGAAGGTCCTCCCCGAACGATTGGGGCGGGATTAAAGTATGCAACGACGGAAGGAATTGGGGGACAAGCCTTTTGGTCTCATCGCAATATTTTTGGTGGAGGAGAGGGGCTGGGGCTCATGCTTCGGGCCTCTCCCCGACTCAGTAAGGCCAAAGTAGATCTTGATATTCCAGATATTTTTGCCCCGGAGCAACATTTGCGCAATGAGATCAGCGCAACGCGTGAACAAAATCGGGCGTATACCAGCCGATCTCTTGAAGTGGGAATGCGTCTGGAACATCCCTTCACGGAGACCATTAAGGGGATGATCGGCATAACCGGAGAAGCAGGAAAAGTTAAACGTGCTGGCGTTACCTATTTAAATCGACTGATTGGATTTCCCGTTGAGATGCAGATTGATGCCAGTAATGATCTTATTGACCCGACAAAAGGGGGGCGCTTGACGGCTCAAGTAACACCGTATTTTGGGAAGTCCGGCCAGGATCAACGTCTCGTGGTTTCAACAGCAAAAGGGAGTTATTATTTGCGCCTCCTTAAAGGAGATACGGTTGTTATTGCAGGATGGGCGCATGGGGGAACCATTGCCTCGAGTTCCATAGATAACATTGCGCCGAACAAGCGGTTCTATGCAGGGGGTGCGGGCTCCGTTCGTGCCTATGGATACAAGCTTTTAGGTCCGCTCGATGGGGACCGTATTCCCTTAGGGGGAAGATCAATTTTGGAATACGGTCTTGAGGGGCGGTTTCGAGTGACGGATACCATTGGTTTTGTTGTTTTTGCAGAAGCCGGTAGCGTATCTTCTCAAGCGGCTCCCGATGTTTCAAATCAGAACCGCCTTTGGGGAATTGGGGCAGGGGCAAGGTATTATACGGGTATTGGCCCCATTCGGTTGGATGTGGCAATGCCGATGAAGCGCCGACGTGGTGTAACAGGAAAGGCGATAGATTCAGGGTATCAATTTTATTTGAGCGTAGGGCAAGCATTTTAAGATGAAATTTTTGGGTTGGGTTTTGCGAATTGTGATTGCAGCTTTAGGCATTAGCCTATTTCTGTTGCAATCGCACTATGCCAAAAAATCCATTCTGGAATTCATTGTGAACCAACCTTTGAAAGACTCTGTCTTGACGATTGAAGCAGAAGGGATCCGGGGGCTTTTTCCCTTTCGATTTTCAGTGGCTTCTCTTGAGTTGAAAGAAGGCAAGGAGCAACGAGCGTGCCTTTCCAATATCTCCGTGGTTTGGTTAATTCCGGCCTTGATGAATCGGGAGGTTTGCGTTGACCTTGCCATAGAAGAAAAACTGGCGGGTAACTTGACCTATATTATTGGTAAACATGCCTTATTTTCAAAGATGAAGGGCAAAGGGCTGCCTCTTGGAAAGAAGGGAGCCCTCTTAGCGCTTGATATTGACCTTCCCGCCCTTGATTTATTGAACGGCCAGATAACCGCAACCTTATTTGATGGACTAAAGCCTTCAATTTTAACTCTACAGCTTGAGGAAACCCCTGAGGCGAATTTAAGGATAAAAGATATTTTATTAAGGGGTGAGGGTATAGAAGGCAAAGGGTCTGGCGCCATTTATCCTAAAGAGGGGGCATGGGAAGGGCAAGCCAATCTATCGATAGAGGACCTTGCGCCCTATGATGTGTGGTTTCATAAAGGGCTTGCTGGTTTTGCAACTCTGAACGGCCAGAAGACGCCTAAAGGCCCTATTAATTTAGATTTGGAATTGAGCGAGTTTCGCTATGGCGCCTTTGTGGCAAAGTTAGTGAAAGCCCAAACAATAAGTGACGGAAGAGACCATTCAAAGTTAACAGCGCATAGCCAAGATGTGTTGTTAAATGGTGTTTCTTTGACGACTGTGTCGGGGACGGTAAATCTTGATGATGGGCGGGGAATTTTTAATCTTACGGGGGCTGGTAATCATAAAATTTCCTTTCAGACACAAGGAAATTTTGACCTCCCTACCCTTAAATTTCCGCAAACCAAAATTACCCTAAATCGAGCAGAATTGAGTCACCCAATGCACCAATTTACTTTAAAACAACCGACGGTCCTTGTTTGGGGTGAGGAAGAAATTCAGGTGCCAAAAGCATGGCTGATGACAGGTACAGGGATGATCACCCTCCAAGATTTAAGGATAGGCGACCACCTTTCAGGGGATATTTTGATTGATCGACTTCCCTTAACACTTCTTCGAATTATAGATTCTGATTGGGTTGCTTCTGGCCATTTGTCAGGAAAGGGAAAACTGAAAGGAACGAAAGAAAAACCAGGCGCTGAGCTTTCTCTTGAAGGGAAATCGCTCCAGTGGGGAGTGCCTGTGAAGTCCTCTAACATGCCATCCCATCGGTTCTTAGGAATTGATTTATCCAGCACTTTTGCCTTGTCCGAGGGACACTTAACATGGCAAGCCAAATGCGTTAGTGGTCGCTTCTTCGCGTTAACTTCGCAAGGTAATCTTTTCATAGATCAACAATGGATCCCCTCTGCGGAAAGCTCTATTGAAGCCTCTCTCAAAGCGCAGGGAGATATGGGGGCTATCTCCCTATTCATGTCGTCTGGAGATTTAATACGCGGACAAGCTTCGGTTGATCTATCGGCAACAGGAACTGTTAAGGCGCCCCTCATCAAAGGGCATGTTTCCGTTACAAAAGGGCTCTATGAGAATGCCGCCTATGGAACCTACATTAAAAACATCAACCTTCAGGGGACGGCTTCAGGTGATGTTCTCACGTTGTCTCAGATCACAGGTCAAGATAATGCAAAAGGACATGTTAACGGCCGGGGATCGGTCAAATTTACATCCCTTTTGAATCCTGATGTGACTATTCAGTTGACCTTGGATCAGATGATCGTTGTTCAAAATGACGAGATATCTGGAAAAGCAAGTGGCGTCTTGAAACTTCAAGGATCTATAGGGGGAGATGACCAAACCAAAGCCAAAATTACAGGGGATATTGTCATCAAACCTCTTGAGATACGTCTTGATGAACGAGCCGAAAAAATAGTCACGATTCAGCTTCTTGAAAAGAAAAAAAACGGGACTTATCAAACATCCGTCGACTATCATCACCAAGAATTGCTTCAACAAGGGCCCTCTTTTCTTCCCTTAGATATTAAGCTGAGCTCACCGGGGCAGGTCTATCTTCGAGGTTTTGGATTTGATGCCCAATGGAAGGGAGATGTGAGGGCAGTTGGGACGATAATGGATCCCCAATTGGTGGGGGAATTAACGCTTGTGAGAGGAAAATTTGACCTGTTGGGTAAACCCCTCAAACTGACGGAAGGGCGTGTTACTTATTTGCAAGAGCCGAAGAATGACCCCCTTCTTGCGATTACCGGATCGCGCGAAATCGGTGACATAACAGCCATGATGCAGATTGAAGGGTACGCTTCAAATCCTAAAATTACTTTTTCGTCCACGCCACCCTTGCCTCAAGAAGAAATTTTGGCGCGCTTAATATTTGGGAAAGGTTTAGAGAGCATGTCCGTTACGCAAAGTTTGCTCTTGGCCAATGCTTTAAGCACATTTAAAGGGAAAAATAACTTGAACTTCACAGACAAAATTCGCTCTGCTTTTGGATTAGATGTTTTGGAATTTAAAGAGCGCAAGGCGCCAGAGGGCGATGATTTTGAATCAAGTAGCCAGCTGGTGAGTGTAGGAAAACAACTATCGGATAAAGTCTATCTTTCTATTGACCAATCTGTGAGCGGAGAGGGCGGGACAGTCGCAAAGGTTCAATTCGATGTTACCCCGACCCTTAAAATTGAAGCCGATGTTGGGGGAGATAAAAATTCTGGGTTAGGGTTTGCGTGGGTTAAGAAGTATTGATTTTCGCTTTATGCATAGATTAATTTTCCTTGAGTGGAAATCATAAGATACCTGTATTATTAGGCACCCGAACCCAAAATACGAACTGAGATTTGGTTGCCTGATTCAATGTTTTTGATAAGTTTCAAATTGGAGACAATCAATATCTCTCGTAGAGTATCGCTTGCAAAGCTTTTAAAATCTTCAGATTCTAAAATCAATCCCAGAGTTTTAGCGTATCTTAAGTAGGATTCACTCTCATTTTCGAACGTGATGTTCCTAAAACCGCAATCAACTAATATTTTTTGGTAGGCGGATAGTGTTTCTTTACAGGATACCTCTCCTGAGGGGCGAACTTCATTTTGGGGGCCTATTTTCTCAGGAACAATCCAGTCCATAAGGCAAATCTGACCTGATGGTTTTAATACGCGGTGAAGGTCAAGAAAAAGCTTCCGTTTATCAGCGACGTTTGTAAGAACGCCCTTACTGCAAATGACGTCAAAGGTTTGACGGGGCGCAGGAATAAGTCCCTCTTCATTATAGGTTATGAAGTTAACACGATCTTTTATCGTCTCAGGTGTGTGATTTATGGCATATTGTGCCATCCAGGGATGGGTTTCGAGGCCTGTCGCGATAGCATTATATTTATGCGCCAAATAATGAGCCATTCCTCCGATTCCAGATCCAACATCGAGAAGCTGTTTTATTGAAATGTCCACGCCTTTGAACATTTGATCAATAGCCTCGTACCCTCCAAGAGAAATTAACCCAGAGCCATACATAGCCTCAAATAGAGGGACATTTTCTAATGTATAAATTTCCTTATTCATTTGAAACTTTTCTTTCATTTTATCTGCCTTACTTCTTTTTTAGAGGGACCAAGTATTGTTTCAATAAATCTTGAAGGGCATTTTTGGGATAAAAGTCCAAGCGCATCGCGAGGGTAAAGATGTCAGCCCGACCAATCGGCGGGATGCGGATTGCATCTTTTTCTGTTGTTATCAGAGAAGCTTCGGCTAAGCGGGCTCTCGTTTTAAGACGGTCTAAATCTTCATTTGTAAAGGGGTAATGATCGGGAAAGGGAGAAAAACCCTTCACCTGATACCCTGCCTCTACAAGGGTTTGGCGAAATTTTTCAGGATATCCTATGCCTGTGAAGGCTAGAACAGCGCAAGGTTGAGGGTTAAGGGGGACGATGTTTGCCCGAACCAAGGGACATTTAAAAGTGGTCAGTTCCTTTGGGAGCGGATCCGTATCTTGCCCAATAAAAACAAGGATGGTTGTATTTTTTAGGCCAGCTTGAACAGACAGCCTTAAAGGCCCCGCTGGAAAAACCCGTCCATTTCCAAATCCTTGTGCCGCATTAACGACGACAAGGGAAATGTCTTTCTCAAGGGAATGATTTTGGTGGGCATCATCCAGAAGCAAGAGATCAGCACCGGATTGTATCGCCAGGTTTACGGCTGCTTGTCGGTTCTTTGATATCCAAGTTGGGGCTACCTTTGCCAACAACAACGGTTCATCGCCGACTTGGCGAAATTGATGATAGGCCAGATCCACCTGAATGGGCCCCCGTAACGAGCCCCCATACCCGCGGCTTATAATATGGGGGTTCCATCCCATTTGTTGCAATTCTTGAGCGAGCGCAATGGTTACGGGGGTTTTGCCAGCGCCTCCCAGCACAAAATTCCCGATCGAAATAACAGGAACAGAAGCCTTATGAGGTTTCGAGATTTTTTGATGAAGGGCTGCCCCCCCTTGGTAAAGCCAACTGAGAGGTTCAAAAAGATACCCAAGGCAACTTTTTGGGTTATCCCAAAACTTTGGAGGCGTTAGGGGCATGTCGTTGATCCAAATTAGCCATCATAATGGTGAACGGTAAAGATCAAGCCCAAGGTTGTCAATGGAGCAGCGATAAAACAACAAATTACGTCCAAGACTTGTGTAGTATTGGTTCTAAATTTTATATGGTTGCTGGAAGAGGGGGGTAAAGCAGCGGGATCCCTTCATACCATCTCTCTTCCTTCACTACCCATCACTTTTTTAACTTATTGAAAAAACAAAACTTATTCCTTATATCGTCGTTGCGAGGAGCGAAGCGACGTGGCAATCCATGTATTCAAAACCTCTTTCAGCATTATATTGTGCTAAAATATTTAAAAATACATGGATTGCCAC
>CAMCRD010000022.1 GCA_945877185.1 Candidatus Finniella inopinata | reverse complement strand
GCTTTATATCCAGTCCCTGCCGCGGGTTATAACGGCATCAACCAGAACCTGTTCCCCTTTGAAGTCAGCAGCAAACTCTTCCGTGAATGGGTGCAGGTAACTCCTCTATACAACCTGATCGGTAATGAACCCACGCGCCCAATTGTCCGCAAGGTTTTGAGCAAAGGGGAAGGCTTGCAATACCGCATGGGTAAGCTTGCCAGCCTTGATTACAAAAACCCTGTGGTTAACTTCGATCAACGCCGCGGAGCCGCCCAACAACAGCAAGTCGATTACGACGCGGTCAATGTGGACTTTAAGAGCTTCCTGGTGCAGATCAAAGGGTATGATATCCTCGACTATGGAACGCCCGTCGATTTACCGCCCTATGCCCGCAGCCAGCTTGTGGAAGCCTTTTCCCGCGCCCTCAATTTCGACTTGTTCCGTTGTGCGACCACAGCCGCTTATCCGGCGTTGTCAACAGGCAGCGCGGTTAACGGAGACACGGTGGACGCTTACCCCTCTTATGAACGGATTGTTTTTGGCAACGGGTTCGCCCCCAATATCGGGGCGTATTATGCCAACGCCACGTTTCCGACCCTTCTGAACGGCATGACCGCTGTTCCTGCCCCTGCCGCAACGGGTCTTTCGGCGGCTCACCTCAAGAAGCTTAAAGCTTATGCCGAGCGGGGCGGAGCGGCCATCAACAGGGAATGCGCCCTGCAACCTGCTTTTGTGCGCAGCAAGGCCGGATGGCCGATGAATAAGTACATTTACCTCGCCCATCCCAATTCCCTCGACTCCCTGTTTGCTGATCCGTTGTTTGCTAATTCCACCTTTAACCGCGGAACCGTCATTGACCAGGAGAATACGCCCCAGACGCTGAACGGGGCGGATTATGTGGGTGAGTTCTTCGGCATCAGCCTCTATTCCTGCCGTGACCTGTATGAGTTTGAAATTGTCAGCGCGGATGGGAACAAAAGGACGGCGTGGAATCTCTTTATCGGTGCGGGGGGGTTCTCCCTTGGCTGGGCGGAAGAACCCATGCTGGGCATGGAAAATGACCTGGTGGAGCGCATACAGCTTTACTTCGGCCACGAGTTCAGGGGGCAAAAGATGCTCAAATTCCCCAGCCGCCAAAACAGGGTCAATGCGGCCACCAATATTGCCACCAGCGTTGAACAGGGCGTTTTGCACTCTTTTGTGAGCATTCCACTATAGTTTTAAGGAGGGTTTAGATATGACCAGTGTTATTAGGTATGTCAAAAATACTTTTGACGGGGGCGATCCCGCAAGTTGTCGCGTCAGTTCCACAGGCTCCGATTACCAGCTTGTCGTGATCGACGTTCTGGCAACGGCGGGCATCGCCGCCAATGCGAATGCCAACGTGTTGACCTGGACAGGTTCGGGGAAGATCAAGTCAATCGTCTCCGTCTTCATGCGCCGGACAGGTAGCGGCAATATTGGGGTCACCGATACGGGCGAGGTCATCCCTATGGGGGCTGTCGCCCAAAATACGCACTCGACGTTTACAGTTGATGCCACGGGAAAGACGATCAATTGTAGCCTCCTTGAAGGTGCTACCCCAATACCAACATTTACGACGATTTCTTTTCTGCTCGTGATTGGAAATTATTAACCTACAGACGAGTCTGGGACAGACAAGTCTGGGAGCGAGGTCTTATGCGCGTTTCGGGTATTTTAACTTTAATGGGACACCTTTCCGTGGGGAATGACAACATCACGCCTTCGGAACGGGCTATCTTTCTGCAATACCTGAACCTTGCCCACCTAGAACTGTACCAGGAAACGGCAAACTTCAACCAAGATTTGTTGACCAAGGAAGACTTGGAAACTGAGCAAGATTCAAATACCGTTACGTTGTCCAGGACGCCCTACCTGATCAGCAGTGTTTATGATCAGACCCATAAGCGCCATTTACCGCGTCTTTCTGTAACCGATAATATAGGACATGGCCTGGATATGATGGACATCGGCAATTCTGTTGGCTATATTGCACAGCGAGGGAGATTATCGTTTCTTCCTCCAATAATAAGAAACCTCCGCGTAATTGTGTGGTACGTTCCTCAACCGTCAGCCCTGACGGAAGCAACAGACGAAGGGGACATCCCGTACCCTGTGGCGTACCACACCATCCTTGCAGACGGTTCCCTGTATTACCTGTTCCAGGAAGAAGGAGGCTTTAAAAACACGCAAAAAGAGCATGAAGCTAAGAAGCGATGGGAAATAGGAAAGTCCAGGCTCCTCTCCTACCTTTTTAGTTCAAGTGGCCAAACCTTTTCAACCTTTAGTAGTATTTGACCATGCTGCAAGAGGGTAATTACGACGTTCTGGAATTTTCGATGCCCTCCCAAGGGATGAACCAGAACATTTCACCTGACATCCTGCCGCCGTCTTTTGCATACGTGTTGGAAAACATTGTTGCCAAGCCCCTGGGAGAAGGCCAGGTACGGTTTGGAACGGCAGAAATAACCACTCTTCCCAACCCTGAGTCCGTCATCCTCAAACAGTTTCCGTTTGTCAAAGCCGATGGCTCCGAGCAACTTCTTTTGTATGTGCAAGAATATGTGCATGATGCAACGGCCAATACATTTGTAATCAATGCTTTCCAGGCGTGCCTGTTCCAGTTTTCCTTTAATAGCCCAGACAATGCTGCAAGGTATGTCAAGGATACGGCCATCAAGGTCGAATACACCCTGAATGGCCGGATGACGCTTTACGATACTATTGCTTCTCTCACAGTGAATGGAAATGCTGTTACTGTAACCTTGACCCAAAACGCTTTTCCGGTTGAGGCTACCATTACCCGTGTATTCTTTTCGACGGGTACAATCTACAGTTACGATCTGTCGACTCGTACTTTGAGCGCACCCCTCAAGCAGAATCTTTCTGTAGCTTGCGTGCCTCGTCATGTCACCTTCATCGGCAAGTTGCTCATCTGCAATGGCGTGGACAAGGTGGTGTCTTGGGACGGGACGATCCTTCAAGATGTCTACGATTTTGTAAAGGAAGATGCCGTTGCCCTGACCCGTATTGATAATCGGCATGTCTCAGTTGTTATTTCGCCAGGCTTTGATCTTAATAACTATACTGTCGGAAATCTACTGCAGGTTGTGATCAATAACGTCACCACACAAATAACAATTGCTGCCCGTGTTTTGAACAACCAGACGTTGACCATTACAACCACGACAAACTTGCCGAATTTTGTCCAGGGTCAAACACACCTTTTTTATCAGGCATGGCCACCAAGATTCAACTTCCTGTTTGTTGCCCACGACCGCCTTTGGGCATTAGGAGAAGGCGCGGTCGGGCTGGCCTGGCGTAACCCCTATGAGGCATTGCGGGTTTATTACTCTCACAAAACCAACACGGTCACAGGATGGTTTAATGAGCGGACAAAAACGGTTCCCAGCCTTGACTTGTCAAAGAAACATGGGGAGCCGGATAACCTTGAGGCCATTTGCCTTCTGGGGAACTTTATCGCCTTTATGGGGCGAAAAAAAACACAAGTGTACCAGGGACAAAATCCGCTGCCGATGGACGAAGGCGGGGACTTTGCGTTCAATGCCATTTTGCCAATTGGCGTTGTCCACGGGGATTTGCTTGTTGAACTTCCCAATGATGTGTTTTTCATCAACCAAAGCGGCTTGTCGTCGTTTAGCACGCTCAATGTCGCTAAACAGTTCGCCGTCACCAGTTTTGACGCCGTTGACCCCAAAATCCAGCAGGACGTAGCGTCTATGATGTCCTCTAACGCCTCTTACCGATCTTCCTGTTCCTTCAAGTATGATGGAGGGTCGATTGCCGGATTTAAAATCGGCAGGAATAAAGTCCTTTGTTCCCTTTTTTCCACAACTCTTTACTCCTGGTCGCTCTTTTCGGGGGATTTTGAAAAGGCCGCTTCGTTCCTGACGCTTGGCAATCGCCTTTACTTGTCGCTTCACAACAAGGTTTACAAATATGCGGACGGAAATGATGGCAGTCCCCCTGTCTATGCTGACCAGGGTGGGAAAGGGCTGATCCCGTTTTCCTGGACACTGCCTGTGATCCATCTCAAAGGACGGCGATTTGCAAACAAGCGGTATGAATTGCAACTCGATTATCCATCCAGCTTTACGGTGCGTCCCGATAACCAAATTTCTATCGGGATTAGCGGGGACTTACCGAAGTCGTACCAGATTGACAACCCGTGCCGTTTCGAGTTGAGGGGTGATTTGTTGCAGACAGTCCCGCTAACAGACATTGAAGAACCACGAGAAGGATCTTTGGGTTTCCGGTTTGACCAGCCTTTTGGGTTTTTTAAAGACCGCCTCAAATTCTTAGCCGCAAGGTTTTGGCTGACGTTGGGCGGCTATACAAAAGATGGGCCGATAACCCTTAAGAAGATCAAGCTTTACGGGATCATTGAAAGGTAAGAAGGAAAGGAAACAACATGCCGATTCCAACAAATAATAGCAGACCTGCCATTCCTTACAATCCTGAGCAAGTACTTCCTAACCATAATCGTTACGGGGCTTTGGGGAAGTTTCCGCCGACAGCTCAACAACTGGACGGGGATTTTAACGGGATGGTTGACTTGATCAATACCCTGGCAGGGGCTATTAATGACGCCTCGGCAGGGATCTTTCCAGGAGCCGATAATCCGCTAAACGCCGATAAGCTTCCGACAACGGATGGCGAGGGAAATATCTCCTGGACACACATCACGCCTTTTAATATCACCGAGAATGCTGTCCAGACGCGCCATATTGCTGATGGAGCCGTAACGACTGCAAAGATAAATTCTGCCAATGCCGCTCCAGGGGATATTATGGCGGCTGATGGCGGTGGCTCTGTGTCTTTCCTGGCCAGAACGGGCAGAATTTTGCAGATTGTCTCTCACGAAGATAACAACTCTTTAAGGGATCAAAATGATCCTACAGCATCGGCTCAAACTCCAAAATCTTTTAAGACAGCCCCGTTTAGGGTCAGGATAACCCCTCAAAAAACCAACTCCAAGATTATTATATTTTATTCTATCAACGTAGGGGCTGGGAGCAACCAATGTGCTGCCGTAACATTTTGTAAAAATGACGCCCCCTTTAAAGTTGGTAGAAATGACCTTCAAAATTCATATTTGGGGGTTACGCACAATATATTCAGTGCATTGGGACAAAGTTTTTCAGACGGACAATACGGATGCTATAATTTTAGCTCTTTATTTATTGATACGGGCACTCAAGGCACACAGATTACTTATGAAATTAAAAAAGCCCATCCATCTACTTCCATAAATTCGGGATTTGCTACTTCCGAGAGTGGTGGTGGTCGCAACACCATTAGTGTCATGCATGCAATTGAGATGGATCTTTGAGCGAGAAAAGGAAAAGCAAACGTGATGGATACCCGTTTTACAGAAATTGAAGCCTCAGAGGTTCAAAACTGCTTCCCCAGATTTTTTGATCAACGGGGCTGCTTTTTTGAGATTATCCATGCAGGGTACCCCATCGGGTTTGTCGGTATCCGGCCTCTTGACCTTAAGAATTGTGAACTTGAAGTGTTTGTATTTAAGCAGTACCGCAACGCCTTGGCGAAAGGAACCGTTTTAGCCGTCCTCGATTTGCCAAAATTGGTGAGCGAGCTTGGGAATGTGAAAAGATGCTGGATGAAAACGACCAGGAGAACAGTCATTAAGTTATTAAATTCTATGGGGAAATATGGTATTATGCATGTAGGCTTGTTGGATAAGAAACATGTCTTTGTAAGAGAATTCTGAGGAAGTTCCCATGAGCCTGTTCGATGATGATGACCCACCCCCAGCCCCCTACATCCCGCCTGTCCCCCAACCGCAGGAAATCCTGGACGTTATTGACGAAGTTACAGGCACGCAAACCATCACGGTAACGGGTTCCGACGGTAAGAAACGCCGGATGATCCAGAAGTTGCCCCGCAGCCAAGAAGAGGAGGCCTTGTATCAGGAGGCAGGGCGACTCATGGAAAAAGCCATTGGGGAGATGAAAAGGCTGTATGACTACGATCCAAGCCAGCTTGTCCATTACGCACCCTTTGTCGAGGTCTTGAACGCCCTGAACAATGAGCGCTCGGAAGATATGGCCGAGTTGACGAAGTTTCCCGACTTCAACGGATACGTCCAGGACTTTAAGGACATGCAGAAGTCCATCATCGATGAAGAGTACAAGCGTGAGTCGAACAGGCTTGAAGAATCCCTTGCCCATAAGGGACTGAGCGATAGTACGACAGGCCGTGAGGAAAGGAACCTTTTAACCCGCCATGGCGCAACCGCCCGACAAAGGGCTGGCGTGGAAGCGCAACTATACGGGGAGCAACTTAAGGGAGCCGACCTTGAGAATAGAACTAATGCTTTTAACTTACGGGAAGCCACACGGCAGGGACGCCTTTCGGCAGCCGCCACGGAATACGACTTGCAAAAGGATTATGCAACGCAACTCGAGAGCCAAAGGGACAAAGCCCTGACCCACCAATCCCATTTGTATGGCGTCGCCGCAGGGATCAGGGGGGCTGACACCAACAAAGCTATGGCTACAATGGCTCCCAATATGGCTTTAGCAGAATTCAACGCGACGAACAACAACGCCTTGAACTATTACAATGCGGATGTCAACAGAATCACGAAACAATACGCCATGGAACTGGATGCCCACAAAGCTAAACCACCAGGGTTCGGGCAGAATTTGCTCCATTTGGGCGGGATGGCGGGCATGGCTATGCTGGGCGCACCTTCCAGTTCCGTTCTGGGCGGATGGGGCGCGAAACTTTTTGGAGAGGCGAGAAAATAATGGCACACTCACTACCGAATTCCCTTGATTACCAAAAGCATGGGCTTGACCTCCACAAAAGCCAGATCGACCTTACCAAAAGCCGTGTCGACCTTTTGGGAAAGGAGCCTGGGGCTTATGAGGCGGAAATCGGACTGCTTGATGATTTCCAGAACGCAAACCAAGCTCGTAAACCAGGATGGCGGGCATTGCTGGACGGAATGACCAGCGGATTGAAATACGGCCTGAAATCCACCGAGGGTGAAAAGAAAAGGGCAACTTACGCCAATATGGAGAAGATGCTCGGCAGCTTTGAAGAAGTCAGCAAGCAGCTTCAGCAACAGAACGAAAAGAATGCCTTACGGCAAGAGAATATGGAAACAAAGGTGATTCCCTCTGCCATCGGGTACCTGACCTACCTGCAGAACAACCCGACTTACGACGAAGCGTTCAACAACCTGAACAGCAGGGTTGAGCAACTGGGAACGGTTATGCCCTTCGACGGGGAGTTGGTGGCCTTAAGTCCCCGCAACTATGAGGTTGGGATTTTTAAGGACAGGAAGACTGGACAACTCAAGGAAACGCCGATCTCCTCACTTCTGCCGCCCGACCTCCTCAAAGGAAGGCCGGACTTGAACACGTATGAGCGGGCTAAAGATGCCGAAAAGATGAATGTTGACCGACGGAACGCCGATGCCAGAACGCTCAAAGCACAAAATAGCCCAAAAGGTTCCGATGCCCAAAAACAGGCGAGCCTGGCTGCCGACGAGGAAGAAACAAGGACATACCTCGAACTCTACGGCCTGTTGAAAGATCCCAACATAGATCCGACATCGAGTACAGGCACGGGCATCAAGAATTGGGCTGCTCAAAATGTCCCTCTTGTGGGTGGGCTTGTTGGAGAAGGACTCAGTAACCAGCAAGCCTACTCGCAAGCGACGGCGAATTTGAAAGGGCAAGCCTTTAAGAAACACGGCTACCGCAATCAGGCGGAGTTCGAGAACATCCACACGTTGCCCGACACGCTTCCCAAGAAGGAAGCGTTGAAGTTCGTCGAGGCCGAACTGCGCAAGAAAGGTATCTCTATCCCCGAACAGGCGCAAGCAGGAGGAGAAACAGGAGGTAACGTCGCCGGACAAATCAAGGTTCAAGACCCGTCTACGGGGCAGGTCGGCCTTCTCTCGCCGGAGCAAGCCAAAATAGCCATTTCTAGGGGCGGGGTTCAAATAGAATGAATGTTTTTCAAGGACTGGATGTTAAGCTTGTTGAGCCACCCCTTGAGCCGACCAAAGAAAATCCCCAAGGGGCGTCTATTTTTGATGGACTTGACGTTACGCCCATAGGTGCACCTGACCAACAGATTTTCTCGCCAGGCGAAGACACCTGGGGGAAGCTCGCCGCCCGTACAGGCAAGTCCGCCGTCGCAGGGGCGGGAGGCGGTGTGATCGATGCCGCGACCGCCGTATACAACATTCCGGCAGCCCTAACCAATGCAGCCCAGGAACTCAACAAGGACAACCCCTTTGAGATAGACCCTGTAAGCGGGATGCCCGCTCCAAAAGCTTCAGGGGAACGGGCAGCGTTGCCCCTTATCCCCTCGGCTACAGAAGCCATTGACGAGGGTATCGACCATGCCACAGCGGATTACACAAGAACGCCAGAGCAGGAAAAGTGGTTCCAGGAGGGGATCAAGTTCGCGTCTGCTGTGGCTTCGGGCGGGGGATTAGGTTCCCTTGCTGGGAGAGCGGGGATGACAGGTACGCAAGCCACCTTAAAGGCGGTTGGCAGCACAAAGCCCACTGCCATTATCGGGGCGGGCGCATCAGGCGCGGCGATGCAAAAAGCCCAGGAGCGGGATATATCGACGCCTGGTTCCATCGGTGCGGGCATAGGGGCTGGCCTTGCCACGGAAGCCGCCATGAACCTTCTCAACCCCAAGAATATACTGAAAAGGGGAACGGCAGCTGCAGGGTTTGGCAGGAGTAACCTGAACGTCCCCGCCATAGATTCCGCCAAAAACTTAAACATCGACCTGCCAGGGATCGCCGCCACGAAAGGTGTCGCCCCTGCCTTCGCCCATCAAACCATGAGCAAGTTCCCTTACTTCGGGGACAAGCTCAAAGAAAAAATCAAGGTGGCCTCGGAACAGTACCAAAAAGCCTGGAACGATATGCTGGATGGCGTCGGCCTCCCGAAGACAGGGGAGGTTTCAAAGAACATCGACAGAAGTTACGACCTGATGAGGAGCGCGATACCGGAAGGCGCAGCCGTAACACCTGCGCCCATACTGGAAGCCATCGCCAACGTTGAGGGCAAACTAAAAACAACCGTCCATTCAGAGCCTACGAAAAAGCTGTTTAGCGTCATGGGGGAATTTAAAAAGGCTTTCCAGCCGAAACTTCCGGAGGGGTTTGAAAAGCTCCCTCCGAACATACAGGAAAAAATCCTTGAGGCATTGGCCAACAATGCCACTCCCGTCTCCGTCAAAGACCTTGTTCGACAAAAGGTGGAATTGAACAAGATCATGAAAGACCGGAACATATTTGACCGCCATGATACCGACTCGCTTGCCTTCCTCCACGAGATCAGGGACGGGATCAACAAGACCCTTGAAAATTACGGAGCGACCAACCCAAAGTTTATGAAAACCCTCAAAAGGGCGGATGAAAGGTTTGCAAAAACAGCAAGGCGGGAAGCACTCGACGACGTTCTTGCCGGAAAGATCGTTGATCCGAAGACGGGGGAAGTGTCCTACAACTCCCTCTTAAGCGTCCTCAATGACAGGAAACAGCAAAAGTTCCTCCGAAACAACCTGGGGGAGACCAACTACAAAAAACTGGAAGATTTTATCAACGTCGCAAAAGCCATGGAGTCCGTGAAACGGAACAATCCCAACCCATCCGGTTCGGCCTCCATGGGAGCCGCCATCGGACTTGTCGTCTCACTTTGTCATGGGAACCTGACCATACCCGCCGTAACGGTCGGCGGCGGCACAATAGCCACCACGCTTCTTACCAACAAGAAGTTCTTCAACAAAGCCACTCAATTCGCCAAAGAACCCACCGAACCCCTCGCCAAACAACTTGCCGCCATCGTCAAGGAAAATACAGGGATGACGATCCAGGCTATCCAGAAGGGGATGAAAGACAGTCGGGAGGATTAAGCAAATACCCCCGCAACCTTGTTCGTCGCTTCTTTAAGATGGTCTAGCTCCAGATGCGCATAGCGCGTGGTTGTTGATATGTTCTTATGTCCTAAAAGCTTTGAGACAGTATAAAGGTCAACCCCTTGCTTTAAGGCAAAGCTGGCAAAGGAATGGCGCAGGTCGTGAATGCGGACATCGGGGATAGCAGCAAGAGTACGCACCTTATGCCAAGCCCTTTTTACGTCATAAAGACATGTTCCTGGAAGTTTCCCACAAAAGACATAAGGGTTGCCTTCCTGCTTTTGAAGGGATGTCAAAATCTGTTTAGCCTTACCGTTAAGGGCGATGGTTCTGACCCCAACCTTGCTATCCTTCAAATAAAGGTGGCCATCTTCCAGGTGGACATCTTTCCATTGCAACGTAAAGACTTCGCCAGCGCGGCATCCCGTAAACATAAGCATCCAGATAGCTGCCAAGCTATAAGGAGAAGTGTTAGAGGAACACTGGGCTGTTAATATTTCTTCAAGTTTTTTTAATTCAGCATCCGTTAAAAAGCGTTCCATTTTTTTATCGCCCTGTCTTTTTACCCCTTTACAAGGATTGCTGTTCTGGTTCCTGTATCCCCATAGTTCTGCCTGATCGAAAGCCGTACTTAATAATATCAGGCATTTTGAACAATTGCCCTGTACATGTGAAAAAGAATCTTTGAAGGCTAAAATATCCCGCCGCTCTATATCAGCAATTTTTTTAGCACCAAAAAAAGGCAAAATATTATTTTTAATTCTGCTTTTGTTGCCCCTTATTGTGCTCGGTTTGTGTTCCTTAGCAATATACTTGTCAGTGAAAATTTGCCAAAAGTCCGTGAATAGTATGGACTTCTGTTCTTCAATAATTTCTTGCTTTTTTTCTGCCTTGACATCGATCCCGTCTGAAACGGAGAGGGCTAACCTTTTAGCCTTTATTCTCGCTTCATCGACTGTTAAATTTCCATGAAGCCCAATTTTGATATAAGAAAACTTACGGGTGACAGGCGCTCGATAATAGAAAACATAGGTTTTCTTACCGCCAGGGAAAATACGGCAGCCAAACCCTTTAATCTCATCATCCCAGATAATGTAATCCTTTTCTTTGGGTGAGTTGCTATCTATAACTTTTTTTGTGATCTTCGGCATTGGTTGTCCTCCTTATCTTGCTTGCTAACAATCGTTAGCACTAAGTTAGCAGATATGGGTTTGGAATGGCAACTTAAAGTTGGGAATGGAGTAGATAAAAAATGGAGAACCCCCTCATTTCCTAGCCTATCCTTGTTTTTTGTGGCGGGAGTGACGGGACTCGAACCCGCGACCTTCGGCGTGACAGGCCGACGCTCTAACCAACTGAGCTACACCCCCCTTGACCTTTATCAACCTAATTTTTTAGCGTACTTTATGACTTTACGTCAAGAAAGAAATATATTTTGTTAATGGTATGCCTATATACGGTTATTTGGAATTTTTCCAAAGAACCTAAGAATTCTCGTCAAGTCGCTTTGCTACTTACAAGAAGTCATACTTCGTGCTTAACTATATATAATGTTGTGTACCAGATTTTTTCAGGAGAGTAAGGTGGCGTCAACGTCTGTCGTAAAATTTACCTTAAGCAGTATAAAACCCTTTCGCTGGTGGGTGGTGGGGCAGGTTTTTGTTGCTATTGTTTGGGCAATTGACCTCTCTTTAAGCCCTTATTTATTAAAAGTGATGATCGACCGTATGCCAGGACTCCTTTTATCTGATGCATACGAGGCTCTCTTAGGTCCTGCCCTCCTTTATTTCTTCATGTCTTTATTGATCTTCGGTGTCTTTCGGTTTTATGATTTTCTTTGGCTTCATATCAACCCCTTTCTAAAACGTCATATAGGGTTTGTTTTGATGGAACGCATGACGCAGCATGCCCATCACCTCTTTCAGGACAATTTTTCGGGAAGTTTGGGTAATAAAATTAAGGATGTGATGAGTGGCGTCCCTGATTTATTAAAAATTGCCATTGATCGTTTCTTCAGTCATGGACTGGCGCTTCTTATTGCCATAGGGGCTGTTTGGACCGTTAATATTCGATTTTCGATTGCGCTGTGCGTTTGGGTCAGTATTTTCATTATTGCTTCTCTCTTTCTGTCAAGAAAAGCACGTCATTACAGTGGTGAAGCAGCTGAAGTTCGGTCCACCGTTGTGGGGATGATCGTTGATATTTTAAGCAATATGCTCAGTGTTCGTCTTTTTACCGCCCGTAACGGGGAGAGAAACAAGTTAGGGTTTGTTCTAGATGAGTATGTAAAGGCAGACCAGAAGCGAGACTGGTTTTTTTTGAAAATGAATGGTGTTTATGGGGGATCTTTTGTTATCTATCAAGGTGTTATCCTTTTTTGGCTTATCCAAGGATTTAGCCAAGGTACCATTTCTCCCGGAGATTTTGTCCTTATTTTAACCGTTAACCTTGCCATTATGAATGCTTTGTGGAATCTTTCTAAAGATATTATCAATGTAGCTGAAATAGCAGGAAATATTACCCAAGGTCTTCGGATTGTTCTCTCCCCTCTTGAAATTGACGATAAACCGGATGCCAGGCCCCTCGTTGTGCGTCAAGGTGAGATTATTTTTGCGCAGGTTCATTTTCGATATAGAAATGCAGAGCCCCTCTTTGAAAACAAGTCTGTTACCATTTTACCAGGACAGAAAGTGGGACTTGTCGGGTATTCCGGGGGCGGTAAAACGACGTTTGTGAATCTTATTTTACGACTTTTTGACGTCACCTCTGGGCATATTTTGATTGATGGACAGGACATCTCTGAAGTTACTCAAGATTCGTTGCGGACGAACATTGGGATGATTCCTCAAGATCCTTCCCTCTTTCATCGAAGCCTTATGGAAAATATTCGGTATGGTCGCGGGGGAGCAACCGATGCTGAAGTATTTGAAGCGGCCAGGAAAGCGCATGCTGATGAGTTTATTTTGGCATTGCCTCAAGGGTATGGCTCACTCGTTGGCGAGCGTGGCGTTAAACTTTCCGGCGGTCAGCGCCAACGAATTGCGATTGCCCGGGCATTTTTGAAAAACGCCCCTATTTTGCTCCTTGATGAAGCAACATCCCAGTTGGATTCTGTAACCGAGCGTGATATTCAAGAGGCGTTATGGAAGTTGATGCAAGGCAAGACAACGATCATTATCGCCCACCGCCTTTCAACCCTTTTGCATATGGATCGCCTTTTGGTATTTGATCGCGGTAGGATTGTGGAAGACGGCTCCCACGAGAAGCTTCTTGCCAAAGGCGGCCTTTACAAAACCCTATGGGATACCCAAGTGGGCGGGTTCTTGCCGGAAAACAGAGAACCAGAAGAAGTTTAAATAAGGAATGACCATGAACCTTGCGTTTATCGCAGCAGCCACAGAAGAAGCTCAAAAAGCCAAAGAAACATTGCACCATCTTTATCCTTCAACAACCCCAGAAAAAGCGGATGTGATTATTGTATTGGGGGGTGACGGCTTTATGTTGAAGTCCCTTCATCAGTTCCAATCCCTTGAAAAACCCGTGTATGGCATGAATTGTGGCAGTGTTGGTTTTTTGATGAATGGGCATCAGGAAGTAAACTTGCCTGATCGCTTAAAAGCGGCTAACGAGACGATTTTGCATCCCTTAAAAATGATTGCAACAGACGCCAAGGGAAAATCTGTCGTTGCTTACGCCATCAATGAGGTTTCTTTGCTCCGTCAGACGGCTCAGGCAGCTAAGATTCGCATTTATGTGGATCAGGTGCCCCGCCTCGACACACTTGTGTGTGATGGCATCTTAATTGCATCCCCTGCGGGAAGCACGGCCTATAATCTTTCTGCCCATGGCCCTATCATCCCGATTAACGCCAACCTTTTGGCTCTAACGCCGATCAGTGCCTTTCGGCCTCGTCGCTGGCGTGGGGCGCTTTTGCCGGATACGGCCCATGTGATCCTGGAAATTCTGGAAACGGACAAACGCCCCGTGAGTGCGAGTGCAGATGACCATGAAGTCCGTGATGTTCAACGGGTTGAGGTTTGCCAGGACGCGAAGACGCGGTATCGCCTCTTATTTGATCCGCAGCATAATTTAGAGGAAAGAATTTTAGGGGAACAGTTTTTGGTCTAGAAAATGTCCAAATCGTATAGGTTACTATATGATTTGTCCAATTTTGTTTCTATAAAACTTGTCCAAATTCTATAGTTGACTATATGATTTGTCCAATTGTAAGATGATTT
This sequence comes from Candidatus Finniella inopinata, assembly GCA_945877185.1. GTDB lineage: Bacteria > Pseudomonadota > Alphaproteobacteria > Paracaedibacterales > VGCI01 > VGCI01. The sequence continues at coordinate 11,046 of CAMCRD010000022.1, read as the reverse complement.
TGAAGACACATCGTATATGGGTGACCAAAAACATGCTAAAGCGTTCTTTGGCTGCTAAATTAGCCTCTCTTTACCAACAATTCCCGATTGTAGCCGTTTTAGGTCCCCGCCAATCGGGGAAAACAACGCTTACGCGTTCAACTTTTCCCGATCTTCCCTATTTCAATATGGAGAATCCTTCTCATTTAAGCTTTGCCATGGAAGATCCTGAGGCCTTCTTGGATGCTCATTCAAATGGGATGATTATTGATGAAGTGCAGAAAGCGCCACAGTTATTTTCTTATTTACAAGTTATCTCTGATGAAAGGAATAAGCCAGGGCAGTTTGTCTTAACAGGTTCCCATAATATTCTATTGAACGAAAAAATTAGCCAGAGCTTGGCTGGCCGGATCGCTCTTACAACCCTTTTGCCTCTCTCCTTGAAAGAAATTGATAAAGATGTCACGGTAAATGAGGCAATTTTTAAGGGGTTCTATCCTCGCTTATATGCGGATCACATTGATCCTCTGGACTTTTATCCAAACTATATCAGTACCTATGTGGAAAAAGATGTTCGTCAAATCAAAAACGTAATGGATCTTTCGCAGTTTCAAAAGTTTATAAAATTATGTGCTGGTAGAGTGGGACAAGTTTTGAACGTCACAGCCCTGGCACGGGATTGTGGTATCACGGTCGTTACAGCTAATCAATGGTTATCTATTTTAGAAATGGGTTTCATTATCTTTAGACTTCAGCCTCATCATCAAAATTATAATAAACGATTGGTTAAAACTTCCAAGCTATACTTCTATGATACAGGAATTGTGGCTAATCTTTTAGGAATCAACGATCTGTCAAACGTTGAAGCTCACTTTGCGAAAGGTGCTCTTTTTGAGAATATGGTTATTTGTGACCTCATGAAACAAGTATTTAACCAAGGTCGGCAACCTCATTTTTATTATTGGCGGGATAAAGTGGGCCATGAAATTGACCTTATTATTGAAGATGGGGGAGATATTATCCCAATTGAGATTAAATCGGGAAAGACAATCAACTCTGATTTTTTCAAAAATATAAATTATTGGAAAAATATCTCTCATAGGGAGAAAGCATTTATTATTTATGGAGGTGATGAAGAACAACGGCGTTCTGCGGGCCATATTCTAAGCTGGAAGAAGTTAGGTTACTTAAAGCTTGTTAGAGCTTAAAAAATCGCAAGAATTAATGTGGAATTGAAACTCTGTCGCAAAACCAAACTGGGTTTATCTAACAGCCCTCCACTATCTCGGGGCGCTATTACAGTATGTAGTGTGATGTGATTCATTATTTCTTAAGAAAAAAAGCATGGGCTAAAAATAAGGCTTTCCCTTCGAGAACTTGGACGAGTATCCTATCGTCTTTTGATCGGTTTAGACAGGCATTAAAGCCTGGGAAATATAACTTTTGGCCTGTTAAATCCCACTCTAATCCCTGCGTCACAACACGCGCCTGTGGCAAACCCAATATTGAAACTTTTGTATGGATGGGCAGCGCCAACAGGGTTTGAGTGGGGGAAAGGATTGTGCCATAAAGAGGGGGAGCATATAAAAGATTACCCTGGGAATTTAACATAAATATACTAATGTTATTTAAGATATGATCTAAATCTCCCCCGCTACTACCTAAGATGATGGTGGGTAATAATCCTTCTTTTTCAAGATATTCCATGGATTTTTCATAATCACACCGGCTTTGATCTTGGATGTGAAGGAGATTGACCTCCAAGCAAGGGTCAATGCTATCTAAATCTCCAATAACGATGTGCGGGGCAATTCCTAAAGTGTGTAATTTATTGGCAGCACCGTCCGCAGCAATAACAGGCAATTGCATTTTTGCAAAGAATTCCTTTTGAGGAAGCTCCCCACTCAAACATAAAATTGATTTGTAAGTCATCGCTGGAAATACATTTTTTGGCCTATTAAAAGGCTGCTTGCACATACACAAGCCATATTAGTCACAAGAACATAATAAGAGTCTGTTAAAATGCCGTACACCATCCATGCTAAAGAGCACAGTAAGAAGTTGAGTAGCATTAAGGCGGATAGATCTTCAACCGATTTGGTTTTATGATTCTTATAAATTTGGGGTAAGAAACCGATCACAGATGTGATAGAGGCGATTGTGCCAATAATATCAATATAGTTTAAATTCACATTTCCCTCCGCTAGTTCGAACTAGATCAGGTTCTAAGGGTTGGAAGCAAATCCTCTCAGCCAAACGGCACCCCTAATGATCATCAACACTTCTAAGGGAAAGGAAAGGTCGTGTCAAGGCCCTTCGCGATAAACAGGTAATTTCTACAAGTTATTTTTTATGGGCCTAAGGTTTTTATGCAACCGATTGCATATAACAGAATGGAAGGGGTCAATCCACTACTTAATCCATTTGATAGACAGTTGTTGGTGGGTTTGAACGGCATTCAAAATATCCATAGAAATTTTTGGTAATTTTTGAATGCGTTTAATTAATCCTGGGTAAACCCCCAGCTATGCTGGGGTGACTCAAAAAGTTTGACAATTACGGACATGTTCATAGTGTCGAGTTGGACCGCTCAAAGTTCAACCAAAAAAGGAAACACTATGAACACATATGAAAAGTTAAATCATACGACATGGGAATGCAAATATCATGTGGTATTTATCCCTAAATACCGCCGCAAAAGCCTATTTGGAGCCCTAAGGAGGGAACTTGGAACAATATTTCACGACTTGGCTCGTCATCGAGAATGTCGAATCGAGGAAGGCCATGTTATGTCGGACCACGTACATATGCTGATATCTATCTCACCGAAGTATTCTGTTTCTCAAGTTGTTGGGTATATCAAAGGGAAGAGCGCAATTCATATAGCGCGAAGGTTTATGAGGCAGGGAAGAAATTATACGGGGTATCACTTTTGGGCTCGTGGCTATTTTGTATCAACAGTTGGAAGGGATGAAGAAACAATTCGCTTGTATATCAAAAACCAAGAGAATATAGACCAAGCACAGGATAAGCAGTTGAATTTGAACCTATCCGCTTAAGTAACCGCTTTGAGCGGTTCTTTCAAGCCTCCGGCTTTGCCGGAGGTTATGACTTAGCAAAGTTTGGAGGTTAAATAAAAAAATCAACGAATCGCAAAAAGCTTATCTTTTCTAACCTCAGGTTTTTGATGCTGTGTTTGTGTTTCCCGTCGCCAGGCTTCAAACATTAATATGGCCCATAAAGGGTCTTTATGGTCTGCATGTCCCGCTAAATGACTTTCCCAAAGTCGACGAATAGGTTTTGGGTCAAAGGTATCTCTCAAGGTTGACGGTTTCAAGAGATCTTCTGCCCAGTCTCTGAGAGGGCCGCGAAGCCAGATATCGATCGGGATCGCAAAGCCTGACTTTGGGCGATCAATGAGTTCTTGAGGGACATGTTTGTAAAGGAGCTGACGTAAAGGCCATTTTCCTATTTTTCCTTGAATTTTGAAGGAATGAGGCTGAGCCCACGCCCATTCAACGACCCGATGATCTAGAAGGGGGATGCGAGCCTCCAAACTAACACCCATGCTGGCTCGATCCACCTTTGTTAAAATGTCATCGGGTAAATAAGTTGTGGTATCTAAAGCTTGCATCTGTGAGACAAAATCAGAGAGATGAGAAGAAAAAGGCGGGAGATTTGGCGCATCGTTGTGGGGAAGGGCCTCGGATGGCTCTGCCCAATAACTGATGAGGGATTCATAAAAAGCTTCTGGGGTTTTGGCTGACAGGGATCGGGCCAACTTATGCATTTTATGACCAAACTTTCGAGGGCGCTTTGAGACAGGAATAATTGCGCCCAAGAGATCCCAGCCTCTGGGTGGAATGGTCTTTATGAACGCTGCCATGTTGCCACAAAAGGGGGTATTGCGGATTATTTTCCATAAGGTGTTACCAACTAAATACCGAGAATATCCTCCAAAGACTTCATCTCCACCATCTCCAGATAGGGCAACCGTGACAGACTGACGGGCCAATTGTGAAACCAAAAAGGTAGGAATCTGGGAGGAGTCCGCAAAGGGTTCATCATATAAACGAGGTAGAAGAGGAATAACATCCAGCATTTGATGGGGTGTTACCAATAAGGCTGTATGGTCGGTTCCTAAGTGGTCGGCAATGGCTCTGGCGTAGGGAGCTTCATTATAGTCTTTTTCCTCGAAGCCGATGGTAAAAGTCTGTATGGGTCGCGCGCTATGGCGTTGAGCGATGGCCGTTACTAAAGAAGAATCAACACCCCCTGATAAGAAAGATCCTAAAGGAACATCAGACATCATGCGGCGGCTGACGGCATCATTGAGCAGTTCTTCAAGATGAGTTAAGGCTTCTTCTTCAAGGGCATGGTCGAATTGTCGAGTTGCTGAAGGAAGGCCTTGGGTGATTACTTCCTCTAAAGCCCAAAAGGTTTTTTGGGTAATTTGGCCATCAACACTTCGACATAAAATTGTGGCGGGAGGAAGTTTTTGTACCTGTTCATAAATGGATAAGGGCGTTGGGACATAAGCGTGCTTCAGGTATCCAGCTAAGGCTTGATGATTGAGTTTAGGGTGAAAATTTGGATAAGCGCATAAAGCTTTGAGTTCAGATCCAAATAAAAAGGTTGAGCCTGAATTTCCCCAATAAAGAGGCTTGATGCCCAATCGATCTCTTACGAGATAAAGATTATGGTCTTTCCGATCCCAAAGGGCAAAAGCAAACATTCCAATGAATTGTTTGACAGCAGCTTCTAGTCCCCAGGCGGCGATCGCTTCCACCATAACTTCTGTGTCGGAATGCCCCCGAAAAACAATTCCCCGCGCTTCTAAGAGGGGGCGTAGCTCTGGAGCGCTATAGGTTTCTCCGTTGTAGATGATGACCCATCGCCCACACTGAGAGGTCATGGGTTGATGCCCAGCAGGAGATAAGTCTTGGATAGAAAGACGTCGATGGCCAAGGGCTAAGCCAGCGGAATCATCAACCCAGGCGCCTTCATCATCGGGACCTCTATGGATGATGGCGCCTGTCATGTCGGACACATAACGCAACAGCGTCATTGCATTTGTCAATCCTGGGGTAATAAATCCGGCAATTCCACACATAAATATTATCCCGCTCGATTGAGAGGTAACACTGTATCTGTATTTTCTACAACGAGGCTAATTTTTTCTAACAAGGAAACAATTTTGGATGTTTGACCCTTTTCCACAAGATCTAAGAGTTTGGCCACAAGGTCATTATCTTGAGTTTGTAATGAAGAGTGGGTTTCTCCCATTGTGACTCCTGACGTTAAGGAATGAAGAAGATCTGTGGTTTCGATAGGCATCGCTGATAAGGACTCTCCAGAAAAATCTACCTTAACATCAATTTCTGGGATTAACCCATTCAAGAGAGAAAGAGATCGAAGCAGTTCTAGGAAGCGTGACGGTTCCCCACCAGAAAGATGAAGAATCTGTCCCTTTGTCCGCTCGTCTGCTAAAGCCTTTACGATGGCTTGCAAAATTGTACGCGCAGCTTCTTCTGCAGAAATGATATAAGAATACGCATCTGGAGAAGGCACCACTATCTTAAGGCCCTGGTTTAATTGCTCTGTCCAAAACGAGGTCGTAGAATCTAAATTATTCCAAATCTCACAGCTATTGATGACGAGGTATCGAGTCGGGTGTTTCTTAGCGGAAATTTGATCAAGGGTTTGGAGTTGTTGAGACACAAGCACACTGATGATTTTGGATAAAAGTGTTGGCGTTTGAGGATTAACAAGGACAAAAAGACGAGCACCCGCTCTTTGGATCTGTGCCGCAAAATGAAGAGGGCTTAAGATGTTTTTTTGAACAACGGTCTTGATATTGGGTGCAATTAAATCAGGGTGCGTCACCCGATCCCCATGGATAATGATTTGGGGGTGTTGGGTCTCGACCAGACGATCTATGATTTCATGGTCTGTAACGGAACCGATAATATAATCACAAAGAACATCTGGGTAAAGTTGATCAAATTTTGTTTTTAGAGCCGCTAAAGCGTGTTCGGAGGGATCGACCATTATCAAGTGCTTTGGATAGAAACCCGCAATATGATATGCCAATTGATGGATGACAGGATCATGGACGCCTGTGATGAGAACACGGGAAGAATCGATCAAAGATTGAATATCCTGCCAAGAAGAGTCTGCCGTTAAACTCATGTGAGAATCGTCTGAGAGCTCCAGACTTGCCTTTCCTAACAAGTCTTCAATGTGAAGAGGGCGTAAAGTAACCTCTTGAGTTGCGGGTGAAATCTCGAAACGTAAACTTAAAATCCCACGACCTTGAAATTTTAAGAGAATCTGACGTAAGGGCAAGTGGTTCAAAGACTCTTGGGTAATGAGGAGGCGCTTGGGTTCACGACCTTCTAAAGATAGTTTTTGAACAATTGAGACAAAGTCATTAACCATCCCCAAAACAGGAAAAGAGGGCGGGATATCATCTGTGTTAAGGGGATGGTTGAGGAGTATACCTTCAAGGCGATAGGGAAATGCTGCTTTGTCTGCGGGGTTTGTTTCATTTTTTCGTAAATAGGATCCAATTTGTTCATTGTATCCAACGACGATAACAGGAATCTTTGGAGACAGCTCAATCGTGTTTGTTTTAATTTCATCACGCCGCCAAAAAGGAGCCAAAAGACGAGGTAAAAGGAGGCCTGTCATGAACAAGACAGTGTTCAATATTGGTGTTAAGGGTGGTAGATTCCCCATAAGAAGCATGAGAGGGTGATAGAATAAATTAGCTAACACCGCACACCCTAAAATGCCAGGAATTTTTTCTAAGGTTATATACCGAGAAGCGCCTTGATCACTGCGAATCCAAGAAAATAAAGCAAAACTAATGAGAGCGAAAACAAGGCAATGTTTCAAAATGAAAGTCATTTGCAAAGTTTGAATATCTTTTCCAAGTAATATCCGTAAACTGACATATAAACTTAAAAGTGCCACCAACATATCGGATACAAAAATCACCCACTCAGTTTTTAGTTTTTCGGTTGTGAATTTTTGAACTTCAAGTAACTTATTGATCATAAATTTTTTCATTGGCTTCCTCTTTGCCTTTGAACATCGCTATTGTTAGGCCAATGATAATCCACAGACCTGAAATCCACCAGTTTTGCCAAAATCCTAAATTAACCCAAATGATAAGAAAAGTCCCCGTAAATAATCCTGCACTGACGGCTTTTTCGATTGAGAGTAAATTGGTGCGGTAAATCTGCTGAAGCACTTGGTAAGCAAGGAGGATACCTAATATGAAACCAAAGAGTCCGAGCTCCAGCCAAAGCTGAAGAATAGCATTGTGGGGGTGGATCGAGAAATGTTGTGTTTGGATTTTTTGCTGATTTCCTGTTTGATCAATAAATGACCAGTCTCGAATACTTTTTGTTTTTTCATGATGACGTGTTCCATCCATCCCAATGCCCCCCCAGGGGTGATCAAGGATTGTTGTTGCCACGTTATTCCACAGATAGAGTCGATCGATATAGCTCGCCGAGTGAAAGTAAGAATTATAGATGGGAATGTAAGCAGGTTTAAAGGCGAATAAGCTGATAAATGGAAAAGAAACAATCAGAACAGGGATAAAAAAACGCATTCCCCAAGAAGTAAGACGAGGAAGGGAGTAGGTTCCTAAAAAGGCAAAAATCCCCATAAATAAACCAATAAACGACGTATCACAATCGATTTGAAGGAGTACCCAAAAAAGGGAAGGAAGCCAACAAATCAACAATCCGACACGCCAGGAGAGAGGGTAAGGCCGTCGAAAAACCCAAAGAGTTGTTGGCCACGCTGCTAGGGAAATTATTAAGGATCCTTGAGAAAAGGCTTTTGCTGAAGTTTTCCCCCAAAAGTGTTGCCAAGGCTTTTCAAGCCAGATGTCGATCGTGAGAAATAACATTCCAAGGAGTAACCCTGTAATTAAGGCAGTGATCAAGGATCTTCGGGTACTTTGTGGTAAACTAAGTGTGAGGCGACACCAATAAAGCCCTAAGATCACCAAAGTTAATATCTTGAGGCTTGTGGTAAGAGAAGATACAGGGTGTTCTGCCCAAAATGCGGTCACTAAAGCCCATAAGGGGATTACCAAAAGGGTGGTAATGAGGGGTTTGGGTAATTCTGTTAGAGATTGTTTGCGACTATAAAGCAAACCAACCAATCCCCCGATAACGATTTCCCAAACGACCATATGAGGAGCCACGATTGCAATAGGGATAAATAGAAAAATAACAACATGCAAGAGTCGATGCACAAAGGGGGATAAGGTAACAGGTGTCATGCTTCTCCGCTCATTTTCATAATCAGGTTCCAAGCTGCTTCATCAATGGGCATAACAGAAAGCCTGGATTGACGAACAAGGGCCAAGTGGGTTAAGCGCGGTTCCTGTCTGATGTTATCTAAGCTTACAGGCTTTTTTAAAGATTTCACAGCTTTGACCTCTACCATCCCGAAACGACCTCTTGTATCAGAAGGGTCTCGATGATAGGGGCGCGTTACTTCGACGATGCCAACAATGTGGCGGTCGAAAACAGAGTGATAAAAGAAGCACCAGTCTCCGACGGCCATTGCTTTCAAGTTGTTGGATGCCTGATAGTTACGAACCCCATCCCAAGATGTTGTCTGGTTGATAACTTGGTCATTCCAGGACCAGGTTGAGGGTTCAGTTTTAATAAGCCAATACTGCATTTAGAACTCCAATTCTGATTGACGGGAGAGGATAGCCTCAACAACGTCCTCGATCGAAACATGGTTATATAATATGGCATAAACGGCATCGCATAAAGGCATCGGTATGGATAAAGTTTGGGAGAGTTTGAGAACGGCTGCAACCGTTGGTACGCCCTCTGCAAGGGAAGGAGAGTCTTTCAAGATTTTGGGCACGTTTGCCCCTTCCTTTCCCAAAGCAATTCCAAGGCGCATGTTTCGGGATTGTTCACTGGAACAGGTCAATGTAACATCCCCGACGCCGGAAAGGCCCAAAAAGGTATCGCTCTTTCCCCCGAGGGCAAGACCCAGGCGGCGCATCTCAGCTAAGCCACGGGTAATAAGGGCCGCCGTTGCATTATTGCCAAAGCCTCTTCCACGCACGATGCCACAGGCGATAGCCAGGACGTTTTTGACGGCGCCCGCCACTTGAACCCCTACGGGGTCATCACTTACATAACACCGAAATCGTGTATGGCGTAAACTTGAAGCTACGACCTTTGCAATATCTTCATTTTCGGAGGCAATGGTGACAGCCGTTGGTAAATTTAAGCCGACTTCGTCTGCAAAGGAAGGACCAGAAAGGATAGCGATGGGGTTGGGCAAGATTTCTTGGGTGACTTCTGACAAGAGCTGAGGCTCTTTTCCTTCAACGCCTCTCACAATTCCTTTGGCACAAATGACCCAAGGGGCATGGGGGGGCAAATATTCCTTGACCAGAATGCAGGTCTCACTAATCGTCTGAGCTGGCGTCACTTGAAGGACAATATCCGCGTCTGTCAGGAGCGTTAAATCGCTGGAAATAACAATCTCGGAAGGGAGAGGAATGCCAGGGAGATAGGTTTGATTCTCACGAGTTTTGTTGAGGATATCAGAATGTTCGGGTCGACGCGGCAGAAGCGTCACCTGTTGCCCCGCACGGTGGGCCGTTAACGCAAGGGCCGTTCCCCAAGAGCCGGCGCCAATAATACAAATCTTCTTCATGATGAGATTTATACTCTCTTCAAGGGATTTGTGCCAGCGTTAAGAGTTATACGCCGTGCCATCCAAATAGGTGACACAAAAGTATAAATAGGTTGTCATCCTGGAATTACCGGCTACGGCTATGCCGTGGCGAGTAGAAAACCTTGACAAGCGAAGCGCAATCTCTAGGTTTTCTAACCAATTTGTTTTACCTATCAGTTTTCCCATCACCGTTTGCCCTGAGCGTAAAGAGTGGCGCTCGAAAGAGTGACACGATCAAAGTCGAAGGGTAAAGAAGCGAGCCCGATTCCGTTTACGCTACCCTTCGACTTCGGCCTCAGACCTTCGGTCTTTAGCCTACGCTCAGGGCGAACGGCGAGGGTGTAGTTTCAAAAAACTAGGCAAAACAAAATGGTCGATGCACTAGGTTTTAATATCCAGCAACAACTATAGAATTTTATCCACCGCCTATTTTCTTAAAACCCGCAGGGCTGGAGATTTCAAACAAGGCATAGTTATGTTCCTTACAATAATTTTGGCACCATTGTTGTTGGAGAACGATGACGTCGATATCCGACGTGACCGGAATAAATATAGGTTCTTTGATATTGCCGTTAATCATTTCCAGGACATCAAAATTTTCGCCACTATCTTCTTCTGCGATCTGTACTGGAATTTCCTGATCACGGATGTATTTGTAAAAAGACAGCACGCGCTGATGGGAATGACGGGCGAAAATCCACTTGCCCTTTCCTTTGTACCGCTCCAAGTTTTCTAAATGGTTATAAAGCTTTCTATAATTGTTAAAGGCAATGATGTGGTGACGGTCAAATAATATTAACATGATAAATCTCTCCTTTTAGCAAAGCCCTCCCCTGTCTTTCCAAAGACATAGAGAAAGCTTTGCTTTGTTTGAGCTAAGGCGTGACGATTGAGAAGAAGCCCAAAAACACAGGCGTACCAAACCCTTACCGTCACACCATAAAAAGAGGAGGGAACAAAAAAAGTCCCGCCCTTTCTCAATCCATGTGAGGTAAGAGGTTAAATTTTCGGCCTTTCGGCCGTTTGAGGATTCGATTGAAAAGGCGCAATGTATGCGCTAGTTTGATTTTAGCCATTATGAACTCTCCTGGAGTTTGTCTTGGTTAGCAACGTGTGGGCATTGTCACTGCTCATACGTTGCGCTGTTACAAACCATTCGTAACAGCCCTTAATATAAGGTGGAGATCTCACTACCCGTCACTTTTTTAAAAGGTTCCATTTTTAGCCAATTCCAAGAGGTTTAAAAGGGTTTCTAGAACTCCAACAGCCGACTGAGCAAGTAGAAACTGAAAGCGAATCAGGCCTTGCTTGAAGACTGAATAGAGAGGACAA
>CAMCRD010000021.1 GCA_945877185.1 Candidatus Finniella inopinata | reverse complement strand
TTCAACATACACGACATAGATCAATTCCGAATTTCTTCGCAAATATTCTGGCTGGATTGCTGGCTTATATTTTTAAACCCAAAAAACCAACGGTTTCTTTTGCCCAGACTATTACTCATAAATTTTTGCTTACGTCGAGCTGAGGTTATGTAATATTGAAGTGTAATGCAAGCAGCCGCTTCTGCTTGCTTTGAAAACGATCAGCTTAGAGATAGATCACAAAAGACATGAATGGTCGGAACGGCGGGATTTGAACCCACGACCCCTATCCCCCCAGAATAGTGCGCTACCAGGCTGCGCTACGTTCCGACACTGTGAAAAATATACTCACCCAAGAGAGGGATTGCAAGGGGGATGACAGAATCCCCGCATTAACCCACCCAAGAAAAGTTTTTTGATTACTTCTCTCCGACAGACTTCTTAAAAACAGGAGAAGCGCGAAAACTAATCACCTGACGGGGGGTAATTTTTGCATCTTTACCAGTACGAGGGTTACGGCCAATACGTTCCTTTTTCTGAAGGATAGAAAATGTTCCAAAAGAAGAAATTTTAACATGGTCACCATTAGCTAAAGCTTTTTCAATTTCTTCTAATGTCTTTTTTAAAATTTCAGAGGTTAGTTGGCGTGTAAAATCATTATTTTGATTAATTTTATTGATTAAATCAGCACGCGTTACAGTCTCAGCTGTCATTTTGATTCTCCATTTCTTTTTTGTTTTTTCATTACCACCGTATTACGGCAGAGCCCCAGGTAAATCCACCCCCCATCGCTTCGATGACAACGAGCTGCCCCGGTAGAATTCTTCCATCAGCTTGTGCCACGGCCAAAGCCAAGGGGATCGAAGCTGCAGATGTATTCGCGTGTTGATCAACGGTTATGATGACACGCTCCATCGGCAAAGAAAAATGCTTAGCCACAGCATTAATAATTCTTATGTTCGCTTGATGAGGGACGAACCAGTCGATATCTTGAGGGGTAAGACCATGAAATTCAAGTGCTTTTTTTACGGATGCCCCAATTTTTTCGACAGCATGCTTCATGACTTCTCTACCTTGCATGCGCACATATCCAACGGCCCCTCCCCGACTGGGGCCACCATCCACATATAAAGCATCCCGATAGCGGCCATCAGAGTAGAGGTGCGTGGATAAAACACCTCTTTGAGAATCATTTTTTTGTAAAGCGCCTTCTTCAGCCTGAAGAACCAAAGCCCCTGCGCCATCTCCAAATAAAACGGCTGTTCCCCGATCATTAAAATCTAACAATCGCGTCATGGTTTCAGCGCCGATAACAAGGGCTGACTTGACTTGGCCGCTGCGAATAAAATTGTCAGCCACACTTAATGCATAAACAAAACCAGAGCACACAGCTTGCACATCAAAAGCAAACGCGTTATGGGCTCCCAATTTTTGTTGGACCGTCACAGCCGCGGCAGGAAAGGTATCATCCGGCGTCGTTGTCGCAAGGACAATTAAGTCGATAGATTCGGGAGAAATTCCTGCACGATCAAGAGCTTGACGCGCAGCCTGCGTGGCCAAATCAGAGGTATACTCCCCCTCTTGCGCCATATGGCGTTGATGGATACCCACCCGCTCCACAATCCACTCATGGCTCGTATCCATTTTTGCCGCTAGGTCATGATTGGTAACAATGCGCGATGGCAGATAGGCTCCACAACCCCTGACGACAGAATGGAATGTCATGGATTTACCTTATCTTGCGTTAGGAAATGTTCCAAATCAGCGGCAATTTGCCCTGAAGCTGCATCTGCGGCCAGGGAAGCCGCCACACGAATGGCATTGGCAAAACCCACCGCATCCATACCTCCATGGCTTTTCACGGCAACGCCTTTGAGCCCTAAAAAAAGGGCCCCATTATAAAGTCGAGGGTCCATACGATTTTTGAGAAGTTGAAAACCTGGTTTTGCCACCAAGTAGCCTAATTTTCCCCGCCAAGATTGCCTCAAAGAATCCTCTAACATTTTTTGAATCAGCTTGGCTGTTCCTTCCAATGTCTTCAAAGCCACATTTCCTGTAAACCCATCCGTCACCACAATGTCCGTCACCCCGGCTGTAATATCTTCAACAAAACCATAATAGTTCAACTGCGTCATATGACGCAAAATTTGAGCAGCCTCTTGAACAATTGTATTGCCCTTCATGTCTTCTGTCCCAACATTCAACAATCCAATCGACGGCTTCTTTTTTTTCAAAAGCCTTTGTCCAAATACATGACCCATAATGGCAAATTGAACAAGGTTTTCGGACGTGCATTCCACATTCGCACCAAAGTCCATAACAAACGATTGTCCCGTTAACGTCGGAATCGACGTTGCAAGCGCGGGACGATCAATGCCCTTAAAGGTTTTGAGAAGAAGCTTGCTGAGCGCCATATAGGCCCCCGTATTTCCAGCAGAAACAACGGCCGCCGCCTCTCCTTTGGCAACCGCTTCTATGGCAAGACGCATGCTTGAATTGGGTAAACCCCGGATAGCGGCTACCACTTTCATATCATTCGTAATGGCTTCATCCGTATGAATGATCTTAAAAGCATGCTGATATTGGGGATAATTTGAAACAAGGGGTGAAACTTTACGGTCATCCCCGAAGATGAGGTAAGAGAAGTCCGCACCATCAGCCAGAGCCTTAACAGCCCCCTCAATAACAATACGGGGGGCGGAATCTCCCCCCATGGCATCAAGTGATACGACAAACGTCATGGTAGGACTCTTTCAACAAGAACACTTAAGCGTCTTGTTGGTCGGTTTGTGCTTCCACTTTGGAAACAACCTGGCGTCCTTTATAATGACCGCAGCTTCCACAAATATGATGAGGTAATTTGCGTGTTCCGCAATTTGGACATTCGCCACTGTGGATGGCCGTCAGCGCATGGTGGGCACGACGCATATCCCGACGGGACTTTGAGGTTTTTTTCTTTGGAACAGCCATTTTCTTAAAACTCCAGGTAACATAGATTTCAGACAGTCTTGCCTACAGTTTTTAGCGCAAATAAGACTAAAGAGCAAGAAGAAAAGGCTCTTCACCTGACAAATTTTCAAAACTACTACGATTTACCCCTCACCCGCTCTCCACTAATGCTCCTGTCGACCTTGTGGGAGCTTTGTTGTCTGTAAACAAAATGTTAAATATTTACGCATTAAGAAAAATAGACAAAAAGATCAAGCGCTAAGGTACATAGAAGAAAAAATTAAAGTCGGTAATTAAAGTATGGAAATCTATAAACATCGAAATTATCACTATGGCTTTATTCTTTCCATCCTCCGAGGTGGGTCTATAGAAAAGAAATTGATATTGTGGTAATATACTTCTCGTGAGGTTTGTCCGTTTTATAGGAATAAACTCACATTTTTGGAGGAATAAAGAATTAATTAAATAGGGAGAGGAAAATGAATAAAATTCATCTTATGATACTGTTCTTCATTATTTCAATAGGTCCTTCATTTTCACAAGAAGGCATAATCGTTGAAGCCGTAAAAACAGAGGATCAAGCTAGAAAAGTTGCAGTCCTGTACGTTCAATATAATAAAGTAAATCCTTGGACAGAAGATCTTTTTTTAGAAAAATGGCGTAACATTCATCAAAATCCTAATTACTGTATGTTCATTGCTTATGACAAAGAATGTGGCTCTAATCCTATGGGCTTCATAGATGGCACAGTTTTTTGCAGTTTATTTCATGATGCCTTAATGCGCGTTGATTCTGTTTATATTGATATCGAGAAAACAGCTCGAGAGGAAACAATCTATCGGGAGCTGTGGAATAAAATAGAAACCTTCGCAAAAGAAAAAAATGCAACAGAGATTCATACTAATTCTGGGAGTGCTTATGACCAAGAAAGGCGGGTTTTTGCCTATACAATGGAGCAGATAAGCCCAGAGAAAAGCGCATTCTTCCGAAAGAAATTAGTAGATATCATTAAATAAAATTAAGTCATCAAGAAGGTGCTTACTTTTTGCCAATTCTCTTAATGGATGCCGGATCCTAAGAAAATCTAAGGCTCGACAAGCGGACTAAGGTTTTCTAAGCCCCAGGATGGTAGCCACACGAAAGATAATCACAGCCCTACTTCTCCTTTAACCCCTTCAGCGCTTCCGCAAGGGGGTTACGTTTCTCTTGACCCGGTTCTTCGGGAAAGTCGGGCGCATCCGGCGCATGGGGAAAGGGATCAAGGTTTAAGTAAAGGTATTGGGCAGCGGTTTCCCCTAAATCAATACTCTCTTCCGTATAGTATTCAATATCACGTTCATCTTCGAGGTCGATAATAAATTCTTCTTCTCTATTTTCTCCTTGAGACGGACGTAATAAAATGGTGAACGTGACCTGAACATGTGCGGGAACATCTTTCAGCGTTGAGACGCATGTCTGCACAACGTCGCCTTCCACTTCACCTTCAATAACGCACCCTCCCGGTTCAGGCGCATGGGACAGGAAAAAATGAGCTTTTAAATAATGAATTGCCACCAGATTAAAGCGAGCCGCCAAAAGACGGCACTCTTCTTCCTTGGCTTCAATTTGATAGGTGGCTCCTTTGATGCCAATCTCATCGAAAGTCACAAGACGGCTAAATTCAACAGATAGAATAACTTGCATACCTTAACCATCCCTTTTTAAATCCTCAATAACCTGAGGCATGCTTGTTTCCTGCAACCAATCCCAAGTTTGGCAGGTATAGCCGACCAACCCCTTAACCGTATCCTCTGAAATCTTGTCCACAAGGCCATAGACATTGCGGCGAATAGCTTGTTCTAACATGTCTTTATCATCGAGTTCCAGAGCTTTATCATAGGCAATAAGACGCCCATAAAAACCTTCCATATACCTTTTCAGGTGACGGGTGATTTTTAATTCACTCACCGGCATGGCGCGCAAAGATTCTTCAATATCCGCCACAATCCAATCACATAATTTTTGCGAGAGGTTCCTAAAGTTGTCTAACTCCTCAGGTCGGAGGAATTTCAACCGACGCAAGATCAAAGACAAGTGAAGCGCCAGCATCTCAAAACGCCCTTGGGGCGTATCTGGGACTTGATAATCGTGGAAAAATATATATTGCCGAGCTTGACGGGTTACGGCAGTATAGAGATCAGCTATGGGGTGCGACCCTTGCTTTTGATTCAAAATTCCCATGGGTATTAAGACCTTTATTATTGACAGTTTGAGTCCATGATGTCAAATGTAGGATAGCTTTTTATATATACAGTTATTTTAGGTTACCATTTTATGAAGTGCAACGCATCTCTCATTGCTTTATTGTCTTGTGTATCTCTTGCCACAGGTTGTTCACCAATCATTGAAACGAGAGGGTTCAATGCTGAAAATGTTCAGTTTAGTCAAATTAAGCCAGGCATCCAATCCAAACAACAGGTTCGGGATCTCTTAGGAAGCCCCTCTACAATCCCATCCTTTGATCAAAATACATGGTATTATGTTTCAAAGAAAACATCGACCACTTCTTTTTTTACGCCAGAAGTCCTTGATCAACAAGTGAGTGTCATTACCTTTGATAACAGAAATATTGTGAGCAATATTAAGACTTATAAGGGTGAAGAGGCAAAGAACATCAAACCTGTTGAACGAAAGACTGAGACCACCGGCTATGAAACTGGCGTCTTCCGTGAAGTCTTTAGTAACTTTGGTCGGATGGGCAGTAAAAAACCAACGAAACCAAGTTAGTTTTTTTTCACACCACCATACTTGCCCATGCTAAGTTTAAGCGAAGAGGTGGTGGTTATTGCTTGGAACAACGAGGAAAGTTAATTCGTAAACCTGATGAAAGTCGATTACAAAAACACTGTTTTCCTTCCCAAAACTGACTTTGCCATGAAAGCAAATTTGGCAAAACGGGAACATGATTTCCTTAAATATTGGAAAGACATTGACCTATACACGACTTTGCGCCGCCAATCTAAAGATCGAAAGAAATTTATTCTTCACTTTGGCCCTCCTTATGCCAATGGACATATTCACATTGGCCATGCCTTAACAGAAACCTTAAAGGATATTGTCAACAAGACCTATCAGATGCTTGGCTATGATGCCTCTATGGTGCCTGGATGGGATTGTCATGGACTCCCTATTGAGTGGAAAATTGAGGAAAGTTATCGGGATGCCGGACTCAATAAGGATGATGTGAATCTCTTGGAATTTCGGGCTGAGTGCCGCACCTTTGCCGCTAAATGGGTCGATGTTCAACGAGAAGAGTTTAAACGGCTTGGAATTGTTGCCGATTGGGATAACCCCTACTCCACCATGGATTTCAAGACTGAGGCGCGGATTATTGAACAGTTGGGACAATTTCTTCTGAATGGCAGTTTGTATCGCGGACAAAAGCCCGTCATGTGGTCTGTGGTAGAAAAAACATCCTTAGCCGAAGCCGAAGTTGAATACAAAGACCATACCTCTGATTCCATTTATGTGGCTTTTCCCGTTATTGACACCCCTACACCGATCTTAAGCAATACTGCCGTTGTCATATGGACGACAACACCCTGGACCTTGCCGGGAAATCGGGCCATAGCCTATGGGGAAGATATTGAGTATTCGGTCGTTAAATGCACCAAACATGATTACGCTCTCCTGATTGCCTCTCCTTTAGTAGAAAAGGTAATGGCTCATTTGGAAGTTGAAACCTACCAGATTTCAGGAACTTTAGCAGGAACATCCTTGAAAGGTGCCATTTGTGCACACCCTCTTAAGGGTCACGGGTATGATTTTCCCGTTCCTTTATTGCCTGGTGATCACGTGACAACAGAAGATGGGACGGGCTTGGTCCATACGGCGCCTGGTCATGGTTTAGAAGACTTTGAGGTTGGTCAAAAGTATGGACTTGAGGTTCCTGCAACTGTTGCCGATGATGGTCGTTATTATGATCACGTTCCCTTATTTGCTGGCCTTCATATCTTTAAAGCCAATGCCAAAGTGATGGAGGCAATTCAAGAAACAGGCTGCTTGCTTCATACCGCGAAGGTGGTTCATAGCTACCCCCACTCCTGGCGATCTAAAGCGCCGTTGATCTATCGCACCACACCCCAGTGGTTTGTCAGTATGGAAACGACGGATCTGCGTACCAAAGCTTTAACGGCTATTGAAGATGTATCTTGGTTTCCAGCTCAAGCAAAAAATCGCATCCGTTCTATGGTTGAGGGGCGTCCCGACTGGAATTTATCCCGTCAACGCGCGTGGGGAACACCCATGACTTTGTTTGTTCATAAAGACACAAGGGACGTTTTACGCGATGCAACGGTTCACGCCCGCATTGTCGAAGCCGTTGCTGCCGAAGGGGGCGATACCTGGTACACCAGTGATGCCTCCCGCTTCCTGGCTCCAGAATATAATCCTGATTCTTATGAAAAGGTTATGGATATCTTAGACGTCTGGTTTGACAGTGGCTGTACCCATGAGTTCGTCTTGAAGGATCGACCGGAATTGTCCTGGCCCGCAGACCTATATCTCGAAGGATCCGATCAGCACCGTGGCTGGTTTCAATCCTCTTTATTAGAAGCTTGTGGCACAGTCGGAAAAGCGCCTTATCGTCAAGTTTTGACCCACGGATTTACGCTCGATGAGAAAGGACACAAAATGTCTAAATCTCAAGGGAATACCATCGCACCAACGCAAGTTATTGATTCCATGGGCGCAGATATCTTACGCCTTTGGGTCGTCTCCGTAGACTATACGGAAGATCATCGCATTGGTACAGAAATTCTAAAATATCAAGAAGATGTCTATCGCCGCCTCCGAAATACACTGCGCTATTTATTAGGCGCTTTGGAAGGTTTTACAGACGATGAATGCGTAGAGAGCAAGGATATGCCCAATCTAGAACAATGGGTTTTGCATCGTCTCGCAGAGCTTGACGTAAGCTTACGTAAAAGCGCTGAAAATTTTGATTTCATGAATTTTTATGTAGAATTGCACAATTTTTGCGCCGTTGACCTCTCGGCATTTTACTTCGATTTACGCAAAGATTGCCTTTATTGTGACGCCCCCTCTTCCTTAAAACGCCGGGCTGTTCGAACCGTTATGAACCATATTTTTACTTGCCTTGCTCATTGGTTAGCGCCTGTTTTAAGCTTCACGACAGAAGAAGCCTGGCAATCCCGTTATGGTGAAAAGGCAAGCAGTATCCATTTACAAATGTTTCCTGATATTCCGTTGGCCTGGATCAATGAGCCTTTAGCTGCCCAGTGGCAAACCATTCGTAATGTTCGCCGTGTCATTACGGGAGCTCTTGAGGTAGAGCGCGCCGCCAAAACAATTGGATCCAGCTTGCAAGCAACCGTTGCAATTTATGGAACACTTGAGATTGCGGAAACTCTAAAAGCCTTGAATCTGAAAGACCCTGAATTGGCAGAGCTTTCCATCACATCAGGAGCCACGCTCGTCATAGCCCAACCTCCTGCAGGGGCCTTTATTTTAGAAGATGTCATGAACGTCGGCGTTGTGGTTAACCTTGCCTCCGGACAAAAATGCAATCGTTGTTGGAAGGTCCTGGAAGAAGTTGGAGAGATCCATACAGACTTATGTAGCCGATGCATGACCGTTGTTGAGGGATCAGATGGTGGTTAACAAACCAAAAGTCAAGGCGGCCAAAATCCAGGAGCCTATAAAAGAGGAACAAACAAAAAGCTGTTCCCGAGTTCCTTTTTGTTGGCCTTTGATGGGAATGGGATTAGCAACGCTTGTTGTTGTTCTGGATCAAATCTCCAAATGGGTTGTTTTAAATCACCTCATGGTTCCCCCTCACACTCTGCCTGTAACGTCTTTTTTCAATATTATTTTGGCCTGGAATCGGGGGGTTAGCTTTGGGTTACTTTCCACGAGTAGCCCCTATGGCCCTTGGCTTTTAGCGACAATAGCTTGTGGCTTTATCGCTGTTTTGATTCTATGGATTTGGCAAGCCGAAACAAAAATGATGGCTGTCGCCTTTGGATTGGTTCTTGGAGGCGCTATAGGCAATTTGACTGATCGTCTCCGATTTGGTGCTGTCACAGATTTTCTTGACTTCCATGCCCTTGGATATCATTGGTATACTTTTAATATCGCCGATAGCGCTATTGTTGTTGGCGTCGCATTAATTCTTCTTGAATATTTAAAAGAAGTGTGGTCAAAAAATAAAAAACAACGAACCTGATTAACGAGAAAATAAAATGAATAAGATTTACGCATTAACTTCTGCTCTATTGTGCCCCTTAGTTTTAGGGGGGTGTGATTCCTTTCGAAACATGTTTGGGTTAGATCATTATAGTCCCGATGAAATGGAAACAAGCGGCCCAAGCCCTTCATTAATCCTTCCCCCAGATTTTGCACAACGCCCCAAATTACCTCCTCCAACTCCTGGAGCACCCAATCCGCATGAGGTTTCGGCATCCGTGAAAGCTCAAAAGACGGTATTGGGTGACGCGCCCCCTATCGAAACTTCTGCCTCTCTTGGAAAAGGGGAAAAAGACGTCATTGAAAAGGCTTCTGAAAACCAAACCGTTACACCTGACATTCGGAAAAAATTAGATGAAGAATCACAAAGCGATAGCACCATTTCCGGAAAAGTGATTTCCAAGATTCGATCCTGGAAAAAAGAAGCGGCCGATAATTTAACTCTTTCAAAACCTGATAAAGAAGGTGAAGATATTGATACGCGTACTGCTCAAAGCGATAATAACCCCCCAGAAGAAGAGGAAGAACCTGAATCATGGCGTTAAATCCTCAGAGGATTTTTAATGATATTTTCAAACGATATACAATCCGTAGACGTCTTAACCATGGCTCTTCACCCCTACGGAGCATCTCCCGTTCCTGGTCTTTGCTTATGGCTTTAGCTCTCAGCTGCTCCTCAGGTCTAGTAGGGCAAAGCTCAGCAACACCGACCACTCCAGAAAAACCTCAGCCATCTTCTATCAATGTCCAAGAGGTCAAAAGCGTCAAAGGTCTAACGGCTTGGATGGTTACATCTCCTGAGATTCCTGTTGTTTCTGTCGCCATTGCTTTTAAAAGTGCTGGAAATGCAGCAGATCCTCAAGGGTTAGCTGGCCTCGTTCGATTACTTACAAGCACGCTCGATGAAGGTGCAGGACCATGGGATAGTCAAGGTTTTAAAAAATTTCTCCTTGAAAAAAATATTGAACTGGCCATTTCTGCAAACCAAGACATCTTTCAATTGAGTTTTCGAACCATTAAAAAAAATGTGGGAGATGCGTTCCATGTCTTAAACCTAATCTTGAGGGATCCTAAATTTGATGATGAAGCCCTTGTTCGCGTCAAAAACCAAATTTTAACCTCATTGGAACAATCCCTCCACAATGAAAGTTTCCTTGCCAATCAGAAACTAAATTCTTTGATTTATGGATCTCATCCTTATGGAAAGACAGCCCAACAAATTTTGAAAGAATTTCCAAAGATCACTGCTACCCAAATGCGCCAATTTATCAAAGATCGATTTGCCCGTGATCAAATAGTGATATCCGCCGTTGGAGATATTACACCTCAAGAATTAAAAGACTACCTGGATAAAACGTTTGGGGATTTTCCTGAGACCGCAACCCCAACGGATTTGAAAAAGGCAACTCTTCTCAATTTAGGCACCACGGTTGTCGAAACCTTGGATATTCCTCAAAGCTTGGTTTACTTTACGCAGCCCGGGATTACCAGAGATGATCCCGATTTTTATGCAGCCGTTGTCATGATGAAAATTATGGGGGATGGAGAATTCGAATCTCGTCTATGGAATGAAGTTCGCGAAAAGAGAGGCCTAACCTACGGAATCGATGCAGATATACATTACTCAAAATATGCCTCTCTTCTCATTGGTGGAACATCAACAAAAAACACAAGCGTTCAAGAAGTGATCAACCTTATCCGGAAAGTCTGGCAAAATATGAAGGATGGAGCGACTCAAACTGAGCTCGACTTTGTTAAAAAACGAATGATCGGCAGTTTTTCGTTGAACTTCAGCTCAACCAATAGAATTGCAAAAGCCCTGTTGGTTTACCAATTGGATAATTTGGGGATAGACTATATTAACAAAAGGAATAAAATTATCTCTTCTCTTACACTGGATCATATCAATAAAGTTGCAAAATCCCTCTTAATGCCAGAACAACTGACTTTCATTATCGTTGGTAAGCCTGAAAACCTTACCTTAGATGAAGCTGCTCAAAAACCTTCTGAAGAATCATCCAAGGATACGAAACCAGGAGTAAACAAATAATGAAAGGCTGGATCATTTTGCTGACTTCTCTTTTTATCAATGCTGCAACACCGTCGGCATTTTCTGCAGGTATTTTTCACCCTGCAACAATCACTCTTTCCAATGGGTTGCAGGTTGTCCTGATCCAAAACCACCTCGCACCGGTTGTCTCAATTAGTCTTATTTATAAGGTGGGAACTGCCGATGATCCTACTGAGATGCATGGCCTCTCTCATTTCTTAGAACACCTTATGTTTAAAGGAACAAAAGATATTCCAGCGGATCAATTTAAAAGAATTATTTCCAGCAATGGAGGTGTTATCAATGCTTTCACAACCCCAGACCTTACAGCTTATACATGTGATATTGGACTTGAATTCTTGGATTTTTACCTGAAATTAGAAGCAGATCGCATGCAAAATCTGGTCATGGAGCCCGGAGAAGTTTTAAGTGAACAAAAAGTTGTTCAAGAAGAGCGCCTAATGCGCCTCGACAATAATCCATTCGGGGTGGCCTATGAAGCCCTATTGCGCGCAACCTTTTGGTATCATCCTTATGGCATTCCGGCTATCGGCTATCCACAACACATTGCTGCTTATACGCGAGATGCCGCTTATAAGCATTACAAGAAATGGTATGCCCCCAATAATGCAATTTTGGTGGTGGCAGGAGATGTCACTATGGAAACCTTAAAACCCGTAGTAGAGAAGCATTTTGGCTGCATCCCTTCTCGTCCTTTGCCTTCACGTAACCGTGTGGCAGAACCAGATCATAGCGGCGTTATTATTACTCTGGAACAAGAAAGTCCCCGCATTAGTCAAGTCAATATTAACTGGAACTATGCTGCCCCCTGTCATCGTGGGCCCCACTCCGAACATTACTATCCTCTTATTGTTCTTGCCCAAATTCTTGGAGGCAACAATACCAGCCGCCTTTATCGTACTTTGGTTGAGGAGCAAAAACTTGCGGTCAGTGCGAATTGCGCTTACGACAATGATGGTTATGATCCTGAAACTTTTTCTTTCTCTGTTACATTAGCACCAGATATTGAACCAAATATTCTGAAAGCAGCTATTCAGAGTCACATCACTGATGTCGTAACCACAGGGGTTGCAGCTAAAGAGTTGGCTGATGCGAAACGTGATATTCTTGCAAACCTTGCATTTGCCCGAGATGGAAATAACACAAGCGTCATGACTTTCACTCGCTTAGCGGTTGGCTTCACCGTAGAACAAATAGAAAATTGGCCCAATCAAATTCATGCTGTTACAGTTCAACAAGTTCATGAAGCTGCAAAATTTGTTTTGAGCAAAAATCCGGTTGCAATTATGGCTGTTTACCCAACCGGATACAAAGAAAACGAGAAAAAATTGGAAAGGGGCTTTCTTCCCCTTAACCTTAAAGATAAAGAAAAAAGTCATCCAAAAGAGAATACTGAAAAAAAGGACT
Source organism: Candidatus Finniella inopinata (assembly GCA_945877185.1). GTDB lineage: Bacteria > Pseudomonadota > Alphaproteobacteria > Paracaedibacterales > VGCI01 > VGCI01. The sequence continues at coordinate 13,120 of CAMCRD010000021.1, read as the reverse complement.
AAGCTTGTGCTTCCGGGAAATGACATGTTCACTCAGGATTTAGAGGGCTTCCCTTTTCTTATAGAAACTCCTGAAACTTTGTTGCATTTACAAGGTTTAAGGGAGACCCTTCCCCTCTTACAGCAAATTCAGTCCGATGACTTTTTGGCTGACCTCACTCCTCTTGCCAAGCATTTCCAAGCTTTTGAAGATGTGTTGATTTTGGGAACTGGCGGATCAAGTCTCGGGGGGCAAACTCTTCTGGCTTTACGAAAGCCTCATCATAAAAGCCCCCGTTTCCATTTTCTTGATAACATTGACCCCTCTACATTTCACAGCCTGTTTTCAACGCTCTCTTTTGAAAAAACAGGTGTCATTGCCATCTCTAAATCCGGCAATACCTCTGAAACGTTGATGCAACTCCTGATTTGCCTTCAGCAAGGACTCTCATCCCTTCCCAAATCCAGCCTGAAAGACCATTTTCTGATCATCAGCGAGCCTCGTGATAATGGCATTCGCCGATTAGCAAAGGCTTATGCTCTTCCGTGTTTAGACCACCCAACGGATATTGGGGGCCGCTTCGCCGTTTTCACGGTTGTGGGCATGCTTCCTGCCATGATTGCAAATATTGATGTTAAAGCCATTCGCTTCGGCGCCCGGCAAATTCTTTCCGTATCTTTAGCCACACAGGAATCCCGAAATTGCCAGCCCCTTCAAGGCGCCCTTGCCCATTTAGCTTTAGCAAAGAAGGGGGTTACTCAAACCGTCCTCATGCCCTATATCGATCGCCTCAATACTTTCACTTTATGGTTTCGTCAACTTTGGGCGGAAAGCCTCGGGAAAAAAAGTAAGGACAATAAAGGTCAAGGCATAACACCCCTTCAAGCGCTGGGAACTGTTGACCAGCACTCGCAACTTCAGCTTTATCTTGATGGCCCTCGCGACAAACTTTTTACAATTATGACCATGGATCATGGGAAAGATTCTTTTAAAATGAACTTGCCATCTGTGGGGCACCCTGCTGTTGATTTATTTCAAGGCAAAACGATGGGAGACTTGATGATGGCTGAGCAGCAAGCCACCATCGATACTTTACGCCGCCACCAATGCCCCACCCGTGTGATACACTTAAAAGCTTTGGATGAAAAAACCTTAGGAGGTCTCATGATGTATTATATGTTGGAAACCTTAGCAATGGCACACCTCATGGGTGTAAACCCTTTTGATCAACCCGCCGTAGAAGAAGGAAAGATTCTGACTCAACACTATTTGGCACAATCTAGATGACGATTCGATTCCTCGATCCAACCTTAATTAATCAGATTGCGGCTGGTGAGGTTATTGAACGCCCGGCCTCTGCGATTAAAGAGTTGGTTGAGAATGCCATTGATGCGGGCGCCACAAAAATTGATGTTGTTGTTCGTGAAGGAGGGCGCACCCTTATTTCCATCACAGATAATGGGCATGGTATGACTCAAAGTGATCTCGTTCTTGCCGTAGAGCGCCACGCCACCTCTAAGATTCCCGACAGCGACCTCTTCAATATCCGTACTTTAGGATTTCGCGGAGAAGCGCTTCCCTCCATTGGCGCTGTGAGTCGATTAACGATCACCAGCCGCACATCAAACGATGACACGGCTTGGCGTTTATTGATTGAAGGAGGGACAAAGGGGGAGCCAGTGCCAGCCTCTTTTGGATTCGGAACACGAGTTGACGTTCGGGATTTGTTTTATGCAACGCCCGCACGCTTGAAATTTTTGAAAGCACCAGCAACTGAGTTGTCCCATACAACAGATATTCTGAACCGTTTGGCCCTGGCCCATCCTGAAATCCAGTTTTCTCTGATGGACAGCGATCGTCAGGTCTTTTCTTATACCGAAAATATGGATCGTGTCGCTTCCATCTTAGGAAAAGAATTTTCTTCAAATGCCTGTCCTGTTTTGGTGGAACGCGAGGGGTTGACCCTGAAAGGACATATTAGCGTTCCAACCTTTAACCGGAGCAATGCAACGGGTCAATACTTATTTGTCAATGGTCGGCCGGTGAAGGATAAAATCCTGTCAGCGGCAGTGCGCGTCGCTTATCAAGATTTCTTGGCCAACAACCGCCACCCTGTTTTGGCCTTGTTCTTGGAAATCGATCCCGCAGAAGTGGATATTAACGTCCACCCTGCCAAGGCTGAAGTCCGCTTTCGGGATGCGGGATTGGTACGCGGTGTTCTTATCAGTGCCTTAAAGAACGCATTGCAAGAAGCCGCCCATCGAAGTTCAACCACGATTGCCCAAAGTGCAATCATTGCCTTTCAACGCCCTTCCTCTCCGCTCACGACACCGGTAGATTCTCAATCGCCTTCATGGCCTGGAAAAACTTATTCGGGACGCGCCAGTTCCGCATCACCCCGTTTTTCATTTCCTGATCGACACTTAACACAGGATTTACAGGAGACTTTGGCAACTTACCAGGAGGCCCCTTCTCCTGAACCAACGCCCGAGACACTTGAAGAATACCCTTTGGGGATTGCGCGTGCTCAAATCCATAGCACCTATATTCTGGCAGAAGCGGCGGATAGCCTTGTGATTGTCGACCAACACGCAGCCCATGAGCGCCTGGTTTATGAAAAAATGAAACTTGAACAAGCCGCTCACGGCATCAAGCGACAGGCTTTGTTGTTACCGGAAATTGTCGATCTTCCAGAGGAAGCCTTAAAGGCCATTCTCTCGCGTATCACAGACTTTGTGCAACTCGGCCTGATCATTGAAGCTTTCGGACTCTCCGCCGTGATGGTTCGAGAAGTGCCAGCTCTTCTCCTCAAGGCAGATTGGAAGCAACTTATCCAAGATTTAGCCGCTGAAATCCAAGAGTTGGACTCAACCTTGAGTTTGTCAGAACAACTCAATGAGATTTTAGGAACATTAGCTTGTCATAATAGTGTCAGAGCCGGTCGGCAACTCTCTCTCGAAGAAATGAATGCCCTGCTTCGACAGATGGAAGCAACGCCTTACTCCGGCCAATGTAACCATGGCCGACCCACCTATGTTAAACTCCACCGATACGATATTGAAAAATTATTTGGGCGGCGGTAAACTGCCCTTATCTCGTTTTAATCAACTATAGATAACAAAATTTTTGTGCGTTCTTTTGTCGCCTTTGTCTCTAAATAATGATTTTTTCTAAAATTATCAATAGATTATCTAATTCATTAAGAAGTGATTTTGGTCAAGATTGCGTTTCATACAAAGTTTATTTGAAAATTATCATTGCAACCTATCATTCCCATCGGGTACAAAGCACTAGGGGCTATGATAATAAGAATAAGAAATTAGCCCCGTACTTCCTCCCTAAAAAATTAATCGATATACAAGTAGCTTTTTATTAAGCCTGTTGCAACTTTGCAGAAACTCTCTAAAATAACCTCATCATTATGATGAGAGATGTTTGATGAAACCAATAGGCTCCCAAAATCACCCGCAAATAAGAACTGAACCTATCACTGATGAAATCAAATCCATGATCCGGGTTAATCAGGCCGGTGAATATGGGGCAACACGCATTTATGCGGGCCAATTGGCCATTTTAAAAGGAACGCCAGCTAGTGAAACGATAACTGAAATGGCTGCCCAGGAAGCGGAGCACCTTAAGAAATTCAACCGCCTCATCATTGAACATCAGGTTCGCCCCACTGTCTTGCAGCCCTTGTGGCATGTGGGTGGATATGCTTTGGGAATGATTACCGCAATGATGGGTGAGAAGGCAGCCCATGCGTGCACCATTGCCGTTGAAGAAGTCATTGATGAGCATTACCAAGGCCAGTTGGAACAACTCAACACTTGTCCCCTCCCCCCTAATGCCCCTTTGGCTGAGCTCATTGAAGAGTGTCGACAAGATGAACTGGCCCATAAAGAAACCGCCATCGAGCTTGGCGGCCGCGAAGCGCCTGCCTTTACCTTCCTAACCACCGCCATTAAAACAATCTCCCGAACGGCAATCTGGCTTTCTTCCCGGATTTAGCTATCCCTTACTTATCACGCAAGGTTTGTAGAAGGGTTAACTCCTCCTCTATGCCCTTTTGCGTGAGCATGTCCATAAATTTTGTATACTCAATACCGATAATCTTTAAATGAGGGAATCCTAAATCTTTCACGAGTTCTGGCATCTTCTCTAAAAATGGATCTATAGAGAATTTTTCACTATTATCTATCAAAACGACTGTTGTAATTTTTTTGCTGAGTTGGTTTATTTTTTCATATATTGCTTGAGATTTTCCATTCACTGCATAAATATAGTCGTCCTTATCCAAGCCAATATATTCCATAAAATCATTTTTATGGCTACTTACCGGAAGAGCAGAACAGACGCCTAAGAAACCAGCGTATTCACATAACGTAGCAATAAGATTGGTTGCCCCCTTATCAAGAACCTCATACCTTTCATTATACGCCGGTGAGTCACTATATCTACTATTTAACAGACTGTTCAAATCAAAGTTATCCAAATTATGTAGAGATTTTTCAAATGCCGCGGCAAAAACTTGCTTATATGTCCTTATTCTATCCGGGCAAGGAAGAAACTTAAATTCATTCTCTTTATAGGCTCCTACTGTCGTGGCTAATGTTTCGTCGAAATCAGCGAAAAAAGCGGTTTCTTGTAATGTAACATTGTTTTCCTCTAAAATCCTTATCACATCACTCATCTGGGATACTTTGACTTTAATTATTTCAACAGATGTCTGCCCTCTATCTGTTGCAAATGTTGAAAAAACAAGGATGAAAGCAAAAAATAAAAAAGAATTACAGAATTTTCTCATATAGATGATCCATTTTTTTTAATGATTTTTTGTGAAACTTTATAACACTCTCTCTGGAAAATCAAATCTGAATAAAATTCGATCTCATGGATAATGATAAAATTGGCTTCAATTATTTCGTGCCCATCGGCTCATTCAGAACCGGATGCGCTTCTTCCATGATCGCATCGACCCAGAGATTGCACGACCTTTTATCCTTTTTATAGGGGCATTCTCTCAATCCAAATTTTGCCGATGGGCCTTTGGGAAGAACTTGGCCTTGCGAACCAATCTTAAAGGCCTCGTTATCGTAGCTGCCCGAATCTCCTGCTCCATCGACCAATACAGCCTTAGATGAATGAGGCAGTGATCTTTTATTGAGAGGAAAACCATCCCTCTTGATGCGAATGACACAGTCCGGTTGGCGGCGATTCTGGCATATTTCCTGGTGAGCTATCCCTTTGTCTTTCAGATTTTGCGAAAGGGTATTGTCTATCTTTAGGTAAATTAAAGGCTGGACAGATGGATCCAACGACAAAGGGCGCACAACACAGGTAAATCCTCCTTCTTTTAATTGAGCTAACATTTGCTGATGTGTCAAATCCTTATTATTTAACTCTTTTAGAGCCTTGCATAATTCACCTTTTTCAAAGCGCGCAATCTTTTCTTTGATGAGAGAATTCTGTGCCAAAAATTTCTGATCCCATACACTTTGAGAAGACAGGGCAGAGATCGAAAGTTGCTTTGTCGCTAATTCTTCTGACCTAAATCTTATGATAGATGAAATTTGAAAAAAACAACTATGATAAACCCCCAGGCCAATGAGAGAAGCAGTGAAAAGACCAACGATAATATATCTTTTTGATTTGAGTTTCATAAAACCTCCCAAGAAAGCCTTTCTTTATATTTATATATACCCATGCTCTTTTTGGCGCTACAATCTCATCTTCATTGACGGACGCTCCAGAATCATGCTTTATAGGGAGCAGTTAGGTTCATGCCTCATAAGGTTGTTTTAATGTCCGATACATTGCTGAGCGTTCCGCCAACTGCGCCGTCTCTTACCAGAATCCCCCGTCATGTTGCGATTATTATGGATGGGAATGGCCGTTGGGCAGACCAAAACAAGGTTTCGACCATTTCAGGGCACCGAATGGGAGCAGAAGCCACCCGAAAAATTGTCCATCATGCCGCCAAACGAGGTATTCAGTATCTCACACTCTATGCATTCTCCGCAGAAAACTGGTTGCGCCCGCAAGGATGGGTGGATGAATTGATGGGATTGCTGCGCTATAACCTCAAAAACCAGGTTCAGGATTTGGCCGATAATGGCGTGTGCTTAAAAGTCATTGGAGATCGGTCGAAGTTGCCAAGTGATATCAATTCCCTTATTGAAAAAAGTGAAGAAAAAACAGCCGATAACAAGCGTATCACCCTCCTCATGGCTCTCAGTTATGGTGGCCGCGATGAAATTCTTCACGCGACAAAAAGATTGGCTGAGCAAGTCAAGGCTGGCGATCTAGACGTTGATGATATTACGCCCGAAACGTTTAGCCGTAGCCTCTATACAGCCGGTATTCCAGACCCAGATCTTTTGATCCGAACCAGCGGAGAAGAACGAATCAGTAATTTTCTTTTGTGGCAAATGGCTTACACCGAATTTGTCTTTTCCCCAACTCTGTGGCCTGATTTTTCGCCAGACAACCTTGATCAAGCCCTTGAAACTTATCAACAAAGAGAGCGTCGTTATGGTGCCGTTATCGCCTCCAAAAAGTAGTTTTGAGGAAAATAATTTCGGAAAGCGGGTTCTGTCTGCCGCTATTGGTGGACCTGTTGCCGTTGGCGCTGTCATCCTCGGCTCCCCTTACGTTGATATATTGGCAATCATCCTTTCGGGCATTCTCTTGTGGGAATGGTCAAAAATGTCTGGCCTCCCTTTATCCCATCCCATGAATGGTATGGTTACCGTTTTACTCGGTTGGGTTATGGTCGGATCTGGCGCCTTTTTACCCGCCTTGGGCATTATCGTGATTGGGATTTTGTATACACTCTTTTACCATTACCAGCTCGGGGCACGCTTTATTCCCTCGATCATTCTGCTTTCCGGACCTTTGTATATTGGCATCGGGATGGCAGCCAACTTAAGCTTGGCCAAATTCACCCCTTTGACCCTCTTATGGGCCCTTCTCATTGTTTGGGCGACGGACATAGGCGCCTATATCGTTGGTAGTCTCATCGGGGGGCCAAAGTTGGCTCCCCGCATCAGCCCCGGTAAGACTTGGTCAGGGTTTATTGGCGGCTCCATGCTGGGGTCAGCTCTCGGCGTTACAATTGCTCTTCCTTGCCAAATCGGCATCGAGAACCAGGCTTTCCTCCTCGGCTTAACGCTCATGATAACCTTCGTTGGTCATGCAGGTGACATTCTCGAGTCTGCCGCAAAGCGCCTTTTTAACGTAAAAGACTCCAGCCGTATCATCCCTGGTCATGGGGGACTCTTAGACCGCATGGACAGCCTGTTATTGGTTGCTCTTTTCCTCGTTACCATTCAGTTCTTCAAGGTATTTTAAGATGAGCCGTTCCGTTACGATTTTGGGGAGCACAGGCTCTATCGGGCGAAGTACTGTTGATCTTCTATTAAAGAACCCTGATCGGTTTACTGTAGAGGCCCTTGTTGCTCAAAAAGATATCGCAACCTTGGCAACTCAAGCAAAGGCCCTTCAGGCAAAAATGGCTGTTATAGAGGATGAATCTTTCTATTCGGCATTAAAGGAAGCCTTAGTCGGCACGGGAATTAAAATTGCAGCAGGAAAGGCGGCTGTTATTGAAGCCGCACAGGCGCCAGCTGATTGGGTGATGTCGGCGATTGTTGGAACAGCTGGGTTACGCCCAACTTATGCCGCCATTGAACGGGGGGCCATTATTGCTTTGGCCAACAAGGAGTCTATGATATCTGCGGGCCCTGTTGTCTTAAAAGCCTTACAGAAATATAACGCCACACTCTTACCTGTCGACTCTGAACATAATGCGATTTTTCAAGTGTTCCATGAACCCCATCGCTCTGAAGTTGAAAAATTGATTCTCACAGCCTCGGGCGGACCTTTTCGAACCTTTACACCTGAACAAATGACCTCGATTACCCTTGAACAAGCTTTAAAACATCCCAATTGGTCAATGGGACCAAAGGTGACCATCGACTGTGCAAACTTAATGAACAAAGGCCTCGAAATGATCGAGGCGTCCTATATATTTGGGTTTCCTGAAGATCAAATTGATATCCTCATTCACCCTCAATCTATTGTTCATTCCCTTGTGGCTTATCACGACGGTTCTGTCCTAGCTCAACTCGGCATTCACGATATGCGCGTTCCCATTTCATACACTCTGGCTTGGCCAGAACGCATGGAAACAGACTTGCCGCGCCTTGATCTCAGTGCTATCAAACAACTCACCTTTGAAGCGCCTGATGCAAACCGGTTTCCCGCGATTTCCCTTGCCAGGCAGGTTCTTAAAAGCGGCAAAGATCGGCCAACCATATTAAATGCGGCCAATGAGGTTGCTGTGCAATCCTTTGTCCAAGGTAAGATCTCTTTTCTTGATATCGTCCCTATTTGCGAAGATGTCCTCGACCAAATGAGCGAATCTTCTCTGAACTCAATTGATGAAGTTTTGCTGATAGATCAACACGCTCGGCAAATCAGCGAAAAAGTTATTCACAAAAAAAATGCATCCTAGCGCTTTTGCGCATTTTCATATGGTTCATTATCGGTTAAGGTTGCAGGTAACTGTAATTTACAATAGGAAATTTATCTATGGACGCCATCATCAACGCTGTGGGATACCTGATTCCCTTTCTCATTACTTTGACAATCGTTGTTTTTGTTCATGAATTAGGGCATTTCCTCATTGCTCGTTACAATAAAGTAACTGTTGAAGTATTTTCCATTGGATTTGGTCCTGAATTGTTTGGTTGGAATGACAGCGCAGGAACACGGTGGAAGTTTAGCATGATCCCGCTGGGTGGTTATGTGCGTATGTACGGCGATGCTGATGCCAGCAGTCGGCCTGACGCTGAGTCCCTCAAGAAAATGACCACAGAACAAAAAGCCAATAGCCTTCACAGCAAACGCGTGGGCCAACGAATGGCCGTAAGTGCGGCAGGGCCGTTTGCAAATTTCTTGTTTTCAATTGTTGTTCTCGCGGGATTGTTTAGCGTAAAAGGGGAACCTTTCATTCCAGCAACTGTTGGCGCTGTTGTGCCTGGAAAAATTGCCGACAAAGCAGGACTTAAAGAGGGGGATAAAATTCTCAGCTTAAATAACGTTCCAGCAACGGATTTTCATAATTTACGCAACTTAATTGTCAGCAACAAAGGAAAAGACGTTGATATCCGTTTTATACGGGACTCTACCGAACAGACGGTTCATGTTAAGATGGTTGAAGTGGATGAGGTGGGTCACGAAAAACCCATTGGTGTTATGGGGATTGCTCCTTCTCTTTCTATTCCTGAATACCACAAGCTTAACCCTTTGCAAGCTATCACTCATGCCGTTGAAAAAACCTGGGTGACAAGCGTTGACACCCTCATCGGTATCGGCCAAATGATCATGGGGCAACGCTCCTCCGATGAATTAGGGGGTATTTTATCCATTGGGGATATGGCTGGCAAAAGCGCCAAAGGCGGGATCGCGGCCCTTCTCTTCTTTATGGCTTTTTTATCGATTAACCTTGGTCTCATTAACTTGCTCCCCATTCCTGTTCTTGATGGGGGACATTTACTGTTCTATGGCATTGAAGGAATTTTTGGCAAACCTGTGCCTGAAAAAATTCAAGAATATGCTTTTATGGTTGGCTTGGCGATTGTATTAAGCGTCATGCTCATGTCCACCTGGAATGATGTTGTGCGTCTTATTTTGAAATAAAAGGGTATAAATAATGTTTTCATTGAAAAAAACAAAGAAGTCTTTTGTCCTTGGCTTGATGCTCTCAGCAACCTTATCTGCAGCTGCTCTTGCAGAAGCAATTCAAACCATTCAAGTTACAGGCAATAAGCGTATTGAAACGGAAACCGTTATTTCCAACCTCCCTCTTAAAGTTGGGGATTCCTTTGATGACCTTCAACTGAACCAAGCGCTTAAAGATCTTTTTGCAACCGGTTATTTTACGGACGTTCAGATTCGTCGCTCCGGCAGTAGCCTTATTATTGAAGTCATTGAAAATAGCCTCATCAACCGTATTTCCTTTGAAGGAAATTCAAAATTAAAAGATGAAAAGTTAACCGAAGAAGTCCAACTTCGTCCAAGAGAAGTTTTATCGCGGACAAAAATCCAAGCCGCTCAACAGCGTATCTTAGAAATCTACCGAAGGATGGGGCGTTTTGATGCCACCGTAGAACCAAAGGTGATTCGTTTGGAAGAGAATCGGGTGGACTTGGTTTTTGAAATCAATGAAGGCGAAGTCACTTACGTTCGCAAAATCAACTTTATTGGCAATAAGCATTTTACTTCCTCTCGCTTAGAAGAACAACTCTATACAAAACGCGCCAAATGGTATCGCCTGTGGGCAAGTGATGATACTTTTGATCCAGACCGCTTTACAGCCGACCAACAAAATTTGCAACAATACTATTTTGACATGGGCTATCCCGATTTCCGTCTGGTGTCTGCTGTTGCCGAATTAAGCCCAGACCACAAAGACTTTTACCTTACCTTTACGGTTGAAGAGGGTGAGAAATACACTTATGGAAAAGTTAATATCGTTTCTCACTTAAAACAGGTGAATGCTGAAGATTTGAAAGCTCTTATTGACATCCAAAGTGGGGAGCAATTCTCCCGCAAACAAATTGAACGCAACGTCACACTTCTCAATACAAATGTTGGAACCTATGGATATGCTTTTGCGGATATTCAACCTCGGATTGAAAAAAACCGGGAGAAGAAAACTGTTGATTTGACCTTCGAAGTCAGAGAAGGACCCCGCGTTTACATTGAGCGGATCGATGTGGTCGGAAACGATCGTACACGAGATGAAGTTATTCGTCGTGAATTGAATATGTTAGAAGGAGATGCGTATAATTCAACGAAAGTAAAAAGCGCAGAAAAAAACTTAAAAGATCTTGGCTATTTCAAAAAATCAGAGGTTTTAGTGGAACCCGGAACAGCCCCTGACAAAGCGCGCCTTGTTGTGAAAGTCGAAGAGCAGCCAACCGGTGAAATGGGTGTTGCTGCAGGGTTTTCTACACTAGATGGCATTTTAGGAAACGTTAAATTTACCGAGCGTAACTTTATGGGAACCGGACGTATCGTTCATGCCAGCATTACGATTGCCAGACGCATGCAAGAATTTGACGTTGGCATCACGGACCCCTATTTCTTAGGCTATAATAACCTTGTAGCCGGAATCGACTTATTCCGTGTCCGTTCTACCCGCTTGTCTAGTTATGTTCAAGCCTCTAATGGCGTATCTCCTCACATAGGCTATAACATCACGGAGCATTTAAGCCAGAACCTAACCTATAGGTTAATAGATGATCGTGTTTCTCATATTGCCTCTACTGCTTCTCCCTACATTGCACAGCAGGCAGGAAAATTCCTAACTTCTTCTTTTGGCCAAACCTTGACTTATGACCGCCGGGATAGCCGGATTGATCCAACAGCGGGTTATGCGTTGAGCTTAAGCAACACCTATGCAGGGCTTGGTGGAAACGTAAATTACTTGAAAAATACTATTGGGGGTACCTGGTTCTATTCCCCTATTGAAGATGTCGTCTTAAACGTTCGGGGTTCTATTGGAGGTATTGAGAAAGCTGGCAAAAAGTCTATTCGAATCGTCGATAGTATCCAGCTGGGCGCCGATACGTTCCGTGGGTTTGAATATGGGGGTATTGGCCCACGCGATAAGACAACAGGAGATCCCCTAGGCGGTACGCGTTACTGGACGGGAACGGTCGAGACACTCTTTCCTATTGGCCTTCCGAACGAGTTTGGCGTCAAAGGCGCCCTCTTTACCGACTTTGGTACAACCTGGAAACCTGCTGTAAAAGGTCCACAAGTCGTTGACAACCGCTCCATCCGTGCTTCTGTTGGTTTTGGCTTATCTTGGACTTCGCCCTTTGGACCTTTAAAAATTGACTATGCAATCCCTGTGAAGAAGCAGAAATTTGATGAGACGCAGCGCTTCCTGTTTGGTTTCAGCTCTCGCTGGTAAGATTGTTGATGTCTCAAGGGGGACTGATGGCGCGACGGAAAAACATTTTTTACGTATTGATGTTTCTTGGCATCGCTGGAATAGGAGCATGGACAGCCCATCTCTTATTCCCCTCCTCTTTTTCTTTTCGCCGTTCATCCCACCAACCTCCTGCCCCTTTGTCTATAGGAGTTGTTGACATCAACCGCATCAAGGCTGATTCTAAGGTGTTCCAAAAGTTCAAAGAAGTTGTCGAAGGCCTCAACGCAACCATCCATAAAGAAATTTTGGACAGGGAGACAAAGCTTCGTGCTGAATTTGAACACTTAAAAAAACGCGAAGAAGAAGCCCAGGGACCAACCCAAGAGATTCTCAAACAAAAGGCTGAGCTTGATAAAAAATACGCAGCGCTCGAAGAAACCGTACGTGCACGACGCGAAGAACTTGATGAGGAGTACACAAAAGGGCTCATCAACATTAAGCAAACTTTGAAAGAAATTATGGATGACCTTGGCATGGTCTATAGCTTAAAGGTTATCCTGAACAAATCTATTGGCGATGGCAACCAAATGGACCAGTCCATTGTTCTCTTTTGCAATGAGGGGTTAGACCTTACAGATGAAGTGATTAACCGCCTCGATCAACAAATGTCCTTAAATGATATGGGAAAATAGGTGATTTGGTTGCTATGTGCATAGTTTTATTACCCGTCACTTTTTTAATGCATTGAAAAAACAAAATTTATTTCTTATTATGTCATTGCCACGTCGCTTCGCTCCTCGCAATGACGTAACCGGTTTGATTTTAGATTTATTTGTGTTGAGCCAATCCCTAATTCAGATTATTAGCTCTATCTTCTTCACAATAGCCCCATTATCTGTTTTTAACTTTTTACTATTGAAACCCCCTCAAAACTCCTTCACCAAGAGATTATAAAATGTGCAGTAATCCGTGCACCATTTTTTCTTCAGGTAATCCATATCAACGTTGGGTGTCATAGCTATATAGAGGGGTTTTTTGTAATCCCCTGTACAAATCTCTATTAACGGTAGATCTTCCTCAAAAGCTTCCTCTATGACCACACAAGGTTTTTGGCTCAGGGCATAAAGGGCTACGACCTCTTCTGGCGGATAGATGATAAAGCTCCAATTCATAGGCGTATCATCAATATGCTTT
>CAMCRD010000020.1 GCA_945877185.1 Candidatus Finniella inopinata | reverse complement strand
GCAAACTGGCTGTGGCGCCATTATAAAATGATCTGTTTACTTATGGTGCCAGGAAGAAGGGGCACATAGCCGCCCATCATGGGGCACCAAAGGGGTGGGGTATTTTTAGCTGGCGAAGCTGGGGTATTTTTATGCGGCGTTGAGGATTCCATGAGAAACTGAAAAATAATTGATAATCACAGCCAGAGGGGGGATAAAAAAATGAGCGGATTTGAGTATTATGAGTTTCAGGCGATTGACCGCAAGTTAACAAAGGAAGAAATCAACAAGATTGGCGGACTATCCAGCCGATCTCGGGTTAACAAAAATCGAGCGGTCTTTACCTACAATTACGGTAGTTTTCGGGGTAATACGGAGGAGCTTTTACTCAACCACTTTGACGCCTTCCTTTATACGTCAAACTTTGGGACAAAGGAGATCAGCTTCCGGATTCCTACATCCCTTTTCAATGCGAAAGCCCTTTGTCTTTATGAATATGAGTACGCCGTAGAAATCGAAACTTATGGAGATAGTATCATCGTCAAGCTTCAATTCAATGATGATGAGGCTGGAGGCTGTGTTGAGGAGGAAGACTGTGCCGACTTGCTAAGTGATATGCTGACCATCAGAGAAAGCTTGATAAAAGGCGATCCACGCGCCCTGTATCTGACGCTATTAGCCCATAAAGATCGGATTAAAAGTGACGACGAGGAGGATGAGGAACGAGGAGATTATTTACAGTCCTTGCCCATTCCCCCAAATTTGAAAGATCTTGATTCGGCTCTTGAAACCTTGGTAACTTTTTTTGAAATACCCAACGATGTTTTGCAAGAGGTTGCTCAAAAAAGTTGCCCAATTCGCCAAAGAAACCACCGAACCCCTTGCCAAACAACTCGCCTATCGTGCAGGAAAATACGGGGGTGACGATCCAGGCATTGCAAAAGACAATGAGGGAAGATCGAGAAGATTAACCCCTTTCATCCGAATACACCCGCAACCTTGTTCGTCGCTTCCTTCAGATATTCTAACTCTAGATGCGCATATCGTGTTGTCGTGGCTATGTTCTTATGCCCCAGCAGCTTTGAAACTGTATAAAGATCAACCTTTTGCGAAAGGCAGAAGCTCGCAAAGGAGTGGCGCAGGTCATGGATACGAAAGCCTTTTATTCCAGCCCTTTTTAAAACTTTTTTCCAAGTTACTCCATTTGTTTTTGCTAACGGTTTTCCAGGAACGTTGCCATAAAAAACGTAAGGATTCCCATCTTTAGGTGTTATTGATGTCAGGAGATCAATCGCTTTTTGGTTTAAGGGACGAGCGCTTTCTCCCGTCTTTGTGTCGTCCAAATAGATGTAGTGGTCTTTGAGATGAACATTGTCCCATTTTAGGTTCAAAACCTCACCCTCTCTGCACCCCGTATATAAAAGCATGCGAATAGCATTCACTGTACTATAAGATGAGGATTGTTCTTTTTCTTGCTGGGTCAATGATTCTTCTAATTTTTTAAGTTCAAAATCACTTAAAAATCTTTGTTTCCTATTCTCTTTGAATTTACGCACCCCCGTACAAGGGTTGCTTCTGGGTGGCAGGTATTCCCACTCCTCTGCCTTTCCAAAGGCCACACTCAACAAGGAAACGCAGCGATTGGCCGTTCTAGAAATATGAGAAAGTGAATCAAGAAAGTGCCTGATATCCTTTGAAGAAATCTCCTCCAGTTTTTTCTTGGAGAACCAGGGAAGGATATGCAGCTTGGAAATGCTCATATTGTTCTTTGTTCCCTGACCCTTATATTCTCTGGTTATATACTTGTCCTTAAACACCTCGAAAAAATCATCAAAAAGGATGGACTGCCTTTTCTCAATCAGCGTCTCTTTTTTCTCTTGCCTTGGGTCAATGCCTGATGCCACAGCGGCAGAGAGCGCTTTAGCCTTACTCCTCGCAAAATCAACCGTTATATTTCCATGGCATCCGATTTTGATGTAAGCCTTTTTCCTTGTAAGCGGTGAGTGATAATAAAAGGCATATGTCTTCTTTCCTCCCTTTAAAATCTGGCACCCGAATCCTTTTATCTCAGCATCCGATACAAAATAGTGTTTTTCTTTTGCAGCGCTGTTATCTATGACGGTTTTGGTGAGTTTTGGCATGGGTAGTCTCCCTTCAGAAAATTCTACCTTATTTCTACCATTTAAGGCGGTAGAAAGTCAACTTCGATGGCGTATTTGATAGATCACGAACTTGCAGATTGTTCACGAAATTCTTGTGTAGGCTTAGTTTTTTGGGAAAAGTTACTGGAGCGGGCGAGGGGAATCGAACCCCCGTCGTAAGCTTGGGAAGCTTCTGCTCTACCATTGAGCTACGCCCGCACCTACCCGCCATCTATAGGAAATTTCCGAACCTTAATCAAGCCTGATTCTTGGAAACCTTGGCTCTCGTCATCCATAACCGCATGGGAATCCCTAAGAGAACAATCACGAGGGACAGGGCGACCATCTTTAAGCTGGCTGCCCATAAGGCCCAACCCGCAAACGCTAAAGCGCCAAGGCCTAAAGCCCCTTTTAAGAAGGTGATTTTTCCATCTCTCATTAATAATTTTAAATAAGCTAATACGGATACGGCATAGACGACCAAAATCAACAAAGTAGCTAATTCAATAATGAAATTAAATTGCTCCATTAAGCTGTCTTGCAAAGATAACAACAAGAGAGGAACGGAACAAAAGGAAGAAATAAGAATTCCCCAATAGGGCGTTCCATGATTGGTTGTTCGCGTAAAGAATTTTGGAAACAAACCATCTTGGGCAGCTCCATAGGGAATACGACCCACAATGATCAAATATCCATTCAGTGTTCCCAAACAAGACACGATGGCAGCGAAAGTGACGGGAGCGCCCCAAGCACCACCGAAGATACGCTCTGCTGCATCCGCATAAGGCGCTTTTGACTGAAGTAAATCTTCAGGCGAAACAACACCCATAACGACGATTGCCCCTAAAATATAGACGGCTGCTGCAATAAGGGTTCCCAAGATTGTAGCTCGCGGCACGGTTCGGGACGCATTGTAAACTTGACCCGCCGGTATGGTCCCTGTTTCTAAGCCCACAAATGCCCACATCGCTGCCAATGTTGCCGCATTTAAGGCCGTCCCAAAAGGTTTACCAGAAACATTGACATGGTGGGCAAAGTTTGAAAAATCTATGAAATAGAGGCCAATCAGGGGCAAAATCAATAAGGGTATGATTTTGAGAGCGGTTATCACAAGCTCCGTACGCCCGGTGACTTTCAAACCCGTCAAATTAAAAGCTGTTAATCCCCCCACGATGAGGAGCTCCAGCCAGAAATGGGTCATTTGACTTAACCCCCCACATAAGGAGGATATATAGCCCACAGCACCAATCGCTAAGGCTGGATTGCTCATCCAGGACAGCACCCAATATCCCCAGCAAACGTAATAGCCAACCGTATCCCCAAAAGCTTCGCGGGCATAAAGATAGGGGCCACCCGTCTTCGTCTGATGGGAACTTAAATTTGCAAAAACCAAAGAGAGCAGAATCGCCCCCAAAGAGGCTGCAACCCACCCAAAAATACTAACGGTTCCATAAATAGCGAGTGTTGCAGGCAGCAAATAAGCGCCGGAACCAACCAAATTCCCCGTCACGAGGGATGTCAACGGCCAGAGGCCAATTTTATCTTGTGTATGTGTCGTTGTCATGGGTATCTCCCAATAAAAATATAAAACAAAATCATTCCCCTAAGGGAAAAAATATTTAAACAAATTATGTGTTAAGAAAAAAAGAATAAGCGCTAGCTGCGCTTGAGGAACTTAGATTGAGCGCATGACAATGCAACCAATGTCTCATAACCCCACGGGCTAAGATATTGGGCAGCTGTCATATTAATGTGGCTAGAAAGCCGAACCATTTTGAAAATCCATAGTGCTAAATAACTCATTGTATTAAAAGATATGGACATCTATAAACAAAAAGTCAAGAAAGATTTTGGCAACAGAGAATTAAAAATAGCCATATATTTTATTGAACTTCAGGATTTTCTGTTTCTCGACTTTCAAGATAATCTGTGATCTCACGCCCTAACCAGCCGTCACGGCATTGGGAACGGACACGTTCCAGCTCGAGGAGGGCATCCTCTTTTTTCATCATATGGGTCTCCCATCGATGCGTCACGTAATCAAAACGGGCAATGGCGCGAACTTCTGAGGATGCCGCTTTTTCCATCAATTCCCCTAAGAGTTGAAGGGCTGCATCTGGTTTGTTTTGTCCCATCAAAACCCGTGCTTTCGCAAGATCAAATATTTCCCCTTCCCTTACATTTTCAGGGCGCGTTTCTTGATCAAGAATAGAGGTCAGCGCCTCCCTATCTTTTGTTGCAATCCCAGCCATTAGAATTAACGACGCCATTTGATTGCGCAAAGGCTTTGGATAGCTTTGCAACAGGGGCTTTACCATCTGGAGTTGGGTGTGGAATTGCGCTAAGGACACTGGGCTCATGGTTAAATAATGGGGATTTTGGATTGCTTTTAGAACAGACAACCATATCTGGACTTCAGGTTCTTCGCGCGCTGACAATAAATGGTCTTCAGCCTTGCTGAACCGATGGAGCAATAAGTTCCCTATGCCTTGAAGTATCTGAAATATGGGCAAATTTATGATACTCGGGCGCTCTTGTGAAAGGTGGGTTAGATAGCCTAAAGCCTCTGCGGCTTGACCATGGCTCAACAATAGCCAAGCCAATTCCAACTCCCCAGAGGCATGCTGGCTATGAGGTAGATCCAGCAATTCCTCATTAATTTTTTGCCGCCGGGCTACCCAATCGATATCTTGGGCATCCACAAACAAACCCATCGGCATTGCCCTTATCTGAACTTGCTCACGCTCTTGAGGCAACGTAAGGGCCAACCCATCTGGGTGTGTGACTGTCACTTGTTCGGAAGTAGCTGTGAGTATCATCCCATCTTTTAAAACTTGGAATCCAACCCCTTGCGTCGTGGCCAATATATGAATGTCAGGAAAGATAGCTTCTTCAGCAACACCCAACCCAACGCGGGAAGAGGGAAACACACTATGGGTGCATCCGGTATGCGGGTCTATGAAACGCACTTCTTTACCAGGTGCGTCCAATCCGACGACAAGACCATCTTTATTCGATTTGGGCAATTGAACGGATGTCTGATGGTGAGGGGCAAAAGGCTGATGCTGGAACGAGATTTGCCATTTGCCGTTGGCCTGGTCAACGACGGGCGTTACGTCCGGTTCCACAATAACCCGCAAGACAACGCCCCCATCTTTCGTCGGCGCTGTATCAATACTTCTCACACCAGAAAGGGGGTATTCTTTAAGGTTAGGTAAAGACACCGTCGCGCTTTCATCAAAAACAATCCACCATT
Source organism: Candidatus Finniella inopinata (assembly GCA_945877185.1). GTDB lineage: Bacteria > Pseudomonadota > Alphaproteobacteria > Paracaedibacterales > VGCI01 > VGCI01. The sequence goes on along the minus strand of CAMCRD010000020.1, from coordinate 20,648 downwards.
GCCCATTACTTTTTATCACCGCAAGGGCTGGCTTTTTTTCTCCCCACTCAAATGTGAGGGACGAATTTCCTGAATTCATCTCAGGCAAAACCACAAGAACCGGTAGAGGCGTCGGGACAGGTTCTACATTTAAGTTTGGTTTTGGATCTTGCCCCCAAACAGGGGATATAAGCATAGAAGTAAAGCTACCCACAAACAGGAGCACCTTAAGGCTTCCGACAAGCCATTGTTGGCTATATATCCCTTTTTTCATCTTCTAAAATGCCAGCGCCTGTCTATTTAAGCTGCACTTAAGAGGCTTGCTACAAAGTCCCAATTTACAAGATGTGATAAGAATGTATCCACATAGTCCGGACGGCGGTTTTGGTAATCCAGATAGTAGGCATGCTCCCAAACATCACAAGTTAATAAAGCCGTTGCCCCATGCACCATAGGAAGGTCTGCATTGGGCGTTTTCATAATGCGTAAAATCCCCTTTTCAACCACCAACCAGGCCCAACCGCTGCCAAATTGAGTCACAGCCGCTTGTTTAAAGTCTGTTGCAAAGGTTTCATAGGATCCAAAAGTTGCCTCAATCTTCGTTTTCAAGTCTCCAGTTGGTTGACCCCCCCCTTGAGGCTTCATACAATTCCAAAAAAACGTATGGTTCCATACTTGCGCTGCATTATTAAAAATGCCCGCTTTCTCAGGGTTTTTGACTGTCGCATGAATGATCTCCTCTAAAGACTTATCCGCCAACTCCGTATTTTGGATCAGATTATTGAGATTGGTAACATAAGCCTGGTGATGTTTTCCATGATGGAACGTCAACGTCTTTGCTGAAATATGCGGTTCCAAAGCGGCAATATCATAAGGTAAATTGGGTAGTGTATGTGTCATGGATGTCCCTCCTTCGTGGTATTATTATTCGCAAACTGTAAAATTGAGCTAACGTTAAAATTCCCCCCCTCGTCAAGATCAATTTATGGACAAGGCTGAGACTTATCTTGAAAAAAACGAGGATATACCCTACCCCCCACCTATTTCCTTGAAATTGACAGGGCTGGAAATCTCAAACAAGGCATAGTTATGCTCCTTACAATAATTTTGGCACCATCGTTGTTGAAGAGCGATGACATCGACATCCGGCGTGACGGGAATGAATATCGGTTTTGTGACATCGCCGTTAGTCATTTCCAGGACGTCCCCCGCCTCCGGAGAAGAAAGCTTTTCTGCAGATTGCACAGAAATTTCCTGGTCGCAAACGTACCTGTAAAAAGACAACACGCGTTGAGGGGAGTGGCGTGCAAAAATCCACTTGCCCTTTCCCTTGCACCTTTCCAACTTTTCTAAATGATTGTAGAGCTTTCTATAATTGTTAAAGGCAAGGACATGGTGACGATCAAACAATATTAACATGGCACAATTCTCCTTTTGCTAAAGCTCTCCCCTGCCTTTCAACTCGCCACGGCATAGCCGCAGGCGTAGCAGGGAGACATGGAGAAAGCTTCACTTGGTTCTTTAATCGATGGGTGTGACGATTGGGAGGAAACCAAAAAAGATAGATATACCAACCTCTTACCGCCACACCATAAAAGAGAATGGGACAAAAAAGCCCCATCCTCCCTCAATCTATATGAGGTAAGAGATTCAATTTTCGGCCTTTCGGCCGTTTGAGGATTCGATTGAAATGACGCACATTGTGCGTTAATTTGTTTTTAGCCATGCGAACTCTCCGTAGAGTTTGTCTTGGTTAGCAACGTGTGGGCATTAGTAGTGCTCATACGTTGCGCTGTTACGAACCATTCGTAACAACCCTTAATATAAGATGGAGATGTGCTGCTTACTTGACCAATATTCTCCAGCTTACCACTCTAGGTTACAATGGCGTGTGACCTAAAGTCAAAAGTTTTTTCCTCAATTGGGACATCATTTTCCCCCTTAAACTTTGACGGCGATGGCGCCTAAATGCTCGCGGCCATCGAGCCTCATGTCTTTTGAGTGAGCTTCTCCAAAAGGAATGTAATCCATTTCTTCGATTTTAAAGCCGGCTTCTTTCATTATTTTTTTTAAGATTTCTTCGTCAATAAGATTAATAAAGGGGGGAAGGTAGGCGGTTTGTTCGGGTGCTACATAATCTTTCATGTTTTCAATCCATCCAGGCCATTCCCGACCCTGTTGTTTATTTTTTTCATATTGGGGGAGAAAATTTCTATATGTTCCTAAATAAGGTGTTCCCCCAATATAGAAGAATTTTCCCGCCGGTTTTAGCCATTTATGAATCAGAAATAAACATTCTTTAATAAGATTTGGGTCAACAAAATGTAAAATACGGGAGGCCAAAATGGCGCCAAAATGATTCTCAGGAAAATCTAAATCGGATGGCATCTTGCCTATTTTTAACTCAAGGTGACTTAACAAAGGCGGGGGAACCTTTGATTTTAATATGGCCAGATGACGTTCATCCATATCGGTTGCAACGACATGGGCCCCTTTTTCAAGGGCTGGAATTGTGGCAACCCCATAAGCAGCGCCAATATCCAGAACGGGATCAGGTTGTTTGGCAGAAAAGTCTATAAAATGCTGTATGAATTTCTCAGGCCTTGGGAACATATAGCCCATTTGATTTAGGGTGACGATCAAATCGCCTTTAATCTCAGGTTGCTTTATAACTTCTTCTTTTTCTATCATTTTCTTTATATTTTTGCATAATCCTGCTTGAAGGCCTTTAATAAATATTCTTCTAAGACTTTTATTTTCTTGGAATTTTGATGGGCTTGCGAATAAATGTAATAGTTATCAACCGTTGGTCCCACCAGGTCAGGCAATACTTGTATAAGATTTAAAGCTTTGAGCCCAGGATGTTCTGCTGAAATAGCTGTAATGCCAATCCCAGCTTGAGCAAGGGTGAGCCGTGCGTGGGGGGTGTTCGCTTGTATGTAAGGGATGCGTACTTCCCCTGGGGCTTTACCCAATGTTAAATGCCAATTCATTCCTTGAAAGCTGAGGGCTTCTTTATGGTCACCAAAACCGATGAGCCTATGATGGTCCAAGTCTTCAGGTCGTTCAGGCGTCCCAAATTCCTTTAAGTAATCTTTGCTTGCATAAAGTTGGACATGATTTGTCAAGAGATGGCGTTGAATGAGGTCATCACGTTCGGGTAGTTTAGGACGAATCGCGACATCCGCTTCTAAGAGGTCCAATGTTGGAATGGAGTCAGCAGCGACAAGCGTTAGGTTAATATTAGGATATTTTTTTATAAAAGGGGGGATATAAGGCATTACAAAAAAATGCAAAAGCCCTCCAGCAATGACAAGTCTCAGCGATCCTTGTGGTTCTTTTGTTTCGGATTCAACATCATCAATAGCGAGTTTAATTTCTGAAAAAATATTTTTGGCAGCTTTAAATAAAATCTCGCCTTCCTTGGTTAGAAAAATTCCATTTCGATGGCGAATAAATACAGAAAACCCTAACTCGCTTTCTAAGTTTTGTATGGTTCGGCTGAGGGTCGATTGGGCAAGGTTCAGATGGGGGCTCGCTTGAGAAAATCCCCCCGCATTGGCAACAAAATAAAATGTTCTTAATTTGTCCCAATCAATATTATTAATGATGCTGTCTATGCTCATTGAACCTTCATCTCCGTTAACCCATCAAAAAAATTTACAAAAATTATACCTTCTAAAGGAGGAATATACTGAGCTTTCCCCAGAAAGCAATAGACTTTGAACCCTATAAAATTAAGGGATTAAAACAAATCTTCTTAAGTTGGCATCCACGTCTTGCGTGAGAGCAAGTTTTTGGTGGCTGCTTCCTTTGGAAGCACGATGTTTTTCTTTGCGCTTCGGGACATGTTATGGTTCCTTTGACGATTTTCTGTGGCCTTTATGAGTTCAGTAGATAGGGGGTCATCTGAAGATAAGATGGGTTTAGATTTTATAACGGCAAGGAGCCCTAAACAAGCCCCAAAGAGGACATAAAAACCGCATACGAATGGATTATTGGTTTGTTGAATCAAAAAGGTAAGAATCATCGATGTGGTTCCCCCAAATATAGCCATTGCAAGAGAATAGCTGAAAGCAACACCGCTATAGCGACATTTTGGTGGAAATAGGGTTGCCATGTAATAATTCATCGGGGCCTGGAACCAAGCAGATAAGCTCACAAGGAGAAAAACGCCCATAAGAACACCCGAAAGGCTTGTTGACCAAGTCAAGAGAAAAAGCGCGGGATAAATCCCGACGATGGTTGCTAAGGCGCCTGAAATCATTGTGTTTCTGACCCCTAAGGAATCGGCCATTTTGCCCACAAGGGGGACAAGGGCGATATAAAGAACCATCCCAGAGCTGACCACACCAAGGGATTGCGTCAAAGGCCAATGCTTTACGGTTGCGAGAAAAATGCTGATATAAGATAAGCTCATATGAAACATAATCCCCGAAAATGCGGCGATTCCCATTGTGCAGAGAATGGAACGGGGGTGATTTTTAATGGCTTCCAGAAGGGGGGCCCGTTCATGATTCACAACAATTGGATTGTTTTCAATAACTTTCAAACGGATATAGAGGCCAAAAATCGCAATCAGGGCCCCGGCTATAAAGGCGCCGCGCCATGCCCAGGGGGGCATAAATGATAAAAGAACTAAACCAGCAACGGCAGATCCTAATAACCCACCGACCGCGCTTGAAGAAGTGATCAGGGAACCGGCAAAAGTACGGCGATCTCCTTTGACATTTTCGACGGTAAAAATACTCGCGCCGTTATATTCTCCGCCGACACATAAACCTTGCAAAAGTCGGCATAAAGTTAAAAGGAGGGGAGAAAAAATACCGATAGACTGATAGGTTGGTAAACATCCAATGAGCGCTGTTGGAATGGCCATCATAATAATGGATGTCGTTAAAGCTTTCTTCCTTCCGTAAGTATCACCGATATACCCAAATAAAATTCCACCCAAGGGCCTCATAAAATACCCAAGCGCATAAATTCCAAGACCTGCAATGAGTGCGGATACGCTATCCCCAGGGGGAAAGAAAAGAGAGCTAATATGGGGGGCGAGATAAACAAACAGGAGGAAATCATAATATTCTAAGATGTTCCCAATCGTAGCAGACCCAACAATTTTAGAGAAACTTGATTTTGTTGCCATTTTTTCCCCCTAACTTTATGTAATGAACGAATCTACAGGCTTTACCCATTCATAATTTGCAACTTATGGTTTTTAGGGATTCCTTGTCAAGAAGAATCAAAAAATTGTGACAATTTCGACAAAAATCCTTTCTATCCCCTGCTTCATACGGACGCATGTAAATTTATTTTAGACAAAATTGATGTATTAAAGGTCGTGAATAACCTTAAATTTATTCTGTTGCCCACAACTTTAAAGCGGGGTTTGCCTCGCTTTCCAAGAGCAAATCTGTCAGCGCCCATACAAGGGCGTCTAAACGGTCCGGTGATTTTGCGCTGATGCCAGGAACATAGGTGCATAACTGTGTTTCTAATAAACCAAAGGGATGGGTGTGAAAGATGCGGTTTTGTTCATACAGGGCGGCAATGGGCTCTGCCCGGGTGTATTTCCCGCGGGTTGCGCGCACGGCCTTATAGGGGATCGTTGGGTTTAGGCTGCGCAAGATGCGTTCCACCAAATCGCCCCCTTTGTTGACCTCGGCCACCACCCGATCAGCTTTCAAACGCCAGTAAGCTTCGCACACCCGTTGCCCCCAGTCGCCCGGGCTCAACCGGCCGCTTAAATCTTCTAAAATATAAGCGCATTTGTCTTCGCTCAACCCCGCAATCACAATCCCCGTTTCGTCACTTTCTTCGTGATGGGTGGTGGCGGGATCGATGGCAATAACGATGCGTAAAAGTTTGGGCAAGCCCCTCTCATCATAGGGCGGCTCTTGATAACGGATCAACTCGCGTCGCCAGAGGGCGCCTTGTTGCTCAGTTAACAGTTGGGCATATAATTCTTGGGCGCCTAAGCGCGTGCCTTCAAATTGTTTCACGATTTGGGTCAAGAATGCCGGTGCAAGATTGCTGCGGTTCTCAAAGGTCGTTCCTTTTGTGACAACCACATCATCGCTTTTTAAAAGCTTTTCGATCAACGGGATGGGGCGGGGGGTTGTGGTGATAATGCAGCGCGGATCGCGCCCAAGACGTAAAGCCAACATCAATTGGTTCCAGGCTTCCTCGGGGTAGCGAAACTTTGCCAGCTCATCAATCCAGGCTGCATCAAATTGAGGGCCCCGTAGCCGCTCAAAATGATCTGCCCCATAAAGGGTGGCGAGCGTTCCATTAGGCCAGACAAGCTGCTGGCGCGTACGTTCAAAGAGGGGGCGTTCAAGGGGCGGATGGATTTCTAAGAGCCCACTGATGCCTTCCACCATGACAGCGCGGGCTTCGCTAATGGACTTACTTAATAAGGCAATACGGCGGCACTGACCACTGTTGACCCAATCTCGTAAGGTTTCGGCGCCTGTTCGGGTTTTCCCAAATCCGCGTCCTGCCAAAATCAGCCAGGCTCGCCACTCCCCCGGTGGCGGGAGTTGGCTGGGGCGGGCATGGCAGCCCCAAGAATAATGGCGCTTGTCGTTCAGGTAACCCTGTAAGTATTCTTCGGCTTTGCTATGGAAAGATCGAATATCCATGGTAACTTTTTCCCTTCATGGTTTTTGATGCGCGCTTATCATGATGGGAAAGGCCTCAAAGGCTCAACGTTTTAGGATGCCCGGGCAAAGGGATGGGGGCTTGAGCGAGCAACAGGCTTGCCCTTGCAACCCCTTTCGGTTTAAAGATGGGGGAAAGAAAAGTCCTTAAAAAAAGAATGAAAATTTCAGGATGACAAACGCCCAACCTCTCTTAAATTTTGGTGAACCTCAGGTAATTGAAAAAACACCTGAAACTCCTAAAATGCCTGTCGGCATGTCGCCCGTGATGGCGCAATATTGGGAGGTCAAACAGCAATATCCCACCTGTTTGTTGTTTTTCCGCATGGGGGATTTTTATGAGATGTTCTTTGACGATGCGGTGCGCGCCGCCAAGGCGCTGGATATCGCTTTGACCAAACGGGGCAAGCAAGAAGGGGAAGAAATTCCCATGTGCGGGGTGCCTGCCCATACGTACGAGACATATCTGGCGCGCCTGATCCAAAAGGGGTTTAAGGTGGCCGTGTGCGAACAAATGGAAGACCCGCAAGCGGCTAAAAAACGGGGCGCTAAAGGGCCTTTGCGTCGGGATGTGGTGCGGGTTGTCACCGCTGGAACCTTGACGGAAGAGGGGTTGTTGGATGCCCGCCAAAACAATTTTTTGGTGGCGCTTTCGCCGGTGACCCATCAGAAAATTGGCGTGGGGGCGATTGACCTGTCGACAGGTGTGTTCTTGATTGAAGAAACAGCGCCTGAGGCATTAGGGTCGCTCTTGGCCCGTCTTAACCCTGCCGAAATTGTGGTGCCGGACCGTCTTTTGGAAGAGCCGATACTTTTTGAAACGTTTGGGGCTTGGAAAAAGAAATTGAGTCCCTTGCCCCAAGCCCGGTTTGATGAAGAGAATAGCCGACGCCGCCTTGAACAGGTCTACCAAGTGCAAACCCTTGAGGCGTTTGGGAATTTTACGTCCGCTGAGATTCGAGCCGCTGGTGCTCTGATTGATTACATCCATATCACGCAAAAATCCGCCTTGAAGATGGTGGAACGCCCACGAAAAATTTCCTCAGATGCGATTTTGGTGATTGATCCCGCGACGCGACGGAGCTTGGAGTTGGAAGTGACCTTGAACGGTTCCCGTCAAGGCACCCTTCTCAGTACGATTGATGAAACCCTGACAGCTGCCGGGAGCCGTCTCTTAAGTTTGCGCCTGAATGCGCCCTTGACGAACCCGGCTGCTATTGCCGGGCGTTTGGATATGGTGACCTTTTTTGTGGAGAAGCCAGAGGCCAGAAGTGCGGTTCGAGGCGCCTTGAAAGCGTGTCCCGATATGGAGCGGGCGTTGTCACGGATTAACCTGGGGCGGGGAAGCCCCCGGGATTTGGCTGCGCTTCGGGATGGGCTAAAACAAAGTGGGATCGTTCAAGAGATTTTAACGGCGCTGGATTTACCGGAGTCTTTGTCGCGAGAAAGCATCCGCCTTGGTGGGCACATGACCCTTATTGAACGGTTTACGCGCGCGTTGGGAGACAGCCTGCCGCCTTATGCCCGGGATGGGGGATTTATTGCGTCCGGTTATCATGAGGGGTTGGATGGGTTTCGGACGTTGCGGGATGATAGTTTTAGCCTGACGCAAAAATTGCAAGCTGAGTATATGGCAAAAACTGGCATTGCTACTTTGAAAATTCGTCATAACAATGTCATTGGGTATCACGTGGATATTGGGCCATCCCACGCCACGAAGATGGGGGAAGAATTCATCCATCGCCAAACATTGGGGTCGTCGATTCGGTATACAACCGTGGCATTGTCCGACCTTGAACGGCGGATTGAAGCCGCCGCCCATCAAGCGCTGGAGGTGGAGCTTCAGCTGTTTGCAGATTTGATCGGGGAAGCCCAAGGCCGCGCGCCGGAGATTTTGCAGACCTGCCGGGCGCTGGCCAGCATTGATGTGGCAGCGGCGTTGGCTGAATTGGCATGCCGTGAAACCTATGTACGTCCTCTTGTCGATGATAGCCTGATGTTTGATGTACAAGGGGGGCGCCATCCGGTCGTAGAAGCCGCATTGCGCGCCACCACGGATACACCTTTTGTGGCCAATGGTTGTCTGATGGATGACGCCACAAAACTGATCCTCATGACAGGCCCTAATATGGCGGGGAAGAGTACGTATTTGCGCCAAAATGCGGTGATCATTTTGTTGGCGCAAATGGGGTCGTACGTTCCCGCTACCTCTGCCCACATCGGGGTGGTGGATCGGATTTTTAGTCGCGTGGGCGCGGCGGATGATCTAGCCGCAGGGCGTTCCACCTTCATGGTGGAGATGGTGGAGACGGCCGCGATTTTGCATCAAGCAACGGCGCGCTCCTTTGTGATTTTGGATGAAATTGGGCGCGGGACGGCAACCTTTGATGGCTTGTCCATTGCCTGGGCGGTGGTTGAATCCTTATGCGCCGTTAATAAATGTCGGGCTCTCTTTGCCACCCATTACCATGAGCTTACCCAATTAACGACCACTTTGCCCATAATGGCTTGCGCGACCATGCGCATTAAAGAATGGAACGGGGATGTGATTTTTCTTCATGAGGTCATCCCGGGGTGCGCCGATAAATCTTACGGCATCCATGTCGCCGCTTTGGCGGGTTTGCCAGCGATGGCTGTGGAGCGGGCTCGTCAAGTCTTAGAAACCCTGGAAGCGGAGGGCAAAGATACCCCGTCGATTCCAGAACCTCTTCCGGTGGTGGATACTTCTGTTGTTGTATCATCTCTGGTTCAAGATGCGCTTCGCGACCTCGTGCTTGATGACCTTTCCCCCCGCCAAGCACTGGAGGAGCTCTATCGGTTGAAAGGAATGGTGTGAGGGGGTTTAGAGGGAACTGTCCTTCTAATAAGGACAGCTTTATAAAGATCTGACCTAATCTATTAACTTTTCCTACATCTTCTTTTAGTAAACTGAGTTAATGGCGCCAATTTTTGGAGAGGATGCCTGGAATGTGTTTCCATAAAAAATCGCAGTGTTACGATAGGTTAGAACATTATATAGCTAAAGAGTTTAAGAACCTTGAAGACAGCCATTTAACAAAGTGGAATTTCTTTAAGAGTCAAGGAATTGACGATGAATATCCAGGAGGTAAACCCATAAATACTGGTGGGGTAGGGGCAATTTTTGAAGGAACGCCCCCCCAAATATTTTGGAGCCCAGATTATATTCCTGGCTTCATAGAGGAAATATTTGATGAGTGCCTAAAAATTTGCACAGAAAGTAGCAAAGAATTTAATATCCATCCCAACAAGTGCCTTAAAGAATTAGAATCTCTATTTTTATCTAAAATTTCTGAAACATATGAAAAAATGGCAGAAGTAGATTCTCGGCTTAGAGGAGATGGAGTGACTATACCTCCCCCTCAAGATACTATGGGATATTCAACAACTCTTCAGAAAGAAATAAAAAATAGGCTTGATTGCTATAAGCTTGGGATGGTTAAAAGTTTGCTATGGTGGCTAAAGTGGCCTATTTGTGCAATTCTAAAATTAATAAAACTACATATATGCATTTAGAATGGGAAAAGATCTTCTCTTTAATTGCTGTTGTTAGAGGGTTGCTTCACTCCCCATCCGCTTCAGCTCGATATGCTCATAGGCGAGGTCGGTGAGGATGCGTCCCCGCGGCGTGCGTTGGATGAGGCCTTGCTGGATGAGATAAGGCTCAATGACTTCTTCCAAGGTTTCCGTTTGTTCGGCCATAGCGGCGGCCAGCGTTTCAACGCCAACGGGGCCGCCTTTGTAAAAGTCGATCATTAATTGAAGATAGCGTTGGTCTTGGGCTTCGAGACCAAGACGGTCCACTTCTAGCCGATTGAGCGCAAGGTTTGCGACTTCGGCTGTAACAATTGCTTGGCCAGCTACGGCGGCAAAGTCGCGGATGCGGCGAAGGAGCCGACCTGCGATACGAGGCGTGCCGCGCGACCGCCTTGCAATCTCGATGGCGCCATCTTCGCTCAATTCAAATCCCAACAGATCCGCCCCGCGTTTGACAATGCGTTTAAGTTCTTCAACTTCATAGAACATCAATCGTAAAGGAATTCCGAAACGTTCCCGCAACGGTTGGGTCAGAAGGCCACTGCGCGTGGTTGCGCCCACAAGGGTAAAAGGCGGCAGTTCAATTTGGATGGAGCGGGCGGCAGGTCCTTCCCCAATCATGATGTCGAGCTTGAAATCCTCCATAGCGGGATACAAAATCTCTTCGATTGCGGGACTGAGGCGGTGAATTTCATCAATAAACAAAACATCGCGGGGCTGAAGATTGGTTAAGAGAGCCGCTAAGTCTCCGGCGCGGGCTATGATGGGGCCAGAGGTTGTCCGAAACCCGACGCCAAGTTCGCGCGCAATGATTTGGGCTAACGTTGTTTTGCCTAAACCTGGAGGACCGAACAACAAGACGTGATCCATGGCGTCGCCACGGGTGCGGGCAGCTTCGATAAAGACTTTTAAGTTGGCCCGAACGGGAGCTTGTCCTGTAAAGTCTTTTAAGGTTAGGGGGCGAAGGGAGACCTCGCCGTGATCTTCTTCTAAGAGCTCCGGCGTGCTGATGCGGGTATTCGGCATTGGGTTAACCATGATTGACGCTACCGGTTAAAGGTTGAGACAACAGATTCAATCCGTGACGAATGAGGGCTTCGGTAGAGGCGCCCGGGCCCAATGTTTGAGAAGATTTTGCGATGGCCTCGACCGCTTCTGGGCGACGATAGCCGAGGTTGGTGAGGGCCGATATGGCCTCGCTCATACCGCTGGCAATAGATGTGATGCCAGCGTTTGTTTCTGAAATAACGGTGGACATTTCCAACCCAAACCCACCAACTTTGCTTTTTAACTCAGCAACGATGCGCCCCGCAAGCTTGGGCCCAACGCCGTCTGCGCGCGTGATCATGGTTTGGTCTTGGGTCAAAATCGCACGATGAAGTTCATCAGCCGACAGGGCCGTCAAAAGCGCCAAGCCAACCTTGGCGCCGACACCTTGAATGCCCAGTAACAATCGGAACCAGCTGCGCTCAATTTCTTGATAAAATCCAAAAAGCTGGGTTTGTTCATTGCGCACCAAGGTCTCAATCAGGAGAGAGAATTTTTCGCCCGCTTGGGGAAGCTGGGATAAGGTGCGCCCCGAGGCAAAAATTTGATACCCGACACCATTCACGTCAATGATGAGCCAGTCTGAGCCAGTGGAATCCAACAATCCGGATAACTTTGCAATCATTTAACAGAGGCCTTTATTAAGGGGTATTTTTTGTTACGATACCACGGGACTTTGCCATACCCAATCATTTTTATAGAGGGTTCATTAGCGGTTAAACTCTCTCTGAAAAAAGAAAACCATAACCACTTTCTTTATGAAAAAATTCCGTGGCAGGGAACGGCAATAACGGTCTCATCCAAGTAGAAACAACGTTCTCCAGGGTAGATAATAATACCGGTTTTGATCCGTTCAGAAGGATATGTTTCCCGAAAAGCCCGAAGCCCTCTGGTATCATGTTTATTAAGGTAAGACTTCATATTTATTTCAACAGGATAGAGAAAACCATTTTGCTCAAAAAGAAGATCTACTTCCGCACCATGATGGCTACGCCAGTGGTAAATTCCTGGTGCTGAATACGTTTGAGCTAAAGCTCCATATACTTGATTTACGACATATGATTCAAACAAAGACCCGAGACCAGGATAAGTCCCCAGTGTTGAGGGACTCATTAATTGTGTGAGATGTGCTGCTAAACCCGTATCCGCAATGATGCCCTTTGCTTTTTTTGTGATGCGTTTCAGCGTATTACCGTGATAGGGGTTAAGGAGATGCCATTGAAAAGTATTCTTTAATAAACTTAACCATCTATCGATTGTTTTGTGGGTAACACCAATTTTGCCTCCTAATTCAGATAAATTGATTTCTTGGGAGGTTAATGCAGAAAGAACTCCTAGAAATCGTCCAAAATTGTTAAGGTCCCGGATGTCTTCTATGAGTCGAATGTCCCTCTCAATGTATGTCTGAATGTAGGAGGAAAAGTAGGTTCCTAATAGCTCGTCCGGCTGGGAAATTAGACCCGGCATACCTCCCCGCCATAAGGATTTCCATAAAGAAAACTCTTGAAGTATGCCTTTAAATCGCTTCGGTAATTGATCCGGATCATCCAACAAAATGGGGAGCCAATGAGCGGTACTTTGTTGGTGGAGTTCATGCAGCGTCATTGGATAAAGAGGAAGGATTGCAACACGACCAGCCATGCTTTCAGCAGCATTTTTGAGGACGCTCAGATTCTGCGAACCAGTTAAAAAATATTGACCAGGCTGGTCGGATTGGTCGACAAAGCGCTTTATACTACTTAACAATTCCGGATAAAATTGGATTTCATCCAGAATAAGGGGTGTTTTGTATTGCTTTAGGAATAGATCAGGATCTTGCCGAACGTTGTATAAGTCTTGATGAGGATCGAAGGTTATGTGAGGGATATCTGGAAAACATTTTTTGAGAAGAGTAGATTTTCCAACTTGGCGTGCCCCTGTTACCATAACAACTTTTGAATGGTTTGCGACCAAATTAAGCTTAGTTTCAAGATGACGGGTTAGATACATGCTAAATTACCGCGTATTTTGGTTTTAATATTACCAGAATACACGGTAATTTAGTCGCCGACAACAGTTTTTTAAGGAAAGTAGCGGTGAGTGTGCATAACTTATTGGCGATAACGTCCTTCACTATTTATCCTAACTTTGCACTTTTCCAATCTTAGGATAGAGAGTGGAAGAAGTTTCTTGCCTAAGATCTTATTTTCCTATGGTTAGGAAAAATTCAGAAATTTTCATGTCCTTTTTCTTGATTCGAAGGGAGAGTCCTTTCATTGAGTAAGGGGGTAGGTCATCATTTCTTTGATCCTTCCTTATTTTCCCTCTCAACATTCACAAAAAGTCATGTCAGAATAATCAAGCACGAAAAAAACAGAATCAAAAGATGAGGCGCTCCCCATGCTGTCAACACAAGACAATATCGAGTTTACGATCAAAACACCTTTGGGGAAGGATGCGTTAATTCTCAAGCGCTTTGATGGCGTGGAGCAAATTTCGGAACCTTTTTGTTTCACCCTTGATATGAACTCGGTCTCTGCGGTCTTAAACTTATCCGCCCTTGTGGGAAAAGAAGTTCAAATTACCTATAAGTACGGGACAGGGAAGCGATATTTTTGTGGGGTTGTTGGTTCGGCAGAGCAAGGGTGGACTGTTCGCAGAGGGAAGCATAATTTTACAAATTACCAAGCCAAAATTTATCCTAAATTTTGGATGCTGAAATTTACCCGTGATTATCGAATTTTCCAAAATAAATCTGCGATGGATATTATTAAGGTTATTTTGCGTGAAAATGGCGTTACGGAAATGCAAGATAAAACGACCGCTTGCGGAAAGAGAGTTCGTGAGTACTGTGTGCAATATGGGGAAAGTTGTTTTGATTTTGTTTGTCGGCTCATGGAAGAGGAAGGTATTTTCTATTTCTTCGAACACACGATCTCAAAACATACGATGGTCTTAATGGATGATTCGAGTGGCGCTAAAGATGTGGTTCCCGGTAAAATTGAGTATATGAAGTCTTATTCCGGGACACCTCGATTTAATATTGTTCATACCCTTCGTATGCAAGAGCAAGTTGTGGCGAAAAAATTTGCAGCGGCCGACTATAACTTCGTAACGCCAGATACCCGTCTTTATAATAAAGTGACGGGGAAGGGAATGGGTGGGGAGGTCTATGACTACCCAGGCATATTTATGACGAAAGGGGAAGGGGATTTGATCGCCGACCATCGGATCCAACATCTAGAATGGGCGAAAATTACCCTTATGGGGACCTCGACAACGCCCTCCTTTTGTCCAATGTTTGCCTTTACGCTGAAGGACCATCCGCGGGCGGGCTGGAATAAGAAATTTAACCTCTACCGTGTTCATCACCGCATTCAACAGGAAGTAGACGAAGGGGGCCAACTCTATGAGTGTGAGTTTGTGGCCTTTCCGAATACGGTTCCGTTCCGCCCACCTCGCGTAACCCCTAAGCCCCTTATTTGGAGCACGCAAACAGCGATTGTGACGACGAAGTCAGGTGAAGAAATTTGGTGCAATGAATATGGCAGCATCAAGGTCCATTTTCACTGGGACCAACGGGGAACAAAGGACGAGAAAAGTTCGTGTTGGATCCGTGTTGCTCAATTATGGGCTGGCAACAAGTGGGGTGGTGTGTTCACGCCCCGTATTGGGATGGAAGTGGTCGTAACATTTTTAGATGGGGATCCGGACCGACCCTTAATTACAGGCTGTGTCTATAATGGAAAAAATGCAAATCCCTATGCCAAGAGCGAACCCACGAAAAGCACCATCAAGTCAGATACGACTAAAGGAAGCAAGGGGTTCAATGAATTCCGGTTTGAAGACAAAAAGGACTCAGAAGAAGTTTTTCTCCATGCTCAAAAGGACTGGAATAGCATTGTTGAGAACTCCCGGACCCTTCTGATTAAGAAAGGGAATGACACGACGACGATCAATGATGGGAAACGGGATGTAACCTTGAAAGGGTCAAAAGGGGGCGGGAATGATACCCTCACTCTTAAAGATGGTGACCAGAAAATTGATATAAAAGGAAAAAGGGATATTACGGTTTCTAAAGCAGAGACCCACACAAGTCAGGATGTCTATACCCATAAGACAACAAAAGACCATACCCTAAAAGTTACGGGAAACCTGGTCATTGATGTGACCGGGAACATTACCATTAAATCGGCTGGTAATATAACTATGGAAGCCAAGGGAAATCTTACCATGAAAGGTGCTGTCGTTATGATTCAAGCGCAAGGCGGCGCGACAATGGATGGTGGTCCGACCGCCCTTGTCAAGGGGGCTACAGCGACTCTGCAGGGGTCAGGCTCGGCCGTGGTAACGGCTCCAGCGGTAGCTATTGGGTAAACGACGAACCGAAAAACATAAAGGGATAAAATCGTTATGGATACGTCCGGTACATCCCCAGAGATTCTTAATATATTACCTCTTGAGCTTGGGTCTGAATCTGGGGCTGAGCTTAAGCCTGATGACCCATTACCCAACACCGTTGTCGAAAGTTATGATGAAGACGGGGTATTAATACAAAAAGCAACCTATGTTGACGGCGTTTTGGAAGGGGAGTTTTTGGCCTATAATTCCCAAGGAACTGTGATGAAAAGATTCTTTTACCGTCAAGGAAACCTTCAGGGAGAAGCCTTGATTTATAATGATGATGGAAAGATGGCCCAACGGCTGACTTATGAAGATGGTGTTTTGGATGGACCTCTCCAGATCTTTTCGAATGATGTTATGATGGCAGAAATTCCGTATGTAAAGGGTATTCGAGAAGGAGTCATGCGCACCTTTGCACCGAACGGGCGTATTCAATCAGAAACGACCCTTCAAGCCGATAAAGAAAATGGGGCCCGTACGATTTACAATCCAGAATTGGGTGATATTGTTCGTGCAGAAACTCTTGTAGATGGTGTGGTTGACGGACAAAGCCTGACTTTTTATCCAGGGGGGGCCGTTATGATGCAACAGACTTTTGTCAAAGGATTGCCCGAGGGTCGCTCTGTTAGTTTTTACCAAAGTGGAACCATTCAGCAGGTTGCCGTTTATGAAAAAGGGGTTCTGACAAAGCCTTCCCAACAATATGATCTAACCGGAAAGGAGATCTAGATATGGGGTTACAAGTTATTAATGGAGCACCCTGCGCGTGCTCTTTTGGAACAGCGCCATCTTCCCTTGTCATCCTTCCGACAAATTGTGTGAATGCTGCGAACCAGCCAGCTGCGACAATTATGGATAATATTCCTTTCGTAAACGTTATGCCATTTGCCATGTGTACGAGCCTAGCGAATCCAGCTGTTGCTGCTGCCACAGCTGCGGCTTTGGGGGTGCTCACCCCCATGCCGTGTACGCCTGTAACTGCTGGCCCTTGGGCGCCAGGTGTACCGCCCGCGACCATAAAAGGCAAGCCTGTTTTAGATAACTCTTCAAAGCTTATGTGTTCTTATGCGGGTGTTATTACAATTTCCTTTGCAGGACAAACCAAAGTCACGGTCTAACAAAAAAAGCGGCCGAAGCCGCTTTTTTAAAAGATCACTACAGACGACCTTATCGACGATCACCCATGAAGTGGAGCATGTATAAGAAAAGGTTGAGGAAGTCGAGATAAAGGCGTAATGCCCCCATCAACGCTTTCTTTCCAAGGACTTCTTCATCATCACCTTCATAGTACATCAATTTAATGGCTTGGGTGTCATAGGCTGTTAACCCTGTAAACACGACCACACCAATGATGGAAATGATAAATTGCATCGCGCTGCTTTGCAGGAACATGTTAACAATGCTGGCAATAATGATTCCGATGAGCCCCATAAACATGAAAGATCCCATGCCGGAAAGATCCCTGCGCGTTGTGTATCCATAAAAGCTCATGACCCCAAACATAGAAGAGGTAATGAAGAAAACGCGCGCAATGCTTGTTCCTGTGTAAGCTAAGAAAATAGAGGCTAACGATAGTCCTACCGTCGCAGAATAGACCCAGAACAAAGCTTGGGCTGTTGAGAAGCTTAAAGAATTAATCCGATAGCTCATGAAAAACACTAACCCAAGCGGGGCAAAAATAACCAACCACTGGAGAGGCGTTCCAAAAATGAGTTGCATCATCTCTGGTGAGTTTGAAACAGCATAAGAAACGCCGCCTGTTAAAAGGAGGCCGAAAGCCATAAACATATAAACGCGGCTTAAGTAAGACCGTAACCCTTGGTCAATACCTTCTAAAGACTCGGCACCTCTTTGGGCGCGCCAAACGGTTTTATCTTCAATTTTGCTCATGTCATTCTCCTTTTTTAAGAAACCTAAGGAATTGTACGACACTATGAGTTAAAAAATCAATCCCATGGTTTAGTGAAAAAAGGATATATATCCCTTTAACCTGAAGGTGCTGGTTTGGCCAATTTTTGAGTCCCCCTATGGAATCAAAAACCCATCCACCCCTAATCTCCCATTAAAACTTTGGCATCCGCCGCAGTCATTTTTAAAAAGTTCTCATCTAAGACTTTCATAAATTTCTCAGGGTTAGAATGATATAGCGCGACAAATTCATTATTGTTGATATCGATAGAGTTAACAAGGTTAGGACTTGCAACATACATTTCAAATAGAACAGAAGCATCCTCAGCTTTCATGGCCCCTAAGAGCTGAGCAGTTGATCGATGTGTTTGGAAGTGCTGCCAATCAATAGGGGTATTCCACTCCCCACCCCAAACAGGAAAACCATGATTTTTAAAAATCTCCACAACGTTTTCTTTTGCGTTTTCGATCATTCCCGGCCGAAGATTGGTCCGGTTCATATAATCACGTCCTGAGAGAGGAAGAATCTGTGTGTTGCCGGATCTTTGTATGTCTTTATTCTCTAGGAAGGAAATATAGGGGTTTTGAATGGGGTTAATATCAATTGCCAAACCATAGGAGTGTAGAGAAGGTAAACCACCCCCTGCAATTTCACGGTCATTAAAGCAAGAACTATTATTATCAGTCATGGAGGCTTCATCATCCCCATCATAGTTTTCAATAGGACGTGCTTTATGGATAGGGAATTTTATCCCATAAAGCTCTTTAAAAATGTCACGCACGTGGCCCGCTACTGCATCTAAAACAACAATTTCACCATCATGCTTTTGTTCATCATGAAAACACCAACCGGCATTGTCTTTCTTAAGGTGCCAATAGGAAAATACAACCAGCTTAAGTCGATTTAAAGGAATAGGGCACGCCTCTTTCCATACGCCTTTTTGCGTCATCATCAATTTTTCGTCTTCATCCAAATCCCTTACTTCAAAAACTGGGTTAACTTCCCTTGCATCCATTTCAACGATCCCTACTAAATAAAGGTTACTCATCCAATCCCGTCCGAAATACTTTAATTTAATTTCATATCTTGCACAAAAAGTATCACAAGGTTAAGAAACCCTTATCGCGCAGGCTCCCTTAACCTTGTGACACACTCGTTCGCTCTCTTTGAAACGAAACAATTTTAGCGATGCCTTGGCGTTCGTTTCCGAACAACCAAATTGTTGTTAACCCCTTGAACCCCTTCAACCTTACGGGCAATTTGCCCAGCCCTGGCAATCTCTCTTTGGGAGTCCACAAACCCACTTAATTGAACTTGATTTTTAAAGGTTTCAACGTGGATCTGAAACATTTTTAACTGAGGGTCCTGAAAAATTTCATTTTTGACCGAAGCGGTAATGGCTGCATCATCCGTATATTCACCAGCAGTTTCACGACCAGTAAAAACAGCACAACCAACCAGCAAGAGGACGATGCCCATTAAACTTAAAGATTTCTTTAGGTTAATAACCGTTGCTTTTAGGGCGTCAAAACTAAGAACCCCCTTAAAGGCATTTAAATTTTTGTATGAATGGATATTCATGATCAATACCTTTCTTTGTTTTATTGTTAAAAATTTGCCTTCAACTAATCTTGCCAATTGCTTTTTCCTGAACTTTTTCAATCAGCACGTTGATAACGAGTTTCTGGGGAACCCCTGCTACGCTCTTCCTCCACACCATGAACGGATAGCTTCGACCTGCATCCAAGCCGTTCATAGCCATTAAAGCTTCAGAAAGGTCTTCAACTGGATTCCCATTTATATTTATAATAATGTCGTTTGGCTTGATACCCGCCACATCCGCAGGATGCTTAGGGATAACGGCGCTTACAAAGACACCTTTTTCCATACACCCAGCCGCTGCTCTTTGAACATCTGTTGCGGTAGACATCTCAATGCCAATAATATTTCTACGGTCTTCAGAAGCGCTATTTATCGCTTCCATGCTGCCTGGATCGGTCGCAAAAGATGCCGTATAGCTGGCTACCACAAGAGCAAGAGAGACACAGAGCGCCTTTGAAATTTTAGTGATTGTTTTCATTTTTTTCTCCTTATAAATGTTAGTTAACGACTTTACCTTACGCTTCTAACCATAATGATCTCTTACGCATCAAACAAAGTGAAAAAACTTTAAATTTTAACCCATCAAAAAATTTAAAATATCCTTAGATAACCAAAGGAATTTGACAAATTTTTTAAAAATATTCTTCACCAATGCTTCAAGGGTCATTTATATGAGATTGAAAATTATTCTTAAATAGCCTATAATCTGAAATAAGTGAGTTCACCATAAAATAAATATTTGGATGGACCTTCTTTATTAATTAATAAGAAATCCAAAACCCGGATCATTACTTATATAAAAAATTATTATAACTTTTTCCGGGAACGAGGAAAATTTCATGCCCTTAAATATCAACGAACTAGACGTATATCTTGGAAAGCGCGTCAAAGCCTTCCGAAGCAAATTGCGCTGGCTCTTAAGGACCCTTGCGATGAAGCTGGGTATTTCTATCCAGCAACTCCAACGTTACGAAACAGGTATGAATAAAATCTCAGCGAGTTTACTCTACACAATTGCCCATGAGTTTAAAACAGATGTTTCTTTCTTTTATGAAGGATATCAAGGTCGTCCCAAAGGGTTACCCCCTCTTCACTCACCCAGCAATATTTTATTAATTGAAGAGAACAAAGATGATGAAGTCCTATTCCGCCAAGCTGTTATGGAATTCCCAGAGAAATTAAATGTATTTACATGCCATGATGGAGAAGAAGCGATTAATTTTTTCAGAAGCCTCGACGAAAGTGCTGCATTATTTTTCCCCAAGCCTGACCTCATCTTCCTGGACTTAGCCATTCCTTCTATTTGCGGTTTTGAGGTATTAAAAGACATCAAACGCCGCCCAAACCTTCAAAATACTCCTGTTGCTCACTACCCGTCACTTTTAGCAACGTATTGAGAGGTAAGGAGAAATAGCTTACATTTTGGAATCGCTCCTCATCAAAGAAAGGATTCTAAAATAATGAAACTAAATCCCCTTACTCAAAAGATATCAAAACACTTCTCAATCCAC
>CAMCRD010000019.1 GCA_945877185.1 Candidatus Finniella inopinata | reverse complement strand
GAAAGGAATCTTCCTTTTCACTTTACGGCAGCTTCTTTCAAGCCACTTCGCAAACATCCCGTAGATAGTTGATTTAATTAAATTTTATTGATAATTATTATGCTAAACTAGGGTTCGTGACAGCTTCTCGCACACTCCCCCTAAAGGGCATTTCTCAATTAGCCCGCCCTGGTGCTTTGCTGACAATTTTGATTAACATTTCCGTTTTCGAAAACCATGACTATTGCCAAAAGCTTGGATTACCTCAGTTCGATATTGAAAAGGCAAAGCCCCGTCTTGTATCGCGTTACCGCGAGGTTGGTATTGATTTGAAACGTGTTCAAGTGTTGGATCAAAATGTTCCCCACCAAACAACCTGGGGTCAGAAATTGACAAAGGGTTCCGGTTCCAGGCGAACGCTATTCCTTGAGGGAATGATCCGATAATCAAATTGAATTTATTGGCCTTGTAATTTTTTTTAAGTACCTACTTATAAATAGATAAGAGTTATAATTTATTTACCAAGGAGAGAATGACTTATGTTTAAAAAAATTATAAAATTAGCTTTTGTCGGTTTAGCGATCACAACTTCTTTTGGATCACAAAGTAGCCGCGCAATGGAGACGATTGACTTTTCTTCTTCCGAGACGACAGAGCGAAAAACCAGCATGCGATCAGCAATGGATGCCTTATCATCTCAGAATCCTTTTGCATTCTTTGACCTTGAACTCTCAGAGTAAGAAATAAATACTCTTAAAAACCTCAAAATACATACTTCATATGAACATAAAAATAATTCTGGAAATCTTGAAGATTTAGAAAGCGAGTTAATAGGATTTATAAAAACGATTGGCAAAACATTTAGAACCAGTGCAGACGAAGTAAGCGCCAACGAAATAATCGCTCAAGAAGCGTCTCAACTCATCATGAGATTAGTGAATGAGGTTATCCAAGCTTCCGGAGAAGAAACAGGTAAAGTCGTCTTAAATGCCTTTGAGCCATGCGCAAGATTTGATTTACCCCGCTGGCATATAGACGGTCGCACTCACAAACGTCCGTGCGACAACCAATATAGGTTTGCTATTGCTCTAAAAGGTGCTTCAACTATGCTTTACCGATTACCTGATGATAAAAAAGAGGAATTTTTTGGTTTATATTCTAAAAAGAATGATATGGATCGTCGTCAAGAGCTTGCTGCTTTCTTGGGTGATGCAGGAGCTATTTCATTCGCTCAGCCGAACCAAGGCGCTATTTTTCTTATGGGGTCCCCTGCTGAAGCTGCTATTCATTCAGAGCCAGCTATTAAAGAACCAAGGCTATTTCTAGGAATTATTCCAGGGAGTAAAGCTGAAATTGAGAACTGGAATCAACAACACTCCTCAGGTGATTCAATAGAAAAATCCTATAAGGTCTTCTCTTAGCTACCTTGATTTGTTGCTAAACCCTTCAACAGGCTACTTTAATAAAAAAAGCGGCAACCATAGAGCCACCGCTTTTTTATACTTATCAAAAAAGTTTCAGAAAAGTTATTTCTTTTCTTCTTCTGCTTTCTTCTCTGTTGTTGGTTCTGTTGTAGTCGCTTCTGTTGCTGCCTTTTCTTCTTTATTAGCTGTAGTAGAAGCTGTTGCGTCACCAGCTGGTGCAGCAAAAGTAGTTGTAGCAAATAAACCAACGATAGCAGCAAGTGCGAAATTCTTTACCATAATAAACTCCTTAAATATTTTTAATTACCTTTTTAATACAAACCCAACGCCTGGACACATCAATAACGTCTGGCTTGGATAAGATACTAATATGATACCTAATTTCCCAGGTCAATAGGAATTCATCAGAAAAATAAAATAATTGTCCCCATTTCATTATAATGTTATCTTTCAGCGTTATGTTCAATCAATATGGGCTGTAAGATGACGACTGACATGACACTCATGCACTTAATGTGCGCCAAAATCTGCCACGACTTAAGCGCCCCCGCAAGCGCTGTTGCTATGGGGTTAGAGATGTTATCTGAAGCTCCTCAAGACGCCCCGACCCGAGATCTTGTTCACTATAGCGCCCAATCTACAATTTCAAAGCTGGAGCTTTTTCGGTGCCTCACCGGATTTTCAGGGATGGCCAATAAACCCACAGGAATTGATTTAGAAAAATCCTTAAAAAATTACTGGCCAGACCATAAAATCACCGTGATTTGGAAAGTGGGCAATTTGGAAGATCTTCAAGGGCCGTCGGCTCGGTTGTTGTTAGCCACGATATTAACGGCAGCAGATGGCCTTCCACGCGGCGGAACCTTAATCATTCACCCTCAACTCCGTGTGACAGCTGAA
Organism: Candidatus Finniella inopinata; assembly: GCA_945877185.1. Taxonomy (GTDB): domain Bacteria; phylum Pseudomonadota; class Alphaproteobacteria; order Paracaedibacterales; family VGCI01; genus VGCI01. The sequence goes on along the minus strand of CAMCRD010000019.1, from coordinate 23,730 downwards.
GGACCAACAGCAAGCTTGCGGGAAGAAGCAGCACAGGCCCTGACAGGGCAAACGCCTCTACCCCAACAATCTGCCAGTACGATTATTCCCTTCTTTGCCCATACCCTTGCCCAAAACCTTGGCGGTAAATTTCATCTTCACACCGAAAATGAGAATCAATTCCAGATTCAGATGGTTGGGTAGAAATATGATAAAAGAAAAAAACATAAAAAGCGTAATTAATCTATTAAAAAAACAACTTCAAAATTCAAATATCATTTCTTATATTTAAATATTTGACTATTTTGAAAAATAATTATATAAAAAACATAATTTCAAATATTCCTTACAATTTGGAGACCATTTTATGAAATTTCGTACCCCTACCACTTATCTTCTGATAACTACTTTTCTCACACAATCCTGTTTGCCAGCGTTTGCAAATTGGGATGATATTGCAGAAGTTGAAAAAAACACAGGGCTTCTTAAGCACGGAGCTGTACCAGCTCGATTGGATTTTAAGGCGGATTCCGAACAAACAGCGGCAGGCTGCCTCTTTTATGCACAACGAGACAATAAAATTGAAATTCTTCTTGGCCTTCGGGACGATGAAAACTCTTACTGTAATCCGGGTGGAAAAAGTGACAAACAAGATGGAACCTTAGAAATCACGGGAGATCGAGAAGGAGCAGAGGAAACTTTAAATATTTATTGCCCACATCCAGAAATTTTGAAGAAACAACCTTTCGTTGATCTGTATAGTTTGAAAGAAGATAAAAAATCACAGCAGCAAGAAGGCTCTCTTAAGCCTTTCTTGAACCGTATGTATTTTGTGGAACAAGAGCATGTTGATGAAAAGCATTTTAATGACCGTCTTAAAAATGCAGCAAGCTTGAAACTTTCCCATCACCAGCAGGAATATCGCTCTTTTACATGGGTTCCTGTTGAAGATCTTTTAAAAGCGGTTCAAAACAAGAATTCAACATTTATAGCTTCCAATAGTGCGCTTGAAATCAATCTCTTTGGACCTTTATTTCAAACGCTTCTAACCGATACCGCCCAAAGTCTTTTACAACATCTTGTTACCAATAAAACAATTCCTCAATTTTCCTCTAAGGAAAAACCATTAATCAAAAACCAGCTTCACCTAGAGGGCGTTCCAACCATTCAAGAACCTCCAAAAATCTCCTGGCCCCTTCCTGAGGTCGACTATGAACAGTTGGCAAAAGAAGCTACAAGAAATGCTGAGATAAATCTTGAAGTTAAAGACATTGCTCTATCAGACAGCAAGATTAAAGAAACTACTGAAGAAACTTTTAAAAGGATTTATCGCAAAAAAGACGTAGAACGAGAGGGGAGAGACACGCTTGAGAATGTCATTTTTCCTCGCCTGAAACATGAGACGATCAGCTTTGATCAGGATGCCTTTGGACGCGAGGTCCAGGAAAGAATTGTTAAGTTTGCAACGTCAACCCAAGTTCAACAAACGACCCAAGATCCCGTGAAAAATCGCATCCTATTTGGAAGAGCTGTTGCTGCCAAGGCAGCTGCGGACCTTGAAATTAAGAACCGTTTTAATGAAGGTCCTGACATTGAAAAACAAAGTAAACAGCTTGCGGCCTTAAAACAAACAGACCAAGAGTATTTTGAAAAAAATCAACTGCTTATTGCGACTTCAAAAGAAGAAGATCGAGAAGAAAAAGGAGAGAAATATTTTAGTAAATCCTCCGATCTTATTCAATCTGAAAAAAGCAAAATAAATATTGAGGTTCCGTACAACCTCGAGGAAGATCTCGATAAACGATATTTCCCTCAAGAACCTCAACAAGCACAGCTTGATATCTTTGATATGATGGTATTAAGAGAAGATGCACCAATCCTTTCAGATCTCTTGCTGCAAGTTCAGTTGGGCGCTGACTACGTAAAACCAACAAATCCCCACGATCCTCATTCACGCCGGGAAGCTGACCTTCTCAATCTAAAACAGTATAATAAGCAATATGGAGACACCGGGGAGTTTAAGAGGGATGCTGACCCCCTGGATACTGATTTTGAGAGAATTGCTAGTTTATACGAAATTGAGCGGCAACATAGAGGTTGGATACCAATACAGCACGCCTCAAAACCTGAAGTTAAACATTTTTGGGTAGCAAACACGCATCGACGCGAACTCTTAACCATAAAACCTGTAGAAAAAGGCAGCAATCCGGCAATGCGCGCAACAGATATTTATTACCGCGGCCACAATAATATAAAAGAGTCTGTCGAAAAAACAGGAGTAAGCGACTATGAGATGGGGAATGAGAGCCGGAGGCTTTCAGGCAATATGGCAATAACATCCGGCCTTCAAACCACCCATACTAGCTCAAGCTCTGTGGAATATTTCTTTAATTCCCATAGTGTTAGGACACCAGCAACCCTTAAACGATTCGAAGAGTCAATCCAACTTTTAGGAATGATAGATACGTCTTATCTTCCTTATCAATCCCTTTATGAACAATACTTTGGTTTGGTCTCAAAAGATATACCAAACAGCGCCTGGACAGTGCTCTTGATTAATCCGGATATTTTGGATACCTACAGTTATCCCGCCCATGGGGGAGGAAAGTTCTTTAACCCGGACTTTCCTACAAAAGAAGAAGGCTCTATGAAAGGAATGCAATCGTCTATAGCCTTATATGAACGGGCTCGCCGCGATTTATTGGATAAGATCCAGGTAAGAGAAATGTCAATTTTGAGCACCCCTGAGCCAAATAGCACCCAGAATTTTACAGGTCGTTTGGTTGAATCGATTGCTGAAATACGTTTCCTTCTTCACCCTTCCATTATGTTTAATTCTAGAAAAGCAAAAGTCTTTTCTGTGGATCGCTTTCCTCCATTAGAGGCTAAGAAGAAAAAATTTGAAATGCAATCAACGGCCATAAATGTGAATGATATTGGGCGCTGGCTGGCCTCTCACACTAAAATTATGCCTGACAGCTTTCAAGAAACGCCTTCCATCAAAAAACTCTATGCCTTTGCTCATGAAGGCCTTACGGGAGAACGTGTGATCGAAACAACTTCTGCCGATGCGTTTCCCCACCTTGTTAAAAATGGCCACCATGAAGGCGCCAAGCAATTTTTTGAATCGTATCCTGAGATTATTAAAAAACTTAATCTGACCCCTCATGAGCTAACCCTTTTAGCTATCAATAGCGGGAGCATGGACACCTTAAAGTTTATGCTCGGTGATGTTTTGAAAACAACAATCGGAGAGATTTTCACAAAAGATGATATTGTTGGTTTAATGAAGGCCTGTATTATGAAAGGAAATATATTAGACACGCAAACTCATGTTTTTCAAAATTATGATCTCAAAGCCATTGATGAAAGCATCAAACGCGCATGGGGTGTCGATATTTTAGCTCATGCTAATGCAGAAACCATTAGCGCCTTTCATCAACATATATTGCCTATTACACCTGGCATTGTAGACGAAGCCATTCAAAAATCTCTTTTCTTTAACGACCATAAAAAATGGAAAGGGCTTATAAAATCTAAAGAGATTTCAAAAAGCCATTTAGCAGAGAATTTTCTCAAATATTTTACGCCTGAACATATAACAGCAGCTTACAGTATTGAAACCGCCTTGAAGGGCCTTATTCAAGAAGGTCTATCCTATACAGAACTTCTTCCCACATCTGGAAACCCACTTTTATTTTTTATACCTTACTTTATCTACCTCAATTTAGGCGATAATGAGGGCCAGCACCTTTTAGACACTCTCGTAAAAGATCCTTTATTGCTTGATTATAAAAATCAAGAAGGATTGACACTTATGCCATTTTTACAGAAAAATTTCTTAAAGGGACAAACAATTTCTGGGTATAACTTTAAAAAAGACGTCTTAAGTAAACATTTAGAGACAAGAGGAAACCAGAGTTTTTACCCTCCCTTTCTAGAAGAATTTGGCCCGTTAGATTTATGCAATCCATCTTGTATACTCTCCTCTTCTCCTTTTGCTGACCCTCTTTTTCAAAAATGGCATCAAGGGTTGGAAAAAGCTGTAAGGGAAGATTCTCTACCGCAAATCATAGAAGCATGGAAACAGATTCCCAATCCTGATCATCTTGACCTGTATAAACTCAAAAACCCAAGAGAATATTTATCTCTAAAATTTTCAAAGTGTTCCCCTTCCGAGTCTTCGAGTTATAACTTTGAAAAGGGAGAGATATTCAAAAATGACTTGCACCTCCTCCTATTAAAAGAAAAATATCATGACCTTTTTCCTGTGATCGATGCTGCTTTTGAAGCAGGGGTGGCTTCACACCTTTTGGGTACTTTAAATACAATTCCTAGCTTCTGGGAAATTCAAAAAGAGCGGCAAAATCAGCTCATACCCTACTATAAAATTCCTGAATTACTTAGTAAACCTGTCGAATTTTTAAGCGCCTTACAGGCTAATGAGATTACCCAATCTGCTTTTATAAAGGCAGCTTATTCTTTTAACAATGAAAATGCAGACCTTATTGAAAAAGCTCTACCAATACTATTTCCGAATTCTTTGGAGCTTGTAACTCAAAAAGATGAGTACGGGAGGAATATTTTCGAGGGGAAAGTTCAGACGATGCCCTATCCAGAAAAGCTCGTCAAGATACTCCTTGAGTATGGGGGCTGTGTTCCTCTTTTAAGCCATCTCGATGAACAGAAATATTCCCAGTTCCTCCACGTTTCTTCTGCTAAGCTACTGAATTTTATTGCTGAAGAAAGTCCTAATATCTTCGCTTATCAGGATGAAAAACGGGATTTTCTGAAAATTTCTATCGATTTCAAAAAATTCCAAAATATTCAGTTCATGACCGCCCATTTGAAAAAATTAAAAGAAACGTATTCCGAGGATGGCATTCCCCTCATTTTCTTATTGGATTCATCTTTACTTATGCAAGTCATTTCTGAAGAACCAAGCATTTTAGATCTTAAGACAAAAGAAGGTTTGGACGTCGAAACCCTTCTGGCTCACTTTATTCCTCAAGATAGTGAGGCCTATGAACAAGCCACACAATTATTAGCTTATTATAAATCTCAAAAGAAATAGGACTTCATCATGCCTTCTTTCAAAAAGCTATTTTTTAAGTGCCTACTGGTTCTCACTCTCATTCATTCTTCCCTTTTTGGGTGTGAACAGGTTGGATACAATGAAAGTAATGGCATTTTGCACGAAATATGTGACGGGCGTATCCGCATTAAAATCGTCACAGATTACGAAAGTGTTCTGGATACAATCCAGGAGGAAAAATTAAAAGATCCCGAGCAAACTTTTTTTCATCTAACTGATTGGGACTGTGTTGTAGTTGGGATTAGTGATTTTGATCATGTAAACTTCCACCGTCACGGGAATACGGCATTTGTCGTAAAGACAATCAAAGATATGGATATACCCATGGCTGTTGTAACGGCAAGATGGACAAGGGGATCTTTCGAAAAATTTGAACAATATGCTCAATCCATGGAATCGGGTACGGGAATTCGTGTATCAGACCAACAAGCTTTCACTAACTTAAAGTTAGACTTACGCAACGAAACACTTCGAAGGGGTATCTGTATTGGTGGAATCTGCTTTACAGGCAGTTCGAAAGGACCTGTCACCTCTGTGCTCCTTGACGACCCTTCCTTTCCAAAAGCCTCCCATTATACCTATATTGAGGATGATCCAAAATACGTAGACCAAATGATTGAGGTTTTTAAAGGACGCACGGAAAAACTAACCATCCACTACTACCCAAATGAGATAGCAAGGCAGAAGCATGCAGCCATTTTAGAACATCTTACTTTGTTATCGCCCTTAAGGCATTTATCTTTTTTAATGCGCCATAATTATGAAGAAGAAACAAGACAACTCTTAAGCGATATTCGTTTTGTGAAAAATGCTAAAGAAACCAATCTCTACCCTTTACTTGTTGATCTTTTGCATAGCAATACAGAACCGTTCATTGATCATGCGGCCAGTATTTTAGGCTTTGACCTTGCTCAGCTGGGTTCTAACGAAACCGTAAGGATTTTAGAACACACGTATTACCATAACAAAACAACATCTGCGCGATGGCTTATTAAGAACTTATCCAAAGAGATTCTTTTTTCCGTTAGTTTATGGATGTTTTATAGTGATAAATCCTCTCATCCCGTTATTAAAGATTTTTTCGATACAACAGCCCACAAAGACCCACTCATCATAGATTTTTTTAGCCTTCCCAAGGCTGAAGATGAGTTTAGCGCAATAGACCCCTTTATGATCCTTTTAGAGGCGGGAGTGGTTCACAAGGGTGTAATCCCCCAACTTGAAGAAAGGACAAAAATCTTTATTGATAATAAAGCTCTCACCCAACGGTTAGCTACCGCAAAGAAATTGTTAATCTAATTCAAAGAACACTTTGAAACTATTTCTCGAGTGGGGCAGCTAAATTTCTTGCAATTTCAAGAGATACAACCTATTAACAAAGAAAGACCCAATTGCAAAAGAGACCTCAAAAGCGATGACACAAAAGCGGCTTTCCACAGCGTATACCATTTGGTTTTGTGCTGTTCTGTTCTATCTCTACCAATACATCCTTCGCGTCTCGCCCAGTGTCATGGCAGATGATTTGATGGCAGCGTTCCATGTCACGGCGAGCGGATTCAGCAGCTTATCCGCTTTCGCCCTCTATTGCTATGCCTTGATGCAAATCCCTGTCGGCATGTTGGTTGATCATTACGGCACCCGCCGTATGATCTTAAGCTCCATCGCTTTATGCGTTACTGGCGTTGTCTTGTTTGCATCCTGTGAACAATTGATGATCGGATACCTTGCCAGGATGCTCATCGGAACCGGCTCTGCTTGTGCATTTTTATCTGTCAGCAAGATTATAAATGAATGGTTTCCCAATGACCGTAAAGGCTTGATGATGGGGTTAACAGCGACTTTTGGAACTTTGGGTGCTTTGATTGGGGGTCGCCCCCTTGTCATGATGATTGAAAGCGAAGGGTGGCGTGGGAGTTTGTTGATTTTATCCGCCATCGGTTTGATTGTCCTGATCTTTAATTTCATCGCTTTACCAAAAGCCCACAAAGGTGATAAAGAAACCATCCCCGGAGAGGAATCCGCTTCTTTCAAATCCTTGATGGCTGTATTTAAAAACAAGCAAGCCTGGTTATTTGCTCTTGTTGCGGTTGGCATTTATCTTTCTATTTCTGTGGTGGCAGATTTGTGGGGCGTCTCTTTTGTGGGAGAGAAATTTGATATTAATAAGGGAGAAGCAGCTCAAATGATGTCGTCCATCTACTTTGGAACGGCTTGTGGGTGCCCTATCTTTGCATGGTTTAGCCGCCTCATTGGGTCTGTAAAACACGCTGTATTAATCGGAGGCATCGGGATCATTGGGTTATTATCTTACCTCGTTTTTGTACCCCACATCCCCCTATGGGGTGCCTATGCAGCTTTTTTTGGGATTGGATTTTGCGCCGGAGCAGAAATTTTGTGCTTCATCGGAGCCTGCGCGATGCTAGGCCCTGAAGTGTCCGGCACCATGACGGGGTTTTTAAATTGTATTGTTACCCTTGCAGGCGCCATAATTCAGCAACACGTGGGTATTGTCCTCGACTATTTCTGGGACGGCGCTATGACAACGGTTGGCATCCCTATTTATTCAGTTCATACCTATCAAATCGCTTTTGTTGTTATATTGTTTCTTACGTTCCTTTCCTGTGTTCTTGCTTGGTTCCTTAAGCCGGAAGAAAAATTATCTTCCGCACGAGATTCTCAAAATCCCTGAAATTCCTTTAAATATTCTTGTTCTTCCGGGGTTGAGGAACGTCCCAGGATTTTATTTCGATGGGGAAACCGACCGAATTGAGCAATAATATCCCGATGATGCTTGGCATAGGCGACGGTCTGCTCATTTCCAGGAATGCTTGAAAAAAGGCGAATGCCTTCCTCTTGATCGTTAAGATTTTCACTGTGCATAAAAGGCATATAAAGAAAATTATAATGGGCTGACGATGGCAATCCCTTTTCAAATCCTTTATGAACGATGTTCTTGGATAATGAGAGGGCCAGGTCATCTGATGCAAAGGCTTCTGGCGTGTCTCGAAACATATTCCGGGGGAATTGATCAAGGATAATCACAAATGCCAAAACATCATCGAGGCTCACATCCACCTTATTCAATCCCTCATCTTTAAGCTTCTTAACCAATTCATGGTAAGTATCACCGAAACGCAAGCGAATAGCCTCATCGAAATCAGGATTTTTGTCAAACCAAAGGGGTTGAACTTCTGGTGAAAACCAGAAAGCAATAGTTCCCATAGACGGTGGAAGAGACTTATAAGACATGATGTGAATCCTTATTTATTAGACTTTTTAGCAATACCCATAGCAAATAAAAGTTCAACTAACCTTATAACTAATACGAATCATAAATGTACTCATACTCGGCACCACCTTTATGGAACGGAGATTTTCACCCGCTTGGTTTCTAATATTATGATTGGATTGGGCATATTGACGATAGGCATACTCAATCCCCACAGTCAAATTTGAAGCATCAAAAGTAACATGTTCTTCCAGAGGGAATTCCACGCCAATCCCAAGGACGACGCCAAGCTTACCTGTAGACGAAGTCCCAACGCCCAACTGGTCGCTTTCTGATCTAATTTTCCACCGGGCCCATGAGGAGCCTAACTTAGCATAGGGAAGAAAATCATTATCCCCCATCATTTGGCCAACTCTTGCGCACAAATCATAGGCCTGTTGGAACCCAATTTTGGTAGTTAGATTGCCATTAGGAGCCCCAAAGATCGTTCCCTGAACACTCTTGCGGCCGCTAAACCGCCCGAAGTTTGCACTCAATTCAACGCCAACTAATGTGTGTGTTCCGTCTAAAAACTGACCGCCATCAATTGTGAAACCGCCAACCGCCCCTCGACCAAAGACATCTGAACGATCCCCGCAAGTTGGGCAGTTAAGCGCCGCGATAGATACTTTTGATCCCGTCAGAGCAAAGCTCGCTTGCACACCAATCCGCATTTCCTCTAGCGCTTTGTGCGCTTTGACGGATCCGTGAATCGCCAGGAGGCTTAGGAGGCTTGTCAGAAGTAATTTTCTTAGGTTCATCCGTTTATCCTTAATTTCCCTTAAACATAAAAATTCATACGCTTTCAAACAAAACAATTTTGCTAATTTATCTTAAATTTTAAAGAACGCATTTGCAAGGGGGGGAAGGACAAGTGGCTTCGATTGTCATCCATACCATAGTTCTTGGGACTTAGATCTTATTGACAACTACCAAACAAAAATGAAGTATTATTTAAAAAACAAATTCCGTCATTGACATAACACTTGCAAAAAATCTTCTATACTTATTTTATGAAATATTTTAGCTATAATCCTTTTTGAAAAATCTTCCTCACTTCTGAGGAAGGGACTTCTTTGCCTTCCTCCGGTTTTAAATCCCCCAAAGAAAAGGGACCATAGCTCACACGAATGAGCCGGTTAACACGAAGCCCTAAATGAGCCAAAACTTTGCGGATCTCGCGATTTTTGCCTTCGTAAAGCGTCATAAAAAGCCAAGTGTTAGAGCGTGAGTTTGCTTCCAAGTCTTTGACAACTTCAGCTTCAATACGGCCATAAGTGACACCCTCGATGGTAATTCCTTGAGTCAATGCTGCCAAAGCTGCTTTGTCCACAACACCATAGACACGAACCTGATAAGATCGTGCCCATCCGGTTGAGGGAAGTTCTGCGTATCGAGCAAGTTCACCGTCATTGGTCAGGAGAATCAATCCTTCAGAATTTAAATCCAAACGACCAATGGAAATAACACGAGGTAAGGAAGAAGGCAAGGATTCAAAAATCGTGGGACGTCCTTGGGGGTCATGGTGCGTTGTCAACAACCCAACCGGCTTGTAATATAACCAAACCCGGGAGGATGGCGCTTCATTTAAAGGCTTTCCATCCACTCTAATTTGCATTTCATCCGTCACAATGGTCGCTGGCGTCGTGATAATTTGACCATCAATAGCAACCCGACCTTGGGCTATCCATCGCTCAGCATCACGACGGGAGCAAAGCCCGGCTCGTGCCATACGCTTCGCGATCCGCTCCCCCTCCCCCGATAAAGAGCTCATCGAGTCGCCACTTGGATGAGCCCTGCAAAAATTTTACGATCTGCTTCGCTGACATGATATTCCGGATGCCATTGTACCCCAAGGCAAAAAGGGTGTTTCAGGTTCTCAATCCCTTCTACAATCCCATCAGGGGCAACTGAGTTAATGCGGAACCCAATCGCAAGGCTTTTAATGGCTTGATGATGAGCGCTATTCACAGGGATTTTCCCGTGCACCATTTCGGATTTTATCAAACGATGCAGAAGGGTATCTTCATAAATCTCAATATCATGGCCAGGTTCTGTTCGGCAATTGACCTGTTCATGCGGTAAGCAGTTTGAAATTTCATCTGGAATATGTTGAATGAGGGTCCCCCCCATAACGACATTCATAAGCTGCATCCCCCCGCAAATCCCCAAGAGCGGTTTTCCCTGTGCATGGGCCAATTGCAACAAGCGCCATTCGAAGGTTGTCCGTTGGTGCTTTGTTGTCACGGACTCATGGCGTTGATCGACACCATAGAGGACCGGATCAATATCAAAAGCGCCTCCTGTAAAAACAAAACCATCCGCCAAGCGTGCGTACTCTTCCACCAATTCAAGATGGTGCGGCACAGGAAAAGGAATGCCTCCGGCTGCCAAAATAGCATCGCAGTAATTCTGACGTAAAGCATACCAAGGCATCTTGGAATACCCTCCAGAGGCTTCTGCATCTAACGTTATCGCAATTAACGGTTTATGTGTCATCGGATGACTCCTTTTTTTTCAGGTATTTCAGATCATGAGAATCGGGTGGTGGAGGTTTAGGATAGGTGCGTGGATACTCACTGGGCTCCAACGACTCAACAGGTCCCTTTTTTCCACACCCCATTAGGAAAATACTGACCATAATTATAATAAAATATTGGACCATCAGATGTCACCTCCTAAGATGCTTCTTCTAATTCTAACAGGCACCCAAAGGTATCCTTGGGATGCATAAAAATGATGGGTCGGCCATGGGCTCCTGGCTTTGGCTGATTCAAGACACGAACACCAGAAGCTTCAAGGACGGCTGTTGAACCTTGAATGTCCTTCACTTCAAAGCAAAGATGATGCAAGCCTCCTGCTGGATTTTTGGCCAAGTATCCTGAAATAGGAGAATTTTCCCCCAATGGTGCTAACAGTTCAAGTTTCATATTGGAAATCTGTACAAAAATAGATGTTACACCATGATCAATCAAGTCGACAGGCTCAGAGACTTCCGCTCCTAAAACATCCCGATAAAAAGCAGCAGCCACTGCTAAATCTGGTACGGCAATCGCAACATGATTTACTCGATTCAGCATTTTTTTGCACCCACACCATAATTTAGATTTGGACTAAGTGTACCTCAGTAAGGGGCTTCTTGCCTAGACGACTGTTTACGGTACGGCGAATGGCAACGCGTAATGCTTCCGCACGTGCCTCATCATTCTTTTGACCGTCATTCAGGGTTTGGCGAATGACACGGTTAATCTCACGCGATACATCATCCATTTCCTCCCCGGGCTCTGCAACGCCTAACATCGTCAGATGGATAGGACGTGCGGGTTGCCCCCCTTTATCAAGGGCAATGGTCACCACAATCGTCCCTTGAACGGATAAGCGATACCGGTCCCGCAACATCAAACTGTCCATGGGAACCAGTCGCTCCCCATCAAGGCCAAAACGCCCCGTAGGAACTTTATCAATGATCTTTGGGTGCCCAGAAGCTAAATGAATCAACGTACCATTTTCTGGGATGACAGCTTTAGGAATGCCACATTCAAGGCCCAGGGTCGCTTGTTCTTGGAGATGCCGCGCCTCCCCATGAACCGGAACCAAAATTTGAGGGCGGACCCAGGCATACATTTGACGCAGTTCATCTCTGGCAGGATGACCAGAAACGTGTATATCTTCCTCATGGGCTGTAATAACCTTTATGCCCTGAAGTACCAGGCGATTTTGCAAGGCGCTGATGCTGCGCTCATTCCCTGGGATCATCCGGGAGGAAAATATCACCGTATCTTCTGCCTCAAGGTCAATAGCGGGATGCTGGCCTGAAGCGATGCGGGCAAGGGCAGAACGTGGTTCTCCTTGAGACCCTGTTGCAATCAATAAAACTTTATCTCGGGGCAACCCTTGGGCCGCATCTTCATTAAGAAAGGGAGGAATATCTTTTAAATAACCGTTTTGACGTGCAGCCTCTTCCATACGAATCAAAGAGCGCCCCACCAAAACAGGCTGACGGCCATTGGCGCGTGCCGCAACAGCTGCCGTCTCCAATCTGGCGACATTGGATGCGAAACAAGCAACCACGACCCGTCCTTCCGGATGCTTTCGAATCAAATCAGTCAGTTCATCTCGAACGCCTTCTTCAGATCCGGACGTGCCTTCTGTAAAGACGTTGGTCGAATCACACACCATAGCCAAAACACCTTGGTCGCCCAATGCCGTTAAACGCGAATGATCTGTTACCTCACCAACAAGCGGGTTTGCGTCAATCTTCCAATCCCCTGTATGGAGGATGGTTCCGAGAGGTGTTGTAATCGCAACCGCATTGGGCTCAGGGATCGAGTGGGTTAGGGTGATAAATTCTACAGAAAATTTACCGACTTGGATGGTCGCCGACAGGGGAACTTCAATGATGGGAACTTTTTTACCCCACGGTTTATCTTTTAATTTCTGACGCAAAATGCTTGCCGTAAAGGGGGTTGCATAAACAGGGCACTGCAAGAGCGGCCAAAGATGGGGTACCGCCCCCACATGGTCTTCGTGGGCATGGGTAATAATGAGCCCCACAAGCGACTCTTTGCGCTCCGCAATAAAAGCAGGGTCGGGTGTAATGACATCAATACCGAGGCGATCCCCAAAGGTGATGCCCAAATCCACCATAAGCCACTGCCCACCATGAGCGAAGAGGTTGAGGTTCATGCCGATCTCGCCAGCGCCCCCTAAAGGAAGAAACCAGAAATCTTTCTCGGTCGGTTTATATTTCACGTAAATTTTTACCTAATTAAGTTTGTATGCCATAGGCCAAGCCCCTTCCTCTTAAATAAGCGGTTAGGCAGGCTATTACAAGAGGTTATGTAAAAGAGTCCGATAATCCTTTTGTGATTATTTGATTTTGATGATTATAAAACTTCTGCGGACATAAGCTTGTGCACAAACCCACTTTCTTCCTTCAGCAGAAGCGCCCCCTCTGGGCTTAATCCTACGAATTGCCCAGATGCTTGATTGTTCCCCACTGCTATGGCCATCTTATGACCAAGGTTATAGGCGCGCGCCATCCATGCATTCCGAATCGGCCCAAAACCTTCCTTTTGCCAAACTTGATATTGATTTTTGATTTGCTCAAGAAGTTCAGAAAATAACGCGTCCCGACTTAATTTTGATTGTGAATGGTTCTTTAAGGCTGTCACAGGGTAGATTGGATGATTGGGAACTACATTGATATTCAGTCCAATCCCGACCACGCAAGCTTCTGCTAACTGTCCTCTTTGGGATTCCGTTTCAATCAAAATGCCCGCCACCTTTTCTTTTTGGAGAAGCAGGTCATTTGGCCATTTATAAGATAAAATTTCAGGTCGGATTAAAGCAGGTAAAATGGTATTCCCAACAGCCAAGGCCATCACAAAAGAAAGCTGGCTCACCTGACTTAAAGGACATTTTGGACGCAAGATTATAGAGCAATATAAATTCCCTGCCTCCGATATCCATTGGCGTCCTCGCCGCCCACGCCCGGCTGTTTGACGTTCCGCTCGGACAACCGTTCCTTCCTCGGCACCTGTCGTTAAAAGAGCTTTCGCTTCATCATTTGTGCTTCCGACGACGGGGTAATCATAAAGGGTGAAATGGAGCAAAGATGCCTCTCTTAAGAACCAAACAAGGAAGCTACCGCCGTGTTGGCCATCCTAATAATGGGGCTTGGCGCAATAAATATCCAAATGAGCCCGGCGACAGATCCAAGCAAAACGACCGTCATGGCTGGCTCTCTTCGATAGGTGCGATAATGCTCCGCCCACCGACCTAAATTTGGCTCATCCATCAAAATTGCTTTAATAATCCAAAGATAATAAGCTGCCGCCACCACACTCGTTAAAACACCAACAATCGCTAAAAGATAGAAGTTAGCTGTTACAGCTGCCTTAAAGATATAGAGTTTTCCTAAGAAACCCGCCAAAGGAGGAATCCCTGCCATTGAGAAAAGCAAGAAACTTAAGATAAAGGCAGTCCCCGGATAAACACGCACAAGGCCTTTAATATCTTCGATGGTATCAATTTCCTGGCTGCGTCGCGTAATGTTGAGCAAACAAGCAAATACCCCCACAATCATGATCAGATATAATAAAATATATAAGGTACTGGCCGTCACACCGTCCTCTGTACCAACGACGATGCCAATTAAAGCGTACCCCATATTGCCTGTTGCGCTGTACGCCAAAACGCGTTTGATATTATTTTGAGTAAGGGCAGCAAAAGCGCCCAAAACCATAGAGGCAATAGCAATACCACCGAGCAGCATCTGCCATTGGCTCAAGAGGCTAACAAAAGGGGAGGTAAATACGCGCGCAATTAAAGCAAATCCTGCGACCTTGGGGCCAGAAGCTAAGAAGGTTGTCACGGAAGTCGGCGCCCCTTCATACACATCCGGCGTCCACATATGAAATGGAACTGCTGAAATTTTAAAGACAAGTCCCCCCATTAAGAAGGCCAATCCAAACATGATTGGCAAAGGAAAATTTTTCATTCCCTTTAAAATAGCAGCTACCGCATCAAAATTCGTTGTTCCTGTGTACCCGTAGATTAAAGAGCACCCATAGAGCAAAAGGCCGGTCGACAAGGCCCCTAAAACAAAGTACTTCATCCCCGCTTCTGAAGCCTTCACATTGTCCCGACGCAAAGTGGTCAAGATATAGAGGCTTAAGCTTTGCAGTTCAAGGCCAATGAATAAACTCATCAAGTCATTCGCAGAAATCATGGTCATCATGCCCACAACAGCAAACAAAACCAAAATGGGGTATTCATATCGGGCAATATCTTCTGAAGCTAAAGATTTTTTACTAATCATCAACACCACCAGGGCTGAACTGAGAACAAGAACTTTCATTAAAATTGAAAAAGCATCGCTGATAAAAGCGCCGTGAAAAGCCACTTCTCTGCTGGCCGGTGTTGCACAAACCATAACAAGAACAGCAAACAAAGCAATTTTGGATAAAAGCATCACCCGGTGAAACGCATATTCACCGCGAAATAGTCCTAATATCAATAGAATGAAAGTTGTTCCTAACAGAACCATTTCCGGTAAAATAAGAGAGATATCCATTGGATTAAAAGCAAGGTTCATACGGGCTCCCCAACCAAGAACCAAGAACTATGCAACTGTTCAGGCATCCCATAGATAGATTCGCTCCCTGATATTTTTGTTTGATCCCTAACATATTCCTCACCCACCTTCACCGGAGTCCCTTCCCTAGCTGCCGCAGAGGCATCTTCTCGCACCCAGTGCTTATGGTTAGAGATCAATTCCGTGACAGCTGGATTAATGATATTCAAGAAGGGCTGTGGATATAACCCTAACCACAATACCAAGCCCGCAAGGGATCCTAAAATCGTGGCTTCTCTCATATTGAGGTCAAGGATGGCTTTTAAATCCGCATGGACCAGCTTTTCAAAAATCACCCGACGATAGAGCCACAAAGCGTAAGAAGCGCCCAAGACCATACCAGAGGCTGCCAAGGTTGCTACCCATGTGTTTACCTGAAAAGCGCCGACAAGGACCAAAATCTCGCCAACAAAACCACTTGTTCCCGGCAACCCAATTGCAGCAAAAATAAATAACATAAAAAATAGGGCATAAATTGGCATGCGCGCCACGAGCCCCCCATACCGCTCAATATCACGGGTATGCACACGATCATACACAATGCCAACACACAAGAACAAAGCCGAAGCCACAATACCATGGCTCAGCATTTGTATAACGGCCCCACTAACACCTTGAGACGTCAAAGTGAAAATCCCTAAAGTCACAAAGCCCATATGAGCGATGGAAGAATACGCGATAAGCTTTTTCATATCCGTTTGGACCAAAGCAACCAGAGATGTATAAATAATGGCAATGATGCTGAGAATCATGATCATTGGTGTAAAAACCACCGTCGCGCTTGGAAATAAAGGGATCGAGAACCGTAAAAATCCATACGCCCCCATTTTCAAGAGAACTCCCGCTAAAATAACGGATCCCGCTGTGGGGGCTTCCACATGCGCATCCGGCAACCAAGTATGAACCGGCCACATGGGAACTTTGACAGCAAAGGAAGCAAAGAAGGCCAACCACAACCATTTCTGAGCTGATAAGGGAAAAGTAAAATCCATGACCACGGAAAGATCTGTGCTTCCCGTCATGTAGTAAATGGACAGAATAGCGACCAACATGAGAACAGATCCCAAAAGGGTATATAAGAAAAACTTAAAGCAAGAATAAATCCGGCGCTCTCCCCCCCAAATACCGATGATGAGAAACATGGGGATGAGCACACCTTCAAAGAATACATAGAATAAAAGCAGATCTAAGGCACAAAACATACCAACCAAAAGTGTTTCCATTAATAGGAAAGCCATCATATATTCACGCACACGCGTCTGTATAGATTCCCAACTTGCCAAGATACATAAAGGGGTTAAAAACGTTGTTAGCAAAATAAAGAACAATGACACCCCGTCGATGCCCAAATGGTACTGAATCCCCATATCTTTTATCCAGTTTGTATTTTCAACAAATTGATACGTTATTTGATCAATATCGAAATGAATCCATAAGATAAGGGACAAAGCAAAAGTCAGGAAAGATGTCCATAAAGCCACGTTTCGGGCGTTGCTGGCAATTGTTGCCTCATCCCCCTTCATGACCAAGATGAAAAGGCTTCCTATTAACGGCAGAAAGGTAATCACAGAAAGCAGCGGTAAATTATCCATAAATCATAATCCCCCTGCGATGAGAAGCCATGACGTAATGGCCACAAGGCCAACCAACATTGCGAAGGCATAGTGATAAACATATCCCGTTTGAAGGCGTCCCATAAGCTGAGCAATACCACGAGATACCGTGGCCACACCATCCGGGCCAAAGCCATCAATGACTTGGCCATCCCCGCGTTTCCAGAACAATTGGCCTATCTGCACAATTCGCCGGACGAATAGCCAATCATAGAGTTCGTCCACAAATCCTTTGTTCAGGGAAAATATGTATAACCCCTTCCACCGGGCCGCCAATCGATTGGGCATATCTAGATTTCTATAATAGAAAACATAAGCGATCGTGACCCCGAAAATGGCACAAAGCACAGGGGAATATACGACCCAAAAGGGCGCATGATCCTGGCTACCTGCTCCCGCCCACGCAATTGACCTACCCCAAAAATCTTTGCTTAAAAACAAATCATAACCAAGATAGCCGGAGACTATCGCTCCCAGCGCTAAGACATACATCGGAAATTTCATCACCTGAGGCGCTGTATGGACATGGGCCATCACCCGATCATCTGCCCGAGGGGCGCCATGAAAGGTAAGAAGCAATAAACGCCAGGAATAAAAGGCCGTTAGAACGGCTACGACAAGTCCCATCACAAAGGAAAATTGGCCGATTGCCGTTCCTTGAAGGTACGCCGCTTCTAAAATCGCATCTTTAGAATAATATCCCGCAAAGAAGGGAACACCAGCAAGAGCTAAGCTGCCAATCCACATCATGATATAGGTTTTAGGGATGAGCAGCCGAATCCCTCCCATCCGGCGAATATCCTGCTCATCGGACATCGCGTGGATGACAGCGCCAGCCCCTAAGAAAAGCAGCGCCTTAAAGAAGGCATGGGTAACCAGGTGAAATATCGCTGCTCCATACGCCGATACACCCGCCGCAAAAAACATATACCCAAGTTGGCTACAGGTGGAATAAGCAATAATACGCTTGATGTCGTTTTGTGTTATTGCCACCATCGCAGCAAAGAAAGCCGTTAACGCACCAACAATACAAATCATGTCCCGGGCAAGAGGCGCCAATTCATATAACGGGGATAGTCGAACAACCAAAAATACCCCTGCCGTTACCATGGTAGCCGCATGAATCAAAGCAGAAACAGGCGTTGGGCCTTCCATGGCATCTGGCAGCCACGTATGCAATCCCAGCTGAGCCGATTTGCCCATCGCTCCCAAAAACAACAAAATACCAATCAGATTTAAAGCATCTACTTGGCAGCCAAGATATGACACCACTGGCCGATCAATAGAATTTTGTCCATAAGCCGAAAGGCTTTTAAACAAGATATCATAATCAACTGTTTGGAAAATCATGAAAATGGCACAGATACCCAAAACAAGCCCTATATCCCCAACCCGGTTCACGATGAAAGCTTTCATCGCAGCAGCATTGGCGCTCGGTTTTTCATACCAAAAACCGATGAGAAGATAAGAAGCAAAACCCACGCCTTCCCATCCGAAGAAAAGTTGCAGCAAATTAGGCGCTGTCACCAGAGCCAGCATCGCAAAGGTAAAAAAGCTTAAGTACGACATAAATCGGGTAATAGAATGGTCATGGCTCATATAGCCAATTGAATAAATATGAACCAGAAAAGACACTAAGGAAACCGTTATCATCATCGTCACGCTTAAGGCATCGAGCTTTATCCCCCAATGCACTTCAAAGTGACCAACGTCAATCCAGGGAACAACCAAGGCTAAAGCCTCTTGGTGACCTAAAGCAATTTGATGAAATAAAAGACAAGAAGCAAGGACGCAAATCCCCATCAAAGCGCAAGTCACAATTTGAGCAAAACGGTCGCCAAAATACAGCCCATCCAATGGGGAACTTCGGGGTTTCATACTCCCAAGACCCGCCATTAAAAAACCCAATAAGGGTGCAAAAACCGCAATTTCAGCAACGTGAAATAGGCTCATTCCTTCCTCTTTATGATGGCAAGCCTCTATCCTTAGGCATTTATGCTCCTTGATGAAATTAACCTTAGCACGAGATCCTTTCGTCGCCAATGGGGTGCGAAGGTTTGAAAAAAGATATTTTTTGTTAGGCCTGCTTCACTTTATTCCCGATTTTCCGGCGCAAATAACGCAATCGACGCATAAAAATCTGCGGTTTTTCTTGGCGAGCACCTCCCCGCTTGTAGGACCAAATAACCGCTGGGGGAAAATTCCATAGGACATGGCCCAAGCGCTTTTTGTGCAAGCCTAATTTTCGACTGGACAAGGGGGACACTGGACCATAGGTAAATTGCAACATTTGCCCCCCTTCTGCCAACACAGCAAAGCAAGCTTCTGCAATACCGGCTTGAAGAGATGCTGACAAATTCACCAAGGGAATGCCTGAAATAACCGTGCTTACTTTCCCAATAATATGAGGAGGGAGAATCTCCACCAAACGGCTTGCATCACCGTTAATGACCGTGACTTGGGGAAAATGCAAGGTTAAAAACTCACAAAGTTCTGGGTCCATTTCAACCACAAAAAGCTGAGCGGGAACAATGCCATAGCGCAGCAACGCTCGCGTAAATCGTCCCGTCCCTGCCCCGATTTCAACAACATAACTATCCGCTGTTGCTTCGACATGGCGACAAATAAAATTAGATAAGGCAAGGGAACTTGGGGTAACAGCCCCTAACGCTTTCGGGTTTTTCAACAGGCGCTTGAAGAAAAGTAAATTCTCATCCCGTTTTGCTTGAGCGGTATACGTCATTATACTTGAAACTGCCAAACAAAGCCCGGCGGGAAATTAAACCAAGCTGCTGCTACGCGACTTTGTTTAATGTTCTTCCAGAAGTTTAAAGGGGACTTAGGGTTATAGGTTACATGAACAATCTTAGCTTGCGGCCGCAAAACAGAAAACGCAGCCATGATAAGGGATTGGCGTAAAGGCTCCTTAAGGTACATCAGCGGAATCGCAGAAACGACAACGCCGACTTTTTGTAAAAGTTCGGGCGTAAGCAGCTCGCTTAAATGAGTAGCATCCCCTTCAATAACATGAATGCCAGGAATAGAGTTGCGTAAGAAATCACACATCTCGCTATCCAACTCAACGACCGTGAGATCTTGCGCCTGAACCCCCTTATGCAATAAGGCCCGCGTAAGACGCCCCGTCCCTGCCCCAATTTCAACAACAGGCGTTCCTGGCGTGTATTGTGAGAGAGCTTCTTTGGCAGCAAGCATTGATAATTTTATAGAAATAGGAGCCAGGGTACCTAATTGACGGGGGCTTTTTAACCAACGACGAAAAAACAACCAGTTCTCCGCTCGACGAATTTGAGCTTCGTTCACGATTCTCTACCTTTGTTCACAAGAAAATCACTCATTTTTTTATAAACTGAATTGCCCAAAGACGCAATAAGGGAATGTCTTTTACACGTGATTGCTTTTAAATTAGCATTTTAGATAATCCGCTCCACGGCAATAGCCGTTGCTTCTCCGCCGCCAATGCAGATGGCGGCAATGCCTTTTGAAAGCCCCCGTTGTTCCAACGCATGAAGCAGGGTCACAAGGATTCGGGCACCACTGGCGCCAAGGGGATGGCCAAGGGTGGTCGCCCCGCCCCAAATATTTACCTTCTCATGAGGAATGTTCATCTTTTTTAAAGCTGCCATTGAGACAACCGCAAAAGCTTCATTAATCTCAAACAAATCAACTTCGTCTAAAGACCATTTGAGATTTTGAAGGAGTTTCTCAATGGCGCCGATAGGCGCTGTTGTAAACCACTGAGGTTCTTGAGCATGGGAGGAGTGCCCCCTGACGATGGCCATCGGCGTTAACCCTCGTTTCTGGGCTTCTTGCGCTGTCATCACCATCACAGCAGCAGCCCCATCCGCGATGGAGGAAGAATTAGCCGCTGTCACCGTTCCTTCTGGATGAAAAGCGGGCTTCAGGTTTGGAATTTTCTCAACCTTAACTTTCGACGGCGTTTCATCTTGCTGCAAGGATAGGGAATTTTTCCCATCGCCTAAGTCCAATGGCACAATCTCCTTGTTGAAAAAGCCTTTTGAAACAGCTTCTTGAACCCGTCGAAATGATTCTGTGGCATAAGCATCTTGATCTTGACGGGTAAAGTGAAAGTGGGCCGCCGTATCTTCAGCAAAAGCACCCATCAGGCGGCCAGAATGATAAGGATCCTCCAAACCATCCAGCTGCAAGTGATCCAAAATTTTACCATGACCAAACCGATAGCCTGACCGCGCCCGATCTAATAAATAAGGGGCATTCGTCATGCTTTCCATCCCCCCTGCGATCACGATGCGCGCGTTATTTAAACGGACCTGGTCACAAGCCAGCATCACGGCTTTCATACCCGACCCACAAACTTTATTGATGGTTGTACATGACGTTGACGGATCGATCCCTGCGCCAATTGCTGCCTGCCGTGCGGGCGCTTGTCCCAAACCTGCAGGCAAAACGCATCCCATGATCACTTCATCAACATCAGAAGCCGGTAAAGAAGCCGCTTGGAGGACACCCCCAATCGCAATACTCCCCAGTTTTGGAGCATTGAGCGCAGATAAGGCGCCCTGAAATGCTCCCATCGGGGTGCGCTTAGCCGAAACAATTACAACATCCTGATCTAAAAGGGCTTTGGGTGAATTTGTCATTTCTCATCTCGTTTAATAAATGGCATAGCTTAATATTGAGAATAAGGACAAATTATTTAACATTCAATGAAAATTCAGGGACGAACAAGCCGCTCTATCCCGAGTAAACGTCCCTAAACTCTGGGCTTCCCTAAAATTTAAGCACTGTTAAAGGAAACAGAAATTAAATTTGACTAAATAATATCATAAGTGTATAAATTTCATACTCTCAATAAATATAAGAAAATTAAATCTGATGAAAATATATTCATATTGTGTTATTGCCTTCATTTTTTTTATTAACGCCAGCGCATCTTGTGAAGAAAAATACAGAAATGACCATTACTACCGCCCTTCTTTAACGTCTGCGTGCCAAAAAATAGTTCTCGGTGGTATGTCATATGTCGTTTTCGAAACTAGTTATAAAAGTTTCGAAAACCAAAATATACTTGGGCACGCAGCCTGTGACTTGGGTCTTTCTGTAGGGTATAAAATGATTCTTGACGGCACTTTTGAACTCCTCCACTGGGGCTACCACCGCTTCCAAAATCAACGCTACCGAACTGACAATTTAAAAAAACTTACCCTTCACAAAAAGCGGAGTTCTGAAGATATCCGCCCTCTAAAAATTCAATACCAGGATGAATTTACGTGGAATAAAACAATAAATATAACAAGATCACTTACAAGTTTGCCCTTTGTCCTTAATTTTCTGGCACAATCCCTCAAGAATGAATATTTGTTTATGAAGTATGGAAGCTCCTTGGAGCAGTTCATCATTGATAATCCTTCCGTTGAGCTTACTTTCGCTGGGCACCACCCAATTTTACTCCATAGCTTCACTTGCCTTAACATCCTTTCTGTAGCCTACAATCTTCATGAACTTTATAAGTCGTACAAACAGGAAGAAATACAACAGGGAGACCGCCCTTTTATGGGGGTTATGTCTGGATTGTCTAAAATCTTCGCAGGACCGCAAGTCTTCGATTACTATCCTGCCCGGCAAATCCTTACTCTCTTGGATCCTGCTACGAGCCAAATTTATACAGTTACTACCGGCAGCGCTTTTGGGGAGTACATCCATGACACCTTAGTTTTTTATGGAACTTATCAATTCTGTTCTAACAGCTTTGAAATGGTGAAGAATGCAAAAAACTTTATCTTAGGGCAAACGAACATATTGATTGAAGATATGCAACCTAGTATAAGCTCAACTAGCCTTCAAACACCACAACGTAAAACCACAAGAACGAACAGATTACCCAGAAAATCCAGACAAAAACTTCCACCACCAAGCGAAGAGGGCTATCATACTTATCCTCTTGAAATAACTCCTTTAGGACAGACACCCTCTGATAATCCAAAACTTAAAACGAAAAAGAAAACACGTAACCCGGCTGACCCTTCTAAAATAAACCTATATAAAAACCCTGTCAAAGAGACCCAGGCGCCAGATATCGTTAATCTTGCCGCTAGGGGTGTCAACCCAACCAAACGGAAAGAAACACTGCACACAGTGAATGAATTGCGTAAATTTAATGCTGTTAAAGAGACATATATTAATGCTCTCTTGTCTGAAACATGCCACCTTCTTAACGGTACCATTAACCGTATTGACGGAAATGAGTTCGCCATTGTTTTTTATAGAGGGCTCCAAAAAATCTCCATAAAATATGAGGCTCCTCACGGGACGGACAACAGCAATTACCAAGGATACAAGCTGAAAAGGGTTTTAAACGCTATCGAAACATCTCATATGTACGACTGGGATGAAGGCTCTATTCATAAGTATATGAAAAAGAACAGTATTGACCGATTTTACCAAATTCCAAATAACCTATTGCATATTTTATGGACCAGACCCGATATGTAACCTGAACTCGATATAAGGGGGTTGGAAAACAGGAGAATTCCTTGATTTTTTGTGAGAGCAACCATAGAATCTTGAAACATTTGACTAAAAATGGAGATTGATATGGTCCCTCTCGAAGAAATATTCTGCTTTATTGATGATTTTT
>CAMCRD010000018.1 GCA_945877185.1 Candidatus Finniella inopinata | reverse complement strand
ACAGTCCTTACACTTGAATCGCTGGCACCCTCTCACAAATCCTGCTTTGACAACATTGTTTTTATTGCACTTTTTACACTTCATCTAAGCCTCCTATTGTTGCTTAAATGATTATATCACGTTATGTATCTTTTATTAACACTCTCTTTTATTTAAGTTGGAACAAGTTAGTTCTCAAAATTATAATGCTCCTTTCAGTTCTTGTTCACTCTATGGAGCGTTTGGGGAATATAGGAAAATAGAAGCCTTAAAGGAGGAAATTCTGTCTTCTCCTTATGACCTTACATCGAATGGAATGGACGTAATTGCAAAATATTGCAGCGTACTTATTGAGGACTATAAGCAAGGCAACCTTGTTAATAAGGACCAAAAATAAAGAGACTTCCGGTTCCCTCTTCTATCTGTCTATAATTTAATTAAAATTAACGATAGATAGAAGGACCCAATCGTGATTCGGGGCGCTCAAGATCCTTTTCTAACTTATTACCATCGGGAATTGACCTATTTGCGTCATGCCGGGGGCATATTTGCCAATAAGCACCCGAAAATAGCGCGGCGTTTGGGACTGAATTGGGAAGAATCCCCAGACCCTCATATGGAGCGGTTGTTGGAATCGTTCGCATTTCTAACAGCGCGCCTCAGTCAAGAAATCGATGATCGCTTACCCCAGATTTCGGCCGCGCTCTTAGGAGTTTTGTACCCTCAATTGATCAGTCCGGTTCCCGCGATGGCGATCGCACACTTTCAAGCCGATGCCACCAAAGGGTCCCTCACAACCGGATTTCCAATTCCAAAAGATACCCCCTTGTTTACAGATGCGGAAGAAGGCGTCGCTTGTCGATTTAAGACGGCCTATGATGTAAATTTGTGGCCGACTTCAGTGACCCACGTGGATTTTGTGCAAAGGGATGCTTACGATATTAGCGGTTATGGACCTCGGGCCCCTTGGTATTTACGCTTGCGTCTTCAGTGTGAGGAGGGTCTTACCTTTTCTGATCTACCAGACTTAAAGCGCCTGACTTTTCACTTAAATGGGGACCGCATTTTAACGTTTGAGATGTATGGGGCCCTGTTTGCGCAAAGCGTCCCCCACGCCTTATTATCTAAAGACCAAAAAACAGCATCTCCCTTGCCGATGCCCTCATTAAAAACGGTAGGGTTTGATGAAGATCACTTGATCTTGCCTCATCCAGGACATGCCCATCCTGCGTATCAAATGGTGCAGGAGTATTTTCATTTTCCCGAAAAATACTTGTTTTTCTCCGTTGAAAATATATCGACGCAAGGAGCTGGTGATGAGATTGACCTGTTAATTGCTATTGAAGATGTAGATGTTGTTGGAAAAATTAACCTGCATCCCCGAAATTTTTTATTGGGTTGTACGCCGATGGTCAATCTCTTTCGTCGAACAACAGACCCCATTCGCCTTGATCATCGACGGACAGAATATCGTTTGACGCCGGATCAAAGGCGGGAAAGAACGACAGAAATTTATTCTATTACCCGCATATTAGCAACTGGAGAAGATGAACCCGAACCCGTTGAGTTTCGACCTTATTTTTCCTTTAATCATCAGTCGACCCAATTTGGTGAACAACGGGAGCAGAGCTCATTTTGGCTCAGCCGTCGAACAGCTTCTTTGCAAAAAGATGTTCCAGGGACAGAAATGTTCCTGACGTTTGTGGATTTGGATTTCAATCCAAAATTACCCGCCGTTCAAACAGTATACGGGGAAACTTTATGCACGAACCGCTATTTGCCAGAGCAGATGACGGCGGGAACCTTAATGCAAATTGAGGATCGGGCCCCCATTGCACAAATTGTCTGTTTAGATAAACCTGTTTCACAAGTCCATGCGCCAAGAGACGGGGAAACTTTATGGCGTTTGATTTCTCAATTGTCCGTCAATCACTTGTCTCTCACGCAAGGGGAGGCGTCCGTAGATGTTTTAAAAGAAATGCTCCGTCTTTACGCAGGCCCTGCATCCGTTTATCGCCATGGGGAAATTGATGCTATAGAAAAAATATCTTGTCGGTCGATTGTCCGTCGCGTCGGTGACCAAGCCTGGCGTGGGTTCGTTCCAGGTATAGAGGTGTCTTTAACCATGAATGAGCAGAATTTAGCTGGAAGCAGCATCTTTCTGATGAGCGCTGTTTTACGGAATTTCTTTGCATTACAAGTGTCTATAAATTCGTTTGTTGAGGTTGTTTTACACAGCACTCAACGTCAAGGGGAGTGGATGAGATGGCAACCGTTGCCCGGCGAACAAATCCTTCTCTAGAAGAGCAGATTGAAACAGTTCCCCATGAGTTTGATTTTCATCAGGCCGTTCGACTCTTAGAAAAGATGCGTCCCGAAGCCCATCCTTTAGGAGAGGGCTCTAATCCTTTAAAAGAAGCCTTATCCATTGAGTCTCGAGTGACCCTGTCGCCATCGGGTTCTGATCTTCAAAGCCTGAGGCTCTCAACAACGGATAAGCCGCCTGTTCTGACGGTAAATTTTATAGGCCTTGGCGGAATCCAAGGCTCTCTGCCAATGCCTTATACGGAAATTCTGGTTGATCGATTGCGGAATAAAGACGCAACGTTTAAGAACTTTCTTGATATTTTCAATCATCGGCTGGCCAGCTTTTGGCACCGCATGCGTAAGAAGATTGTTTTAGGCATTGCCCAAGTTCGTCCAGAAGCAACCCCAGCAGGTAAATCTTTCCTCGATTTGGTTGGCATTGACTCCGATTTTTTGCGCAATCGGTTAGCTGTTCCAGACCAAGCGTTGCTCTCTCAAGCAGCTGTTTTCTGGAGGCGTCCTCGATCATTGGTTGGTTTGCAACGCCTTCTACGCTCCTACTTCGGATTGCCCATTGTCGTGTCCCAGTTTCAAGGAGGGTGGCAAGTTGCCCAAAAGCGGGATTGGACCCGAATTGGGGTGAGAGGATCTGGGCAGCATCAGGTTTTGGGAAAATCAGCGGTTTTGGGGCGACGCTCATGGCATCAAACCGCCGGAATTGCTGTGCATATACCCCCTCTAAATTATAAACAGTATATCCATTTTCGAAAGGAAACAGCCTTAGAATTTTTGGCCCTGCGGGACTTAATCTTTTTTTATATCGGGGAAGGCCAACAAGTTCATCTCACGTTTTCCCTCCAGCGAGAGCATATTGTGCCGACGCAGCTCAATGGTCAATTTGAATTGGGACGGACCACCTGGATGACGCGAGGCAATGGCAAGGGTTTTTCAGGGGATCCTGAAGTGAAGTTGATGATGAAGCCAGCGAGGCATTGAATCTGACTTTTCGCCATTCCACTGGAGAATAGTCTTGACTTTTCCCCAGTAGCGTGCAGAATAGTCATTATGAAGAGAGATCAAAAAGACGCGATCATAAAAGACCTGGCAACAAAAATGGTGCTGCTTGTTGGGCCGAGGCAAGCAGGAAAAACCTGGCTTGCTAGAGATATTGCCAAAGATTTTCCCAACAGTGTTTACCTAAATTATGACCAACCCCTTGATCAAAAAATCATCCATGGGCAGACTTGGCTAGAGTCTACAGATTTACTGATTCTCGATGAACTCCACAAAATGAAGGATTGGAAGAATTATTTGAAAGGGGTTTATGATACGAAACCTGAATCAATGCGTCTTCTGATAACAGGCAGTGCTCGGCTTGATATTTATGATCAATTGGGTGATTCCCTTGCCGGGCGGTATTTTCGTCACCGCTTATTACCTTTTTCTTTGGCCGAATTAAATCAAGTTTCAGAACGCCCTGATATAGATCGGTTGCTTTCACGAGGCGGCTTTCCAGAACCATACCTAGCCGAAGATTTGGTTGAAGCAGATCGGTGGCGGTTGCAGTATATCAATAGTTTGCTGAGTACAGACGTTTTTGAAGTGGATAAAATCCATAATATCAAAGCCATGCAGTTGGTCTTTAATTTGTTAAGGAGCCGTGTTGGATCTCCCGTTTCCTATCAATCTTTAGCTGAAGATGTGGCCGTATCCCCAACGACAATAAAGAAATATATTCAGGTTTTGGAGGCTTTATTTGTTGTTTTTGTCGTGACGCCTTATTCAAAAAACATTGCAAGAAGCTTGCTCAAAGAGCCTAAAATTTATTTTTTTGATACAGGTTTAGTCCAAGGAGATGAGGGGGCAAAGCTAGAAAATATGGTAGCAGTAAGCTTGCTTAAACATGTCTATGGGAAAGTAGACTATAAGGCCGAAGAGTATGCCTTACATTACTTACGAACCAAAGATGGGCATGAAGTTGATTTTGCTTTAGTATGTCAGGATAAAGTTGAGAGCATCATCGAAGTCAAACTTTCAGATCGTACCTTAAGTAAAACCTTGATTTATTTCCATGAGCGATACAATTATCCAGCGATCCAATTGGTTAAATCCCTGAGAAATGAATATCAACAACAAGGGGCTAGCCTTTTGAAAGCGGAAAAATTCTTATCGGAACTAAGAATCTGAAAACAATTATGAAAAAATCATATTTATTATTTTTATAACCCACTTCCTCACTTTTCCTTCATCTGTCCAGTTATCTGAGTATGTATAAGAAGGAACAAAGGGCTGATTAATATGGTCGAGAGGAGTTACCCTTTGCTGCATGGGAAAATAGAGTTTGGAAAGTCCACTAGGTAATGTAACCCAACGGGCTTGGCTATAAAGTGATTGGGCGCATGTTTTTTCTCCTATTTGAATCACATTAGGCATTTGCAGCATCTCTCTTACAAAAAGCCAGCATGTGCTTGAACATTTCCCATCAGTCAACAAATAGACTTTGGGGAACGATTGAACCGTATCCTTATGGTAAAAAAGATTTTCTGTTTCATTAAAAACATCCCATGTTTCTACGTGAAAACATCTGTGATGTGCGAGATTCTCTTCAAAAGGCTTCACCTCCTCTGGAGATAAAATAGGGCGAAGGCTTTCATAATTCTCTACACTTAAGGGTAATCCATGCTCCTTTGTTAATAAACTCAATTCCCATCGGGGAATGTTTTCTCAATGGAAGAGCCAGCTGTTTTCCTGCTTCACCCGTTGAGAAGTTAAGGGAAAGATGATCTATTTCAAATCCGTTAACATAGGATTGAAGTACAAGCATATAACCAGATTTGTCTTTCACTTGGGATGCCTGTTTTCCGGCTTGTAAAAATCCTTCTTTAAGCCAATTTTGGAAGGGATGGTCTTTTGGGTTAGCACCAGGTGCTGAATGTATCAGGAGCGTATCATGAATAAAATTTAAGTCGGTGAGGGTAATGTCTGACCAAAGGGGATCCGTAGGTTGCCTCAATATGCACCCAGAAAATGTTAAAAAGAGGAGAAAAAGAGAAATTATATGTCCCAATATAGGCCATATTCTATGTGTACAATAAGTTTTTTCTTGGTTCACATTGCCCCCTTTGGAAGTTAGCAAACCATTTTTCCGTATCTCTATCAAGGTAGGAAATTCTAGCATTCATGATTTTTTGCAATCCCTTAAAAACATATACTTAACTCCCTCAATAATAAAGAATTTTCTAATATTAGTTGCGCAAAGGTTAATTTTGTACTAATTGTTAAGAAGTGTTAACAAATTGTTAAGGAGCCCTTTGTGTTCATTCAGACAGAAGAAACACCCAACCCAGAGACATTAAAGTTTCTTCCAGGGTGCGTTGTTATGCCTGAAGGGACGGCGTCTTATATATCGGGGCAGCCTTGTGATAATTCACCCTTAGCGCGTCGCTTGATGGACGTAGAAGGAATCGTGGGCGTTTTCTTTGGGTCGGATTTTGTGACGATTACAAGGGAGCCAACCCAAGAATGGTCTCTGTTAAAGCCCTCTATTTTAGGGATTTTGATGGAACATTTTGTGGCCAATTTACCGGTTGTTACGGGTGGGCCTATCGAGGCTGTACCTACTTATGACACAAGTGATCCCCTGATTTTTCAAATCCGGGAATTATTGGATACACGCATTCGTCCAGCCGTTGCTCAAGATGGGGGCGATATTGTGTTTCATTCTTTTGAAGACGGCATCGTTTATTTGAAAATGCAAGGAGCCTGTTCCGGTTGCCCAAGTTCAACCGCAACATTGAAATCCGGCATTGAAAATATGCTAAGGCATTATGTACCTGAAGTGACCGAAGTACGGGCCATTTAAGAAGGGTGTGACCATGAAGCTAAAATCAATTTTCCAAGTCATGACAATGATCGGGCTTCTGTGCGCTCAATTCCCTGTATGGTCTTCGGGCACGGCTCTTAAAGGAGTTGTTACGAAGTCAACATGTAAAGACGTTATTTCCAAACAAGAAGCCCAAAAGGGCATTCCTCAAGGTTTATTGAAAGCCATTGCGACGGTCGAGTCGGGTATTTCCCCTTGGTCTGTGAACGCGCGGGGCCGGGCTTATAATTTTGGGTCAAAAGAAGCCGCAGCAAACTATGTTCGGGAATTGCTGGAAGATGGGGTTCAAAATATCTCTGTTGGCTGTATGCAATTGCATTATCCGTCTCATCGTCGCCACTTCAAGTCTGTTGAAGCGATGTTTGAGCCTGAAAACAACATTGCCCATGCGGCAAAGCTCATTAAAAGTTTGGAGCGACGCCATGGATCCATGGATCGGGCTGTGAAGATGTATCACTCCCCATCCCCGTCCCACCACAACCCCTATAAAAATCGTGTCTATGGGATGTGGGCAAAGTTTGGGGGTTCTCATTCTAAGGCAAAGACTGTAAAAGGTTCCTTGTTGAAGCCTGTGGCTTTAAAGGCGAATCAAAAAAATTCTGTTAAACCTTCTAAGCGTTCCCCAAAAATCAAATTTAGCGTTGGGGCGGCTTCTGCGAAAAAAGATAAGAGCCAAAAAGCCTAAATTAATTTTATTTTGATCGTTGTTAATGTGATATATAATTTCAGTCATTGCGAGGAGTGAAACGACGTGGCAATCCATGTATTTAGCTTTTCAACGAAATTAAGGCTGAAAGGCTCTTTGATGACTCGCAATGAGTTGATATTGTTTGCTAATTTTTCTTAAAATACGGTTATTTCTCATATGGTTATTCGTGTACGTTTTGCCCCCAGCCCAACAGGATTGCTCCATATCGGGAATGCCCGGGCGGCGCTGATCAATTGGTTATTTGCCCGCCATCATACCCTAAAAGGCCAAGAAGCGACTTTTCTGTATCGGCTGGATGATACGGATTTAGAGCGAAATGATCCGATCTATGCGAAAGCGATTGAGGAAGATTTAACTTGGTTGGGGCTGTCTCATGATCAATTTGCCAAGCAGTCTGATCGGTTTGATCGGTATGATCAGGCTGTTGAGAAATTGAAAGCCTCAGGGCGATTATATCCTTGCTACGAAACGCCTGAGGAGTTGGATTTTAAGCGTAAACGCCAATTGGCGCGCCATGAACCCCCGATTTATGATCGCGCGGGCTTAAAATTGACGACTGAGGAGCGTCAGGCATTCGAAGCAGAAGGCCGTACGCCTCACTGGCGTTTTAAACTTCTTCCCGACCCCATCCATTGGGATGACCTCATTCGTGGTCCCAATGATTTTCATGGCAGCCATTTAAGCGATCCTGTGCTGATACGCGCGGATGGCGCGTACCTTTATACCCTTACCTCTGTTGTCGATGATATCGAGTTTGGGATCACCCATATTATCCGGGGTGAAGATCATGTCACCAATACGGCTGTGCAAATTCAACTGTTTGCAGCATTGGGAGGAGATATAGCCCATCTTCACTTTGGTCATTTTACCCTTTTGCTGGATGTAAATGGCGCCTCTTTATCAAAGCGCCTCGGGAGTTTAAGTCTGGCGACACTCCGTGAATCTGGCTTGGAACCCATGGCGATTAATAGCTTAATTGCCCGACTTGGCACCTCGTTGCCCATTGAACCCCATTTAACGTTGGATGAGCTGGCTGAAAATTTTACCTTATCTATCTTTAGTCGAACGGCGCCGCGGTTTGATCCGGCTGAGCTGGGAACACTCAACCACAAACTTTTGCAGATCATGCCTTATGATCAAGTTGAAAGACGCTTGCAAGAAATTGCCCCGTCGATCACAGAAATGGTGTGGATGGTTATTCGGGGGAACTTGACGACGCTTGATGAAGCGGCGCAGTGGGAGCCGATTTGCGCAGGACATATTACCCCCGTTATTGAAGATCGGGACTATTTGGGGCATGCATTGGCCTGTTTGCCAAGTGAGCCTTGGGACACGATGACGTGGGGGGCCTGGACAAGCAAATTGAAGGAGGCAACGGGGCGCAAAGGTAAAGAATTATTTATGCCCTTACGTCAGGCCATTACAGGTATGGATCATGGGCCTGAGATGAAAGAGCTGTTGCCTCTCATCGGACATACAAAAGTCATTGACCGTTTGAAAGCTTGAGCCATGCTTCTTTACAATACCCTGACCAAAACAAAAGAGGTTTTTACGCCTGCTAATCCAGACCAAATCGGGCTCTATGTTTGCGGCCCGACAGTTTATGATTTTGCTCACATCGGCAATGCCCGTCCTTTTACTGTATTCGATGTATTGGCCCGTCTGTTGCGGCATATGTATCCAAGCGTTTGTTATGTCCGAAATATTACAGATGTGGATGATAAGATTAATGCAGCAGCCTTAGCCAAAGGAGAATCGATCACAGATTTAACACAGCGGACCACCGCTGCTTTCCATCAAGATATGGAAGCGTTAGGCATCTTACCGCCGGACGTGGAGCCCAGGGCAACCCACCATATTCAAGAGATGATTGAGATGATTCAAAAGCTCATTGAAAAGGGACATGCCTATGAGAGCAAAGGCCATGTCCTTTTTAAGGTGGCCAGCTTTCCAGACTATGGGCATCTTTCCCGGCGCAATCAGGATGAAATGATGGCGGGGGCGCGTGTCGAAGTAGCGCCTTATAAGCAAGATCCTTGTGACTTTGTGCTCTGGAAACCTTCCGATGAGCAAACCCCTGGGTGGGATAGCCCGTGGGGTTTTGGACGGCCTGGGTGGCATATTGAATGTTCAGCGATGAGCAGCCGGTATTTGGGCGCGATCTTTGACATTCATGGAGGTGGGCAGGACTTAACTTTTCCCCATCACGAAAATGAACTTGCCCAAAGTCGTTGCGCACACGGAACACCCGTTTTTGCCCGATATTGGATGCATAATGGGTACTTGACCATTCATGGGGACAAGATGTCAAAGTCGCTGGGGAACTTCTTTACGGTGCGGGATTTGTTGAGCCATTATTCTGGTGAAGTAATCCGGTTTGCCTTGTTATCAACCCACTATCGCCAACCCATGGATTGGACACAAGCAACCTTAGAACAAGCTCAGCATGGCATAGATCGTTTATACACGGCCTTGAAGGCCTGTGGACGGCCCAATAATGATAAGGCCGAGATTGACCCGAAGGTGATGGAAGCTTTAAAAGATGATTTGAATGTACCTTTGGCCATTTCCCATTTGCATGAGTTAGCCACGACGATTAACAAGACCACAGATGAATCTGAGCAAGCCCGCTTGGGCGGTATTTTAAGATCCAGTGGCGCCTTAATAGGGGTGCTTCAGCAAGACGCAGCAGCTTGGTTTCAGAAAGGCGTTTCAGGGGTAACATCCCAAGAAATTGAAGCACAAATTTTAGCCCGCCAAGAGGCCAGAAGCCGCAAAGACTTTGCGGAATCCGACCGCATTCGGGATGCGCTTCTTCAACAAGGCATTGTTTTAGAAGATGGGTCTGGTGGGACAACCTGGCGACGGGAGTAAATGCTTAGGTTTCTTATTCCATTTTGATTCAAAAATTGATTTCTGTTAGATGGTATATTTGATAATTTAATTTTCAAAAATTTTTCTTTATCAACTTATCTGTTGAGATCAAAAATCAGAAATGATAATAAGATAGTGTATTTTAATAAAAATAAAAAAATGAGAAGGAGCGTATTTATGAAGAGAAAATTTCTTTTTTCTATATTGATAATTATACAAAGTCTGTGGATGACCCCACAGGTTTTTGCAATGGAAGAGTTAGATAATCCCTCAAATAAGAGAGAACAAAGATTATCATGTTCTTTAAAACAAATGTTTGGGGTAAATGTTAAAATTGATGGAGATGTAGTAACTTTTGAAGGACCTTTAGATAAAGTTGAAAAAGCTATCGCCAAGCTAAACGACTTTGATCAACTTCGTCGGGATGTTATTCCTGTTTCAACAGAAACCATACTTACCCAAGCTTGTCCAACTTCTCAATTGACCTGTTGGTCAGAATGCTTGAATTCTCTTGGCGTTCAAAACCAAAGTGAATTAAGTAACTTTTCAATTAAAGAGGATAAAGATGGTTGTATAAAATTATCTTACAATTCGTTCTTTAATCAGCAAGTAGCCAATATGTATTTGGAAGAAATTGCAAAACACTCCCCGTATTTTGAGTGGATGAGACGCTGCAATAAGCAACTTATTCAAACGATGGATGACGATCTTGTCGTTAATTATGGCCTTTTAACGGAATACTTGTGCAGCATCGAAGTCAAGCCCGAACCTATTATGGGCACTGATAATGAAGAGGTTTTTGTAGCAGAGCTTTCTTTACAGGGTGTTTTAAAGAGATTAACGGCTGCGGCTGGTAGTGATATCAGCTTGGTAGGGACTCCTATACATGGCAAATATCAGGTTCGCACCGTCATGCTTGGGAATGATAGTTATCAAGGTGGCGATTCTACCCCGATCATTGAAATTGTTATTGACAAAAGTGGCAGCATGAATGGTGAGAAAATTAATACGGTAAACAAAAGGATGCCGATATTTTTGGAGCAGTTGCGTAACGCACTCACTGAAGGTTAATCTCTTAAGGTAGAAGTTTATGCATTTAGCGATGATATTTCTCCCTATCGCACCTATGCACTTACTCATTCCAGCAATTCCATGATTGACTGGAAAGATATAACTACCACTGGTGGAACCGATTTAACAAAAGTTGGGGAGCGTTTAAGGCTCTCAAGTTCAGATGAACGTAAGGTCGTGGTTGCTTTTACCGATGGTGAACACGCCTCAAATTCTGATTTAAACACCAGTCTATCGTCTTTATCGACTCTGCAACATGAGGGTTGTTTTGCACAACCTTATTTTTGTCGTGTAGGTTTGCCAAGCGGTAACAATAACTCCTATTTTTCAAAGATTTCTGATATTTTCGCTGGTTCCTTTTATGATCACGATAGCGTTGAGGAATTTTGCAACAAAGTATCTTTGAATATTCCCTATCTTTTAGAATCCAATATCCCCCTTATTCTAACGGTAGATGGGATGGATATTACGATCAGACAACAAGATGCACAGCCAGATATTCACATCACAAATCAAACGGTGAGCTCTGGAGATTCTATTATGCATCGAGGAGTTAGAAGTGGTGTGGTTCTTGAAGAGATACAACGGCTAGAGGCAGAAATCGCACGACTAAAATTAGAAGCAGAACGGAAGAAGTAGCCCCATTAACGGACGTCCTGTTATGGAAATTCCCATAATAGGACGTTCTTCAACCCATTACCGTGGCAATTTGATTTTTTCTGCTTTTCGTTGGTTCTGTCGGGATTGATAAAGAATGAAAGAGGTAGAAAGAAGAGCGCCAATTCCAAAGGTCACCGCATACATAATTAGCCCTTTTTCCGCATTCGGAATCCAACCCCTCATATGTAAATAACCAAAAATTAACCCGGCGATAAAGCCGAGGATACTTGTATAAAACAAGCTGCGAAACAGGAAAGAGCTCCAGGGGTTCGGAATCCTCGCTGTAGGAGAAGAGGTGGATTTTTTTTGGAAAAAGTCATCAATCATGGGGCGGCCTCCGCGAGGATTGGAAGGCCCGAATAAGGCGAAACCGGCTGCTGAAGCGTAAATAAAGTTGCTGCGTTGTTAATGTTAAAATCAAGCTGATGCTTATGGTCAAAAGAGCGTGGATTAGCAAAGAGTGGGGCGGAGGAGAGGATTGGGGGCCCATTAATAAGATAGCCATGAAATCTAACCCTATCCAAACCAAAATTCCCAAGATGAACACAACAAGGAGTTTGCGCCCATAACGTTGCCAGCGACGTACGGGACACTTCCATAATTTTGAGAAAAATTCTTTACTTTCAGGATCATTCGTATAATTCATAAATTTCCTTCCTTGCCTTGGTACTCTTAAAGTATGAGGGAAATACATTAACGAATGGTTTAAAGGGCTTGAGAAATAATAGCAATTACACAAAATAAGCTTATGCATTGAGGAAAAAAGTTTTGACTTTAGCTCATCCGCCATTGTAACTTAAGGTGGTAAGCTGGAGAGTATTGGTCAAGTAAACTGCACATCTCCATCTTTAGTAAGTGTTACGAATGGTTCGTAATACGTGACGCACAGGTGATGGAACACCTGTACGCCACTAACCACACAAACTCAGCGGAGTTCATGATGGCTAAAATCAAATTAACGCACAATGTGCGTCATTTCAATCGAATCCTCAAACGGCCGAAAGGCCGAAAATTTAACCTCTTACCTCATATAGATTGAGGGAGGATGGGGCTTTTTTGTCCCATTCTCTTTTATGGTGTGGCGGTAAGGGGTTAGTAAACCTGTCCTTTCGGGTTCTGCCGTTCTTGCCAATTGTCACACCTTCGCCCAAGAACAAGGCTAAAGCTTCTTTGAAAGACAGGGGGGGGCTTTGCCAAAAGGAGGATTTTATTATGTTAATTCTATTTGATCGTCACCATATCATCGCCTTTAACAATTATAGAAAGCTTTATAACCATTTAGAAAATTTGGAGCGAAACAAAGGAAAGGGCAAATGGATTTTCGCCCGTCATTCCCATCAGCGCGTGCTCTCTTTTTACCAATACATCCGCGACCAGGAAATTCCAGTGCAGATCCCAGAAGAAGATAGTGACGAAAATTTCGATGTCCTTGAAATGATTAACGGCAATGTCAAAGAACCTATATTTATTCCGGTCACGTCAGATATCGATGTCATCACTCTCCAACAACAATGGTGCCAAAATTATTGCAAGGAACATAACTATGCTTTGTTTGAGATTTCCAAGCCTGCCGATTTAGGGGGGGAGGAGGCGGATAAAGCCCTATAGTTGTCATCCTGGCACTTAGATTTTGTTAGTCTTCGCATAAGCGAAGCGTTACAAAATCTTAGGAGCCGGGATCCATGTATTTTTACCATCTTTCAATGCTATAGAAACTGAGAAAGATAGAATACATGGATCCCGGATATTAAAAACCTAGAGGCTGCGCTTCGCTTGCCAAGGTTTTCTACTCGCCACGGCATAGCCGTAGGCGTAGCCGGGAATTCCAGGATGACAGCCTATTTATACTTTATAATCCAATTATTCAACAAAGCGCTCCTAAAGGGGGTAGGAAAATTTTAGTGACAAATTTAATAAAACTCAGTACGGTTCTGGAAAAGTGCATGATAAAAAATAATTTTAATGAATGTGCCCTCTCCCTCCTCAAATTTAAAGCCTAAGCCGTCAAAAAATTTGATGATGGGTTGTTTTATCGGAAATGTGTTGGAATGGTTTGATTTTGCTATTTATGGGTGTTTAGCAAGTGTTTTGGGCCAGTTGTTTTTTCCAACCCTTGATCCGTATACTGCGTTATTATCGAGTTATGGCGTTTTTGCAGCTGCTTTTATCATGCGTCCCGTTGGGGCTATTTTAATTGGTCATTTTGGCGATAAGAGGGGCCGTAAAAAAGCTTTCTTGTGGTCATTGGTTGGCATGGCGGTTCCCACAGCCATCATGGGGCTGCTTCCTGTCTATGAGCAAATTGGGGTCTGTGCCCCTATATCTCTTACTTTCTGCCGGATGATGCAAGGCCTGTCGACGGGAGGGGAATTCAGCGGCTCCATCATTCTTTTGGTTGAGCATGCGCCCCCTCATCGCAAGAGTTTCTTTAGCGCTTGGGCGGATATGGGCAGCTCCATTGGTATGATTGCAGCCGCTATTGCGATTCTTTTATTGAATGCTGTGCTGACAGAGCCCGAACTCTTGGCATGGGGGTGGCGCATCCCCTTTTTGGTGAGTTCTTTCGTAGCCTTAGGGGGATATTACTTACGTCGCCAATTGACAGAAACGCCAGAATTTCTAGCCCAAAAAAATAAGCGCGCGCCATCCATCTGGCCCTTACGGATTATTCTTCAGAAATATAAACAAAAACTGTTTCTGGCTATGGGTTTTTTGATGGTCAATAGCGCCGGATATTATTTTGTGGTTGTTTTTATTCCTAATCAAAATTTAAGTCATTACCCAAAGATTTATGGGTCGATGTCAATGCTGTTCAGCCTGATTGTTATGATGCCCGCCATGATTTGGGGTGCGATTCTATCCGACAAGATTGGACAAGTTCGATGTTTAATTATGGGGTATACGGGGTGTTTGATATTGTCTTTTCCGTTACTTTATTCTGCAAAGTATGGAACGTACGTGCAACAATTGGTTTACCAAGGTTTATTTTCTCTCAATCTGGGATTTTGCTTTGGTCCCCGGTCCAGTTTTATCGCTGAGATTTTTCCAACGGCTATCCGCTATTCTGCTGTATCTCTATCCTATAATTTAGGAAATGCCCTGTTTGGGGGGACTGCCCCATTGGTTTGTGCCTTAATGATTGAACAAACCGGCACAATGCTCGCTCCAGCTGCCTATATTGCTGTGGCGTCGCTGGTATCCCTTGTGTCTGTTGTTTTGTTGGGACGTGATGTGTTGCAAGCGAAAAAGCCTATTAGACTTCCTTCGAACCGAAGGTCAGCGAAGCTAAACCAAGAATTTTGGTTCAGGGCTAGGAAATAATTTGTGAGTGACCGGAGTGTACATAGGAGTACATGAGGATCACGAACAAATTTTTGACGACGCCATGGGCCAAAAGGCGACGGTTACGAAAGAAGTCTATTTTAATAGAATTTGGGGATCAAAAACATATTCCTGATTACAAAACTCGCATGTTACGGAAATTTTCCCATCCTGAATCATTTCCTGAATATCAGAGGTCGAAAAAGTTTTAAGCATTTGAGAAATCCGATCTTCCGAGCATCGGCATTTTGCCGTTATGGGACGATTTTCAAAGATGCGAATGCCATCTTCCCAGAATAACCGAAACAGAAGGTCTTGGGCAGATAAGTCCCCAGAGAGCAACTCCTTGGCGGTTGCTGTTCCCAAAATGGAAAGAGACCGCAGCCACCCATCACTCTCTGCTTCAAGGGCTTCAAAGGAGAGTCCTGAAGAGGTTGGCATACGTTGAATGATCAGAGATGCCGCCAAATAGTCAGATGTGTTTAAGCCCTCTGTTTTAGAAAAGGCCACAACACCGGTTTCCAACTGATCAGATTGCCGAAAAAAGTGATGGAGGCACTCAGAAAGGGTTGTGCCACTCAGATCAACAACACCTTGATAGCGCTCATCGATGTTATTTTGATCAATTGTGAAGGCGAGGTGCCCCGTTCCTACGATGGGGTGAATAGAGGTTGTTGATATAGGCAATTTTAAAACCTTCTCTTCATCGAAGCGGGCGCAAGCCCGAATCTCACCTTCATGGGTTATATCAACAACCATAAGGCGCACAGGCCCATCTCCGCTGACTTGGAGGGTAAAAACCCCCTCAAATTTAAAAAGGTTTGCTAAGGCTGCGGACAAGGCAATGAGCTCTTCTAATAAACGATTCACAAGGGGGGGATATTGATGGCGCTCTAAAATATCTCGCATGCTGTGTTTAAGGCGAACCAGACGGCCGCGAATCGAGACTTTTTCCAACTGGAAGGGCAAAACAAAATCAGAGATTGGATCCATTTTTTAGCCATATATTTGGTTAAACGAGAACCTTCCCTCAATAAGGGGGAAGGATTAGACTTTTTTCGAAACCAAGAATTTTGGTTCAGGGCTAGGAAATAATTTGTGAGTGACCGGAGTGTACATAAAGGTACATGAGGATCACGAACAAATTTTTGACGACGCCATGGACCAAAATTCTTGGTTTCGAAAAAAGTCTATTGTAACAGTATTACATCACCCATGGAGGTTTTGAAAAGACTTTTGGTTAGAATGGCAGCGGATCGTGCAAAGGCTAGGATCCACTGCCATTTTCTATATTTTTACTTCCAGCTTTCGAGCGTTTCTTTAATAAAATCTCTGGCTTCAGCGGCTTCGGGGAAAAGGTCATACTGAGCAAAGATATGAATAACATTTGGAATGACTTTATGCTCTACCTTAACCTTAAGGGACGTAAGACGATCCGCAAAAGCCTTTCCTTCCGCGGCTAAGGGGTCACACTCAGCATTAACAAGGATAACGGGAGGGAATTTTGCTAAATCTTCATCGGAAGCCTTAACTGGAGAGACAAGTGGATCGTCTGCTTTTTTGGGATCATGCCCTGTATAGTTATTAATGTATGCGTTAGTGGAAGCACGTGTGAGCATATAACCCACCGCGTAAGGATCTGTTGTTTTTTCAGGGATGTGCAAATCAAGGGCCGGATATATCAAAATAGCGCCATCAGGAACACGTCCGCTTTCCTTAATCATCTTTAGGGTCAAACACGTGGCAATATTGCCCCCACCGCTATCACCGGCTACATAGATTTTTGCATCTTTACCATGCTTCTCTATGAACCAATGATAAGCATCGGCCGCATCTTCCAGCCCAGCAGGATAGGGGTTTTCTGGCGCCAAGCGGTAATCCACGGCCAATACAGTTGCCCCTGTTGCTTCACAAAGGTGACGGCATAGGGCGTCATGGGTTTCCAGGTTTCCTCGGGTCCAACCTCCTCCATGAGTGAACAAAATAACTTTTCCTTTATCCTTGCCTTCGTAAAGGCGAACGGGGATTTTATGGCTGCCATCTTTTCCGTCAATATTAAAATCTGAGACAGGAACCTCAGGTTTATTCTTGGCAAACTTATCCCCTAAAATCTCATAAGCCTTGCGACCGACGGCCTGGGGATCATTTTTTTGCACTTCTGGGCTTATTTGTTTGGCTGCTTCGACCCCAATGCCATGGATTGCTTGAATGAGGATATTTGCGCCACATGACAGCTTTTCATTGATAATAAATGTTTCCCCCGGAACTTTAAGGTCGGCAGGTAGCTCGCATCCTTTACTTGAACCCTCTGCATACGTTGTACTTGTGCAGGCAAAGATGCTTAAGGTTGCGAGAAAGAACAGTGTTGAGCGTACGCGCCTTGTAAGTCCTTTACTTGCATTATTTC
The DNA here is from genome assembly GCA_945877185.1 of Candidatus Finniella inopinata. Taxonomy (GTDB): domain Bacteria; phylum Pseudomonadota; class Alphaproteobacteria; order Paracaedibacterales; family VGCI01; genus VGCI01. The sequence goes on along the minus strand of CAMCRD010000018.1, from coordinate 9,027 downwards.
CTGTTTGTTCTCTATGTGCCATGATATTATTGCTCCCTACCAAATCATTTATATCAAATCCTGTTTGTTTTCTGTCCGCTATAGTAGAATTATTTCTTAACCAAACTCTTCCCTTAAATTTGCCGTTGAACGTTCCCCGATACCGTCATAATTTTTTATCATCCATTTTTCTGCTGTCTCGCGGCCTTTTTCAAAGAGGAACTGAAGAAAATCCCAGTCAGAATTGAGCGCGCTGGTATGATCTAGATCAGCAAAAACCTGCTGATTTTCAATAAGATGCATGTTTACTTTTTTGATTTTAGTTTTATCTGCAATACCATCATCTATAAGTTTACTCACAAATTGAATGGCCCGCATTTCTCTGGTCAATGTATTAATCAAACTCAGTTCTGTCATACGTCCATGAATTTCATTAATCGTTTTGGGGGTATTGTGCCTATATTGAGGCGTTAGCAGAATCACAAGGATATCTGGGGTTTCACAATTGTAAATGAGAGGAAATATGGCAGGGTTCCCAATGAAGCCACCATCCCAATAATCATCCCCCTCAATATTAACAGCTTGAAACATTGTTGGGAGGCAAGCGCTTGCTAGAACAGCTTCCGGTGTGATCTCTTTTCCCGAAAATATCTTTAATTGGGACGTTCTTACATTCGTTGCACATAAAAAAACTTTTAAGTCTTCATAACTGGCAATTTTGTTAAAATTAAACAGTTCTTTGACCAAATCTTCAAGCATATTCTGGTTTTTGGGGTTCCATTCATAAGGGGAAAGATTTTTTGTAAGTTGTCCCATCATGGCGAACAAGGGGTTCGTCGTAATGCCGTGTCCCCCGATAAAATTATCGAGAGGTGTCGGAGACATGCCGATCTTTTTTGATTTTTCGCTTAAGATTTTCCAGTATCGATAAAGGCTTTTACGGGCCCCCTCTTTTCCACCTTCGGCCATTCCTTGAGCCAAAGCAAGGCAGTTCATGCCGCCAGCGCTTGTTCCACTGGCGCCTTGAATATCAAGGCGCCCATCTTCAAGGAGATAATCCAAAACCCCCCAAGTAAACGCGCCATGAGCTCCGCCGCCTTGCATTCCAATAGCAACGGTTTTGTTCTTAGATGTGGTATTTTTTGTCATGAGCTTCCTACTTTCTAAAGTTTAAATTACATTTTTATAGTAACAACGAAAGGTTAAAAAACACTTAATAGATTAAAGCGATGGGTATAATTTTAGTTGCAAAGCAAACCGCCATTAATATTTAATGTTTCTCCGGTGATATAGCCGGACATATCATCCGCTAAAAAGAGAACAGCGCGGGCAACTTCTTCTGCTTGACCAAGGCGGCCTATTGGAATTGACGTGATGATTTGTTCTAAAATAGGTTCGCTGATGGCGCGCACCATATCCGTACCAATATATCCAGGAGCAACGACATTAACAGTAATGCCTTTCTTCGCATTTTCAAGGGCCAAAGCTTTTGTAAATCCAATAATCCCAGCTTTTGAGGCGCAATAATTAGCTTGTCCAATCTGGCCTTTAAGGGCGTTCACCGAAGAAATATTGATAATGCGCCCAAAACCGCGTTCTCGCATCGACTCAATAACACCGCGGGTCATATTGAAACAAGATGTCAGGTTTGTGGTAATGACGTGATTCCATTGATCTGTACTTTGACGATGTAAGAACCCATCGCGCGTTATGCCACCGTTATTAACTAAGACATCAATGGAACCATGGGTTTTGATGACTTCATTCAAGCCCTCCTGGCAAGCCTCAAAGTTGCTGATATCCCATTGATAAATAGGAATCTGGTTTTCTTGTTGGAACTTTTTAGCAGAAGCCTCGTTACTTTGATAAGTTACGGCAACAGTATAACCTTTGTTCTTTAAGGCAATGGCAATAGATGCCCCAATACCGCGCGTGCCACCTGTAACCAAAGCAACTTTATTCATGACTTTTAATCCCTTCCTTGAGAATTTATAAAATATGTTCGCAGTAACCCTTTGCTCAAAAAAACTCTCTTAGTCTGCAACTGTAAGCGCATAGCTTCCGGGGGCATCTTCGAGAATACGATCTTGTGGGATCGTTCGGGCAGGGACTGTGCCATCCCCATAAGTATCTAGCCATTGGCGCCATTCATCCCACCATGATCCTTCATGTTTTTGGGCGCCTTTTAACCAATCATCCGCTTCTGCTGGTAACTTATTCGAAGTCCAGTAATGATATTTGTGTCGACTGGGATGATTGATAACGCTTGCCACATGACCGGAGGCGCTTAAAATAAATCTTTTTGAGGGTGACTTCGCCATTTGGGTTATGGGATAAACAGATCGCCAGGCGGCGATATGATCGTCCTGGGCTCCCATGACGAATAGGGGAGTTGTGATTTTTTTAAAATCAACCGGAACATCTGCAATGAACATGCTGCCAGGTGTCATCAGGCGATTTTCAACCACCACATCCCGCAAATAGGACATGTGCAATTTTGCGGGCATGCGCAAAGCGTCACAATTCCAATAGAGCATGTCAAAAGGAAAGGGTTCACGTCCAAGAAGGTAATTATTAATATAGGAAGACCAAATCAGATCATTAGCTCGCAACAAATTAAAAGCTTGAACCATATATTTGCCTTCCAGGTACCCCTTTTTCTGAACATATTCCTCCAACTTGCGTTGCTGATGCTCACAGCGATAAACTCCCATATCGCTCGCTTTATTAAAGTCAAAAGGTGTTACGAGTAATGTGGTGCTGGCGATGGGGGATTCTTTTTTATCTTTCAGATAGATCATTAAGAGGCTTAAAAGCGTCCCCCCATTACAATAGCCCATGGTATTAATCTTCTTTTCCCCTGAAATCTCGCAGACTTGATCGATAGCTGTTTTCACACCTTCTAAAGCGTAATCAGTGAGTGTTTTTTGAGCGTGTCGTTTATCAGGATTCACCCAAGATATGATAAAAACACTTAACCCAGACTCAAGCGCCCAACGAACAAAAGAATTTTCAGGTTTTAAGTCAAAAATGTAGTACTTATTGATCCATGGTGGGACAATTAATAATGGCCTTTTGGCAACGCGCTTACTCAAAGGCTCATATTGGATTAATTGGAAGAGATCATTTTGAAAAACCACCTTTCCGGGAGTTGTTGCTATCGTTTTTCCCAACTGAAAAGCCTTCATATCTGTGATGCGAGTATGCCATTGGCCACTCGCGGCATCTTCTAAATATTTCTTGAATCCCCGCGCCAGATTTTTACCGGAAGAAGCGAACGTCTCTTGCAAGACGGTTGGATTGGTTAAGGGAAAATTGGTTGGGGACAGGGCATCACACAGATGGGATGTGTAAAACATCAATTTGCGTCGCGTTATGGGATCCAGGTCGTCAATACTATTGACCGCTTCCGTCAGAAATTTGGTATTTAAAAGATAGGAATTCTGGAGAAGAGAAAAGAAGGGATTATCCTTCCATTCTGGATCTTGAAAACGTTTGTCATTGGGCTTGGGTTCCAAAAATATTTTCGTCAATTTTCCTTGAAGCTGATCTAGGGTTGATTGAAGTAATTCCTGAAAGTCGTGTAGATAACGCTTCCGCAGCTCTTCAACTTTTTCAGGGTTTTTTGCCATCTTCTTTAAAGCCTCGGCAAAGGTCTTTGTCATGACTTCTGGGTTAAAGATCGCATTTTCCGTTTCCATATTATTAAAGGAAGGGACCCCAAACTTTTTCATATGTTCCGTCATTTTCTTTTGGGATTCTTTAGAAATCTTTGCCCAGGCCTTTTTCCATTCAGCGCTTGAGGGAGGCTTTTTCATGTCAGGAAAAGACGAGATCCCAATCTTTTCCATATGCTCAGCCATTTTCTTTTGGGATTCTTCAGCCGTTTTTTTCCAGATCTTTTTCCATTCAGCGCTTGAGGGAGGCTTTTTCATATCAGGAAAGGAAGAAATTCCAAGTTTTCCCATATTCTTAGCCATTGTTTTTTGAGTTAGAGAGGTAAATTTCTTCCAGGCTTTTTCCCACTCATGAGAAGCTTCTGATGGGCTGGTGAAGTAAGAAAAAGGGGATTGTTTCTCTGATTTTCTTGTCATCTCAACCTCTTAGTAAAATTGTTTTAATAATTATTAAAATAATTATTAAATGTTAATAAAATATTAAAATTTGAGATATTTTTATCTTTTGCAAGCAGTTCTTATTAAGATATTATTCTTACAAAACCTCTAGAAATTTGCTTGATGACCCGTTTATTTTAGGAGATTGTTAAATTTTTGTTTAGGTATGGGTGTGTTTTTTGCTATGAATGATATTTATTGCGAGACGATTTTCACCAAAGGAACTCGTATACCCTTCGTAAATCAAAGGGTTGGTTTTTAGCATTGAGATTTGAGGCGACTTTTTCTCTGGGGCGACGATAATAGTTGGCTCTCTTTGAGGAGCCCCAGGGGAAAAGTGAGCCCAAAGGTCAATAGCTACAAAACAAGCCTTTTGGTTTATGATGGGTATGAAGATACCACTCAATTTAAATTTTTAAAGGAAAGAACCATGACACAGTTATGGCGTTTTTTTGTCCCCTTGCTTGTGGGTATGGGAATCTGGCTGATTCCTGTGCCTGTGGGAATGGATCCTAAAGCCTGGTCTTTGTTTGCGATTTTTACTTCTACTATATTGGCTCTGATTTGTCGGCCTCTTCCGTTGGGAGCCATCTGTTTAATAAGTATGGTCATTGCCGTGATGGTGCAGGATATGGATTTAACCCAAGCTTTAAGTGGCTTTGGTAACCCCGTAATTTGGTTGATCTTGTTGGTTTTCTTCATTGCTAGGGCCTTTATTAAGACTCATTTGGGTATGCGCATTGCTTATTTCTTCGTAAAGCTTATGGGAAGACATACGCTGGGGCTCGGGTATGGCATTGTGGCTACCGAATTAGTGATTGCTCCCGTGATCCCCAGCAATGGCGCACGGGCGGGCGGCATTATGTTCCCGATCCTGAAATCAATCGCAGAATCGCTGGGTAGTCGCGTTGGTGATGGCACGGAACGACGTGTTGGAGCTTATTTGACTCAAGTCTGCTTTCAGGGGAATTTGATTACCAGCGCCATGTTTTTAACAGCCATGGCAGCAAATCCTATGGCGCAATCCATGGCAAAGGCAGCCGGTGTTGATATTACGTGGACAAATTGGTTTATGGCAGCCCTTGTGCCGGGTCTCTTAAGTATTATCCTGATTCCTCTTGTATTGTATTTTGTTTATCCACCAGAGGTGAAACATCATCCCAATGCCACACAACTTGCCCGGGAAAAATTAAAAAGAATGGGGCCGATGAGCCGTCAAGAATGGATAATGGTGGGTGTATTTATCTTCATGTTGTTCTTTTGGATATTTGGGGCTCGTTGGAACATTGAGCCAACGACGACAGCCCTAGTTGGCGTGTGTTTATTACTCTTATCCAATGTATTGACTTGGGAAGATGTTTTGAATGAACAAGAAGCCTGGCACATTTTTATTTGGTTCGGCATTTTGGTGACAATGGCTAAATACTTGCAAGTCTTAGGCTTCATCGACTGGTTTAGTACGAGTGTTGGTGGGCTGATTCAGGGCTATGATTGGGAGTGGGTATTTCTCGCAATCATCCTCATCTATTTTTATAGCCACTATTTCTTTGCCAGCAATACTGCTCACGTTGGGGCCATGTATGCGGCTTTTCTTGCTGTTGCCATTGCTTCAGGAACGCCCCCCTTGCTTGCGGCCCTTGTGCTTGGGTTTTGTTCCAACCTATTTTCTTCCATGACCCATTATGGGTCAACGTCGAACGTTGTCCTTTATGGATCCGGCTATGTTCCTTTAGGGACCTGGTGGGCTTTGGGTTTATTGGTTAGTATTGTGAACCTGGTTATCTGGCTTGGCGCTGGCGCCATCTGGTGGAAGGTTTTGGGGTTATGGTAGGGAGGGAATCGCTATTGGTTCATCCTTGTAATGCATAACCAACAGCATGGGCAGCTTGTAAATACGCTGGATCTATTATTTGCAAAGCAGAATTATTGTGATCAACAATCAATGGATATTCTGTACAACCAAGGACTAAGGCATCAAGATCTTTATGGGTTGCAATTAAATCCCTAAAATAATTTCTTGATTCTTGTGTGACAACGTTTTTCATCAACTCATCATGGATCTTTTGCATTTTATCACGCTCTTTTTGGATAGGCACGACAACATCGATGCCATGTTTCTCTAATATTTCGGCAAAAAACCCATCTTCCATCGTAAATTTTGTCGCTAAGAGTAGAACTTTATGACAGCTGTTTTCATTGGCATATTTGGCAGTGAGCTCTACGGCATGGAATACAGGAATTGTTGAGCTAATGTTGTCTTTGATCATATCGTAATATTTATGGAGGCTGTTGCAGCAAATCATAATGCAGTCAGGATTCAATGCTATGAGTCCTAATAATTCGTGTTGCAACAGTTGCGCAATTTGTTCATGGTTCTTGCCATAGTTGTTCATAATATCATGATAATCTATGCTTTTAAGTAAGATCTTTGCACTGTGATACCCGCCCAATTGTTGGTTAACCAGTTCATTTAAGGTTTTGTAATAACCAATTGTGGAGGACCAGCCAGTCCCGCCTAATAATCCTATTGTTTTCATATTCTTACCAAGAGCCCTAAAGTGTGATCCTCAACCGTGTGCAGCCAATGGGGTTTCAAGCATTCTGTTCTGAGAGGTTCTAAATTTAGAGAGTGCGTAAAGGGTGCTTCCAAGCGTAACGGTGCAAGCGCACATTAAGTAATAAGCAACAGCCTTTACCCCTCCAGCATTCTGGATGAGCCACATTGACAAAATTGGAGCAACACCACCAAAAGCAATGGACGTAAAATTCCAACAGAATGCGACGCTTGTGGCCCTAATATTTGTTGGAAAGGTTTCAGCCACAATGGGGTTCAGGGTTCCTTCCGTCATGCCAATAAAAGCTCCAAGGAGTAAGGACATTATAAAGATTAAAGAGGAGAATCCACTCTCTAAAGAATGTATGAATGGGATTGCAGAAACAAAAATACCCATTGTCCCGAACAGAATTATATAGCGCTTGTTAATTTTGTCTGACAAATATCCAAAAACCATTGTGGCTAAGGTATAACTCACCATGGTCAGTAAATTAAATTTTCCAGCCGTGCGAGAATCATAATTAAGAAAATCAATCATCATGGTTTTTCCGAAGATAAAGACAACGAAAAAAGATATCTGCGTTGTAAGGAAAATGGAAAATAAACTCAGTAAGGATGCTTTATGATTGCGGAAGAGTTCTGCGAGCGGGTTGCGAACAATTTCTTTTGTTTGTTGTATAACTAAAAAATCTGGACTTTCCAGGAGATTTTTTCTCATATAAAATGCTAATAAACTTCCCGTTACGCTTATAAAGAATGGAATTCTCCAAGCGTATGCGTAAAGGGCTTCTTTGGTAACGCAAGATTCAACAATTAAGATTGTACAAGCGCTTAAAACCAACCCCATTCCAACGCCCGTCAAGGCAAAGGAGCCAAAAAAACCCCTTTTGTTTGGTGAAACAGACTCATATAAATATACGCAAGAGGCGCCGAACTCTCCTCCCAGGGCGATGCCTTGAATAACACGTAGAATGATCAATGTAATAGGCGCAGCTATTCCTATTTGTTCGTAAGTGGGTAGAAAGCCTATGCAGAGGGTGGGAATTGACATCAGCAATATCGCTATGGTCAACATTTTTTTCCGACTGTATTTATCTCCGATATATCCAAAAATAATTCCTCCAAAGGGTCGTGCGGCAAGTCCCACTGCAAATGTTGAAAATGTGAGGATAATTGAAACAAAACGATCATGAGAGGGAAAAAACAGGGTGCTAATGACTGTGGAAAAATAAGCAAAGAGCGCATATTCATACCACTCCAATATATTTCCGATGGATGAAGAGATGATTGATTTTATTGTACTTTTGTTGGTTTCATTCATGCTCAAACCGCTGCTTTTAATGTTTAGCTTAATTTATAGTCTAATTTTAATTAAAAGCAAACCTATATTGCCACCTCTTTCTTTATCAAGATGAGTGATTGCAATTGTGAGGAATAATGTAGGTAGGGCATTGCCTAATTGTGAGAATTAGGCATATTTCCAGGGGGGAGGGGATGAGAAGTGTTGTCTTAATTTAAAGCATCAGAAGCTATGGCTGGTTCAAGGATTTTCCGACCTTCCCAGAATTTCCAACGAAGTCCTTTTTTGGTCATAACAATAACGTTTCCTATGAGGACAAGGATGCTTCCTAAGATGGCTTGCGCTGTCCAAGTCATGTCTTCGTAAAAACCGGATAGCCCCATGGCAATGATCGGGATGAGGACAAAGGCATAAGCACTTTTCTCAGGCCCGATGCGGGTGACTAAGGTTAAATAGCACAAAAAGGCTACCACTGTTCCAAATGAAGCTAAATAGAGCAGGGAAGACACGTAAGACCAAGATGGGTCAAAACCAGGCGCTTGCCCCAAGACAAGGGCAATAATGAGGGTAAAGAAGCTTCCATAAGCATACCCCAAAGCATTTGTTTGGATCATTGGTAAGCCTCGCCTTGAATTAAAAATAACGGTCATTTGACCTAAAGAAGCGCTTAATGCTCCGCCAAAGCCCAACGCGACGCCTTCAACAATGTACCAGATATCCTTATCCTCCAGGCGGACAATTTCCGCCCAGACGATGCACACGAGGCCCACCATGCCAACGAAGGCGCCAAGTACGGTCTTTAATTCTATGGGATTTCCTAAAAAAATCCGTCCATTGATGATGTTGATCACCATAATACTGGCAAAAAGGGTGGCCACAATTCCGCTGACAAAATAATCCGTGGCAAAGTAAAACAACATATAATTCAGAAAATGAGAGTGTTATCTTAAGATACATGGCAAATTAACTGTCTTGTTAACATGATAGGCTGCGAAAAGAGCCATAGTTAGATCGACCATTTCCAAGGATCGAGAAGGCGCAATGGATTTACGTTTAAATCTCAAGAACCAATGCCGCTG
>CAMCRD010000017.1 GCA_945877185.1 Candidatus Finniella inopinata | reverse complement strand
GGCTATCCTCTCTATTCTGTCTTCAAGCAAGGTCTGATCACTCTTCAATTTCTTCTTGCACAATCGTTAAGCATAGCGACGCAAACCATACAATCTGCCTTACAAAGAATGTAAAATGTTAACTTTTAAAAAAATGACGGGTAGCGAGGTATAACCCTTGGTTTTTTCAGAGAGAAAATTCTGGATATTTCTCTGAAGAGCATTTTCCCCCATACCCTTCTCATATTGATCGATATACCCTAGAACCCCTCCCATTATTTTTGGTTCTAATGTAAGGACAGCGTCGTTCTCATTAAATTTCATAAATACTTCTTGGGGCATCCCTATTTGACCTTTTAACTGATACGCATCAACGCGCATCTTTTTAACATCGTCCATCAATATTGTAATATATTTTTCTAATTTTTCTGAAACGTGATCTTTCCTTAATCTCAAATAGTGGTAGAGAGATAATCCTGAGATGTTCAACAGCAAAAATGATGCACCATCTGTCTTTGGGACGTCACTCATGGGGAGTTTTCCTTTTAGAGCCTCTCCTCCGATCATTCCCGAAAAGTCTTCTGATAGAATTCCTTCATTCTGCTTGAGAAGAAGATCATACTCTTTCTTAAATTCAGTTGGTTTTTTATATTCTTTCTTTAATAAGCTAATAAGCCCATGATAAAAATTAATTAAATCTCCTGCAGATTGAAATATTCTTTGATAGGCTTCACTTTCCATCCTTTCGCCTGTAAGCCAATATTTCTCAAAATACTCAACATCTTCTTCACTTACCTCAAGCTCTGGCTTTTTGGAGATACTTTCAAAATCTAATTTAACTTTTTCCACAAGGTCAACAAATTCTCTAATTTTCGTGCTAACATTATTCAAAAGTACCTCTTGCTCCTTTTGAAAATTGTGATTGATGGAATCTAAATCAATTGGGTGTGAGGGCAGTTGAAGGAAGATGTCGAGTTTCTTAATACGTTTATCTTCCTCATACCCCTTTTTCATCGCAGCTGATGCTTTCGCTTGCTTCGCAATTTTTGTGAGGGTTTTCTCAAATTCTGGCTCCTCATCGCCTTTAAACTTCAGCAAAAACAAACCATCACTGAAGCCACTCATGGCTTCTTTAAATTCTGCTAGAAATTGTTGTATTTCTTCAGGCCTTGTAAACCCTTGCACTTGCCCGAGCGCTTCTTCCGCTATGCCTTTTTCTGCTTCTACTCTTTGCATTTGTTGCTTTGATTGCGTAAGCTCTTCTTTTACTTTCTTATGCTCTTCCTCCGTTCTTTTCATTCGTTCCTGATGCTCTTTCTCAGCTTTTTCCCTTTGTTCTCGCTCTTCTTTGGAAAGTTCTCTGCCCATCTGCACATTTTTTAAAAATTCTATAGCCTGTTTCATTTTAGCCGGGTGACTATTTTGTCGCCAATCTATATATTTTTGTTTAGCATTCTCTATTGCCAAATCATTTTCACTGACTCCGTTTTTGAGAGAATTTAAAAATTCAAAGAAGCTTGTTTGCGATGTTTTTGCTTGTTGTGGAATTTCTATTGTTGACAAATCAACTGGTTGTGTTCTGTCCATAGCGAGAATATTGTTTCCACCTTCTAGCCCTGACCAAGCTAAAAAAGCTGTTGTAATTAACAAAGTTGACTTGGCTAATCTCTCCATGACATCATCCCTTACTACAAACTATTCCTAGATAACATAGCTTACAATAAATTAATAAAACGTTAAAAAAGGTAGGAGAATTTCAAGCCAAACCGAATGTTTTTGGGCTTAATGGCCGTATAGAGCGTTTCAGGCTCAGCAGCTAGCACTGTGTAAGCAGCTTTAAATTCTTTATAATGAATCATTCGAAAATCAACCCCTATTCTGAATGATTCAATCTGCCTTTCAATACCCAGGCCCCACATAAATCCACTCAACCATTTTGATGTATTAAGAATTGTTGGTGCATAGTCATCTCCAATACCAGGACCCCCGGGGTTAAACCCGACAAGGGCAAATTGACTACGAGGAACATACACTCCAAAATATTCAAATTGACTTTTCTCAAACCCTAGTAAGAGGCTCAGCCTTGAATTTCCAATCCAATTAAATCCTACCTGGAAAGCTCCACCAAAAAAATTTGATTGTCGAATTGAAGCATTCAAACTTCTAGATGAGGCAGTTAGATCTAGAAAACTTTTAATGACATTATTTCTTGTGTTACTCTGACCTATATATATTTCTGGTCCCCAAAAAAGTGTTGTTCGGGGAATACCCCAGGTGCACCCCACATGGCCAGAATAGTATCCATTTTTATTGGAAAAAGGGCTGAGATTTGAGAAATTAATGACTTCGGGAGGACCAAAAGGGTCGCCAGGAGAGGCTGCATAATTAGCAACTTCACTCCGTCGACCACTAAGACGCTGCGCACCCACGGATAAACCCGCATAAAATTGGGGCATCTTTTGAGAAAGCAAAAAGGCATGGATCTCTCCCCCTAACACGAGTCCACACAACACTAAAGCACGAAATAAAATTTTACGGCTCATAAAAACCTCACTCAAAAATTAAGATTTAATTAAAATTTTATATTATTAGATTAGGAGCTTAAAGACGCCTTGTAAAGGGGTTGTGTGCTTTCAAAGAATAGAAACCTACTCCTTAAAACAGATATATTAAACTCCGTTACCATTTGATTGAGCTTTTACAACCCCTCACTTTTTAAGTTATTGAAAAAATAAAAATTACTCCGCATACCGTCATCGCGAGCGTAGCGTGGCGATCCATGTATTCGAAACTCCTTTCAGCATTAATTGCATTGAGAAATTAAAAATACATGGATCGCCACGCCCTAAAAGGGCTCGCGATGACGAAATATGGCAAATAACAAGCCCTTACACGTTATTTTGGAGGACTTTCAGAAAGTTTCTTTGGCTTCTTCTATTTCTTTTGAGATGCCGCCATTTGAGCTTGCAAGATTCCAGCAACTTCCTGTGCCGCCATTAAATAGTCTATCGCTCTTCCCAGTTTATAAATATGCGCTCTAGTATCTTTTGTATAAGCATCTTTAGCTCCCTGTATTATCAAATCATTTTTTCCATTTTTAAGAGAATCCAGATAATCAAATAAAGAAATTTGGCTTTCTTTTGCATATGTGAGAAGTGTTAATTGAGAAAAATCTATCTCTTTCTCTTCTATAGCGCCAAGCAGGATCTCTTTTTTTTCAATGTCTCTATGCTCTCTTAACTGCTCTTTCGTTTTCGCAAGTTGGTCTTGCAATGCTCCGGTGACTGATGCTAGATGCTGTGCCACTTTTAGATAGGTTATTGCTAACTTCCGCTTTAATGGATGACAATGGCCTGTTGAGGTATATACATTTTTGGCTTCCTCTATGAGAGAATCATTGTTTCCATTTTTGAGAGTATCCAAATACTGAAAGAAAACCGCCTCGCTTCCTATTGCATGTGGGGGAAGTGATACCACTGAATACTGTGCAATATCTATCCATTCTCTAGCGCTAAGCATGATCTTGTTGTTTTCAACCTCTTCAACGATCGCAAGGTCTTGAGCTTCTTGCAACTGAGTTGTCAAAGACACCACGCGGCTTTCAGAAATCACTAACTTTTGCCGAATGACTTCTTCTGCGTCTCTATGGTCTCTTAACTGCTCTTTCGTTATCGCAAGTTGATCTTGCAATGCTCCGGTGGCATGCTGTGCCGCTTTTAAATACTGTAATGCAGCCAACATCTTAATAAAATGAGGGCTTCTTGGCTCATTTAAATATTCCTGTTTGGCAGCGTCGATAAGGGAATCATTTTTACTGTTTTTGAGAGTATCTAAATACTGAAAGAAAAAATCCTTGGTATTTTTGGCATGTCCAGGAAGTGTGGGTATTGTTAATTGTGAAAAATCTATCTCTTCTCTATCATCAAGCATGACCTTGCTTTCTTCAACCCCTTCAACGATCGCAGTACTTTGAGCTTCTTCCAACTGAGTTGTCAAAGACACCACGCGGCTTTCAGCAATCGTTAACTTTTGACGAATCTCTTCTTCTGTGTCTCTATGGTCCCTTAACTGCTCTTTCGTTATCGCAAGTTGATCTTGCAATGCTCCGGTGGCTGACGCTACATGCTGTGCCAAGTTTAGATACTCTAGTGCTGCCTTCAACTTATATGGATGGGGTTTCGTTTCAGTTAAATATGCCTTTTTGGTGCCCTCTACGATAGAAGCATTGCTTCCATTTTTGAGAGTATCCAAATAGTCAAAGAAACTATCTGGATTGTTTAATGACCCTGGAGAGTCTTTCAGAAGTGACTGTGGAGTAATTTTTGAAAGACCTATCCCTTCTTTATCACCAAGCATGATCTTGTTGTTTTCAACCTCTTCAACGATCGCAATGTCTTGAGCTTCTTGCAACTGAGTTGTCAAAGACACCACGCGGCTTTCAGAAAGCTCTAACTTTTGCCGAATCTCTTTTTCTGACTCTTTATGCTCTCTTAACTGCTCTTTCGTTTTCGCAAGTTGATCTTGCAATACTCCGGTGGCATGCTGTGCCACATTTAAATATTTTAGAGAAGCTGCAATCTTAACAAAGATTGCTGAAGATGGAACATGATTGAATGCATCTTTGGCTGCATTTATTATTGTGTCATTTTTTCCATCTTTAAGACCACCTAAATAATCAAGGAAAGAAGCTTGGCTTTCTTTTGCATGTAAGGGAAGTGTGGAGATTGTTAATTGTGAAAAATCTATCCCTTCTCCAGCGCCAAGCAGGATCTCTTTTTCTTCAATCTCATCAATGATCGCAGCCTTTTGAGCTTCTTCCAACTGAGTTGTCAAAGACACCACGCGGCTTTCAGAAATCTCTAACTTTTGCCGAACCTCCTCTGCTTCTCTTCTTTCTGCCTCTCTTTTCGCCCGTTTCTCATTTTTTTGCCGTAAACGTTCGATTTCTGCCAACCGCTTTTCTTCTGCTCGGGCGTTCGCTTCGGCAGCCTCTTGCTCTAATTTCTGCCTGTAGGCTGCCTCCTCTCTCATTTGCTTTTCAAGTGGGTTTTCCAACCCTAATTCTTTAAGCTTTGACTGTTTAAAATCATCTAAAAAATTATAAAGACCACGGTCTCGCGCGTTTACAAAACTCTCTTCGGATAATCTATCCATTGCCACTATGGGAGTAACGACAGACAACAGTGAAATGCCACACAAAACCTTATTTTTTACATTCATGGGTCAATGCTCCTTCTGCTTGTCGGGTATATGATCAGGGTTTTCATTGCAAAACCCTGATCACAAAGTTAACCGATACGACTAGATGATCTCATTTTCATAATCATTATCATTTGGCTTCTTAGAAATGTCCGAATTACTCGGCTTAAGTTTTTCTTCAATACTTTCGAGGATTTTTATATTGATATGGCGGCCAAGAATGAGGTAGATATTCTCAGCGACAATCTCTGAAAATTCTTCATTACTCTTCATCCTGTTTAAACGGCCTTGGGGAGAAACTCGCCTGGCATCGTTCCATGAGCTTACCGGAAAAAACTCAAGAGACGCGATATATAACCCCAACAATCCGCAAGAAGATTGGTTCAAGATCGTCTCTAAAAATTTAGAGGAAATTTGTTCTTTATAGCCGTAAGATGATAAAATCCCTTTCATACTTTCCAAATCTCGATCTTTGGTGATCATGATTTCAGTTACTTTTTGATTAAGATATTTTTCTGCTTGTGCGTTTTTACTCCTCAAATCAATCCCGATGTCCCCAGTACCAGCAAGCGAGCCGCTCATTTGAAGACCAACCATATCTTCATAAAGCCGATTTGTCAGATTTTGCTTTATTACATTCACCTGGTTAAGGTAGGCGATCTCTACTTCCTCTCCTGTTTTAAGAGAAATATAAGGCAATTCCATGGTTCTTGCAAAAAGTCGAAATAGGCTTTCCGTTTTAACGTGATCCAACTGGACTGATGAAACACCCAGACCCTCCAAAATAACTTTTGGAAAATGATGCGAAAAAATATCCGAATTGCATAATCCCTTGACGTGACTTTCATACATGCTCAGAAGCTCTCGGGTCTTTTGAGCTTCAGCATCTTTAAAAAAGTCTAATGAACTCGCTTGTTGCTCAAGAGTTTTAAGATGTTTTTGAGCTGTTTCCAATCGTGACCGCAAAGTCGTTTCACTCTTCTCCAGAGAATCCAGATATTTTTGACAGGTTTGCAGACGGCTTTCTGCATTCTTGATTTGGGACTCGAGTAATCCACTTTTAGAAATGGAGCTCCTCTCCATATCTTCCCGCATCTCTTTCGCGCACTCTTCGATCTCTTTTCTTATTTTTTGTTGGGCAACGCTCTGATCTAATCCATATTTCTCAAAAGCTATTTTTTGGAGATCAAGCATCTCTGTTAATCTGCTTATTTCTTTTTGTGTGATACTGAATTCGCTACCGGAACCGGATGATTTAATATTCTGCTGCAATTTTGCAATCTCCTGACGCAAGGCATGAACGGACGTCCGGTAGTTTTCTGTTGTAATCTGATGATATAAGTGACCGTCACTTACAAAATCCATCTGAACGGATGGCTGATCGTGATCTGTTGTAATCTGAATAAGCGAGAGACTGCCCGTTATAGAATCCCCAAGGAAACTATTGGTCTGAAAACCGGATTGGGTGTTGGATTCTTTTTTGAAATTTTCCATACCCCATGTCTTTTGAGGGGATAAAAAAGTCAGGGCAACGAAAGCTGAGGATACCAAGAGATTGAGTCTTTTCATAAGAATTTTCCTTTTCGTAAAGTTGGCGAGAGAAGCTTTTCTGAAATTGAAGGAGTCTATGTAAAAAATTCACCAGACTGCTAAAATTTGAGAAAAATACACGACAATTCCCTTTTAACAGACCGAAAAGATGATTGCAATCAATATATTTTGTTTTTAAAATTCATATCTATTTGTTTTTTAATGTTTCTTTTTGGTAAAATATTAATGTCTCTCTTATCTCCCTAAAAGACATAACAAAGCCTGAAGGCCGCTGAATAAATGATGGGACGAATGGAGAAATTCATAGTTGCTGGACCTTGTCCTGCAGGCACAGCAACCGGATCCGCAGTCTGCTGCCTGCGATACTGGATCATTTTGAGGTCAAGACCAACGCCGAAATGACCAAAGTGCTTTTCAAAGCCCAATCCAAACAAGACACCATTAAAACCCTTCGTTCGGCTTACAAACGTTGTTGTCACGGTTGGATCAAATGTAAGGATTCTTTTCGTTAAAAATTGACTGCGGTCAATCCCCAACGAAAAAGAAGCAAGGTAACTTGGACAGAATTCGCAAGCAACTCTTAGAAGTCCCCCATAAAAGAATTTTCTCTGAAAATCAGTTGAGTAAAATCTATTATTTGCGCCAGCAGCACGGGTATCCCTAACGGAAGAAAGGGCATTTCCTCTGCCAAAATACCCTTCAGCTCCCATCCAAACTGGGAGGGGGGGGCAATTTCCACAAAAAACCGCCAACTGCCGATATGGTGGCTTTATTTTCCAACATTCTCTTATTACTCTGATAGATTGTTAAACCTGCAGGTTCACGCAAGCCTTCCGTACGGCGGCCGGTCATACGCTCGATACCGCCCACGAGGCCAACATAAAATTTGGTGGGCTTTTCGCCGACATGGGTTTGGTGGGGGGCGTTGGCATCGGTGTATACGTATTCCGTGTCGTCAGACACGGTGTCGACTTCAGCATATGCTTTCCCCATCCCTAGGCCACATACCGTCGCCACAAGAAGTCCTGTTTTGCAACCCATGGGGTCCCTCGTCATTACGATAAAATTCTATTAAAAGTTTATATTAATAGACTATGACTAACAACCCTATTGTAAAGAGGAGGACTTTAAGAAAAATATTTCTCATTAACCTTTTGTTGAGAGAGGAAGCTTTACCATAAAAGAATTGGCAGTAAACAATCGTACGCCTTAGGTCAACTGAACACGAAACGGAACCTTTATCATGAACACACAACGCCTTTCAAATACAATCATCATCGCTTCTGGAAAAGGAGGCGTCGGCAAGACTTGGCTTTCCATTAACCTTGCACAAGCCCTTGTCAACCAAAGCAAACGGGTGTTGCTCTTTGATGGTGATCTAGGTTTAGCAAACGTTGACATTCAACTTGGCTTGGAGCCGGAATGGGACTTAGGTAGTGTATTGAAGGAAAAATGTACTTTTGAAGATGCTATCTTTAGCCATAAGATTAATCTTCGCTCAAAAACTTATGTGGATATCATTACAGGACGTTCGATTGACGGCGCCTTTACGACCGTTTCTAAAGCTGGTGTTTTAAGTTTGAGGGACTCTTTGACAACAATTGCGCCAAAATACGACCATATGATTATGGACTTAAGCGCAGGACTGGATCAAATTATTCAAGAGTTCTCAACTTTTGCTTGTCAATGCCTTGTTGTCGTTACAGATGAACCCGCCTCCCTCACAGATGCGTCTGCTTTTATCAAAGTCACCAGCCAACGCAACCCTGACCTTCCGCTTCATATCGTGGTCAATATGGCCCAGTCAGACAAACACGGTAAGAAAACCTACGCAACCCTTATCAAAGAATGTGATCTTTTTCTCAGCAAAGCCCCCGCACTCGTCGGCATTATACACCAAGATCACAGTGTTCCGGATAGCATCCTCCACAAAACCTCAACCTTGACACGCTATCCAAATAGCCAAGCGGCTCATGCTATTGAACGCATGGCCATTGAATTGCTGGGCTTAACTGAGTAACGTCAAGAAAAATCCTGAAGCTACTCGACTGATTTTTTAAGAATTATCTGGAATAACCCGTCCTTGGCCACGGCCGCTATCCACAACCATTACGCGTTGGCCAACATGAAACATCGGGTCTGCTCCTTGACGCATGGTCACAAGATCCCCACGATCCAACTGAACTTGGTATTCCATGCCTTCTTGATCTGTCAGTTTTTGACCCAAAAGATGGCCACCAACGCCGCCTGCAGCAGCCCCGGCGACACCGGCAAGGACACTTCCTTTCCCCTGACCGATCTGAGACCCTAAAAGCCCACCACCGAGAGCGCCAATCAAGGCCCCTGCACCGGGTTGGTTATCACTTTCGGTACTCGAGGCTGATATCGTCACGGGACGAGCGCCCACAATTTTACCGCGCAACGTTTGGCTCATTTGACCGGCGCCTTGAATAGAGACATTGTTCGCCCCAATGCGCGGCGCACAACCAGAACTGGCTAAAGCAACAATGATAGCTGCAGAAATTATCGCGGAATTTGAAAATATCTTTTTCATAATTTGATCTCACTTCATTAAATAAAAATTTGGTTTATCACAAAAGCGTTATGCTTTTGTTCCTCTACTATATACCAAAGGAAAATGTCTTTGAACAATCATTTTATAGTCTTTTAAGTTTAGTTTTTTACAAGGAACAAGGAGCAACGCTTGACGAGTTAAAATCCTAAATACAGCTAAGCTGCTTGAATTCTTTGAACCTCTTCTTCTTTTTTAAAGATAGAACCTGTTTGAAAAAGTTTATAACCCATCCAAAAACTGAGCACCATAAATAGACCTATTGCCAAGCCCAATGATCGCACTGTTCCATCATAGAAAAAGCTGGCCATTTGAATACTAAGGGCCGTCATAATTAACCGACATGCCACAACCACAGCAGCCAAGCGCCCTTTGGCACCAGGTATGCAGTCGAGCATGAGAGGCCATAAGATGTTGACTGGCATAACAACACCGATAGATTGAAGCATCATAACAGCTGTAATAACCATTGGATCTTTCACGTTTAGAAAAGTGAGGATCAACAACATGACCGTAAAACCAGCTAATAAAAATACACCAAAGAAAAAACAATTTTTCTGTCCATATCTTCTCAAGAAAAATCCCGAACCAAAACTGGCAAGGGAAAAAACAGCTGCAAGAGCACCCTGATAAAATCCAAAAACCTTCAGGCTCACACCCAAATCTTCCATATAAAAAATGGGGGACATCGCAATAAAAATCCAATAAATTTGGAAGGAAAAGACAAGGGTTGCAATGTAATAGAATGCTTTTTGGGAACGCAATACGGGACCGTACTCCTTTAAAGAGAATGATATTTCCGGATTTCTCACCCCCTTTGGCAAAAAGGCTAAACCAAGACCCAGACAAACCAAAGAAAGCATCAAAAGCAAAACAAAATTACCTTGCCAATGAAAGAACATATTAACATAGCTTCCCACCACAGGAGCAAAAGCCACCGCAAGGTTCATAGCCCCATTCAGCACGCCCATTAATTGTTGCTGCTTCTCTGCTGAATACTTGTCTGCAAGCACCAAGTAGGACAATACAGCTGGGGCAGATACGCCAACACCCTGCCAGAAACGCCCAAACAGAAGGTGCCAATAGGCCGTTGAAAAGATACAAAATAAGGAACCTATTATAAAAATGCCTAGGCCCAACAAAATGATGGGTCGACGTCCATATCTATCTCCCAGATTGCCAACAATAAGCGACGTCACGCAATGCGCTGTCAGATTAACACCCAGCGTCAACTCCACCATAAAAGGAGATAAATGAAAGGTATTTTGCAAGTCCGGGAAGCTGGGAACGAAAATATCGATTTCCGCACCACTCAGGATCTCCATCATGATAATCGTTATTAAAAGAAGCATGAAAAGTTCACTCGTTACTTTTTTAACTTTACTTTTTTAACTTGTTGAAAAACAAAACTTATTCCTTATCTCGTCATGGCGAGGAGCGAAGCGACGTGGCAATCCATGTATTCATGCGTGAAAAAGCGAAGCTGCTGCTTTAAATACATGGATTGCCACGTCGCTTCGCTCCTCGCAATGACTGAATGTGGTAGACAATGAGCTTCTTACACGCTGATTTTAGAATACTTTCTAAAAGTGACGGGTAGCGAACATGAAAAAACTCGAAATTAAGCTGCTTGGATTCCTTGAATTTCTTCTTCATTTTTAAAGATAGTATCTGTTTGAAAGAGTTTATATCCCGCCCAGAAAGTGAGTGCTATAAACAATCCCATAGCCATACCCAATGACTGGAACGTCCCGTCATAGAAAAAGCTCGCCGCTTGGAGGCTGAGGGCTGTCATAATCAATCGGCTCGCAACAGCGACCGCAGCTAAGCGTCCCTTTCCACCAGGAATGGCTTCAAGCATGAGCGGCCACAAGATGTTGACGGGAAGGATAATTCCAATAGATTGGAGCAACATCACAGATGTAATCACAACCGGATCCCTTACATTAAAAAGGATTAGAATCGGCAGCATCATTGTAAAACCGCCTAGCAAAAATACACTGAAGAAAAAACAATTTTTCTGCCCAAATTTTCTCAAGAAAAACCCAGAGCTAAAGCTGCCAATCGAAAAAGTAACCGCAAGGGCTCCTTGATAAAATCCAAAATCCTTGAGGCTCACACCTAAGTCTTCCATATAGAAAATCGGGGACATACCAACAAAAATCCAATAACTTTGCAACCCAAGAATAATGGTTGAGATATAGTAAAAAGCTACCTTAGAACGAAAGACCGGTTTATATTCTCTTAAAGATAAAGATACCTCAGGGTTTTTTACGCCTTTTGGTAAAAACGCTAAACCAAGACCCAGACAGACCAAAGAAAGGATCAAAAGCACAACGAAATTACCTTGCCAATGAAAAAACATATTAACGTAGCTTCCAACAACGGGCGCAAACGCCATACCGAGCGTCAAGGCCCCATTCAAAACACCCATCAACTGTTGCTGACGGGAAGCTGAATACTTATCAGCAATAACCAAATAAGCTAACACAACCGGCGCAGATATCCCTGCCCCTTGCAAAAAACGCCCAAAAAGAAGCTGCCAGTAGGCCGTTGAAAAAATACAAAACACACTACCAACAATAAAAACCCCAAGACCCATTAAAATAATAGGCCGCCGGCCATATCTATCCCCCAGGTTCCCAACAATGAGAGACGTCAGGCAATGAGCCGTCAAATTGACAGCCAGGGTCAACTCCACCATAAAAGGAGATAAATTAAAGGTTCTTTGTAAATCTGGAAAACTGGGAACGAAAATATCAACTTCCGCACCACCAAGAATTCCCATAATAAGAATTGTTATAAAAAGAGACATTTGCAAAAACTCGATGTTTAAAAAAATAATGAACTTCTTAATGAACATATAAGAGCTGTAAAAGAAAAAACAATAAATTTAATCAAGAGGTTCAGAAAAATATAGGCTTATGTGGCTTTTCAGGTACCCATTTTCTGCTTCAACTGACTGAGGAGGTCTTCGACCCTGGTCAATGCTTTCGGATTGGATTTAAGCAATGACTTCGCACGGTTTGCTTGAGACATTGCCGACCGATAATCTTCGCGCAATAGGGCTTCTTCCGCTAAGGCAAGAGAAGCTTCTCCCAACTGATTTGACCTGCCATAAGCCGTTGCGAGGAGGCGCCAAGCCATGGGAAAATCTTGAGGATGTTTTTGTGTAACGGGAAGAAGAACTTTGACAGCCTCCGTGAATCCGGGGGGAAATTTTCGTTCAATGAGAGCATGAGCAAGCATGATCTTAATCAAGGGACTGTGAGGCCTTAAGGAGGAAGCCGATTGAAGAGCAGGAATTGCTTTTTCAATTTCCCCATTCTCAAACAATACTTGACCTTTCAACTCATAAAAATAAGGATCCTTGGGATAATCTTTTAAGAGACGATCAATAAGAGACAAGGCTTGCGTAAATTGCCCTTGACGATACAAGGCAATGGCCCGCGCATATCGGGCTGCCAATGATACATCCGAAGCCGGATATGTCGCTAATGCTCTGGCAGGGTCTAAAAAGGCCATCATTTTTGCTTTAATGCGTTGAAATTTAGACTCAATCTCACTTGAAACCGTTCGTCCTTTATGGGAACACTTACGGGTATGGTCATGGACGCTTTGAATACGATCAGGCGTTAAAGGATGAGTAATTGTGTAGGGATCAATTCTCGAAGAAGCTCCTTGCATTTTGCTTATCTTATCCAAAAATTGAGACAATCCTTCAGCAGGCCACCCTAATTTTTCAAGATATGTAAGGGCAGCTTGATCAGCTGCGGATTCTTGCGTCCTGGAAAACTTAAGCATACCTCGCTCAAAAACATGGGCCCCACCAGCAAGAGCAGCCTCAAAAGGAGCTGAATTTCCACTTGCCAAAGCAAGGGCGCCCCCTAAAATAACAGCCGCTGCCGCTGGAACAATAGCTTGATTGAGAGCCGCATCCATACGGGAGATATGCCCCCCCGCAATGTGACCAACTTCATGAGCCATAACGCCTAAAAATTGATCCGCATTATCACATTTCATGAGAAATTCGGAATAAATAAAAATATTGCCCCCAACAGAAGCAGCCGCATTAACTTCAGGATTAACGATGACATAAATGTGGGGTTGATATTGCTTCAATCCAGCAACAGTGAATATCTTTTGAATCCACTGTTTAAAGGCGGCATCCGTTTCATCATCCAGAAGAACGCTCCCCGGCTTAAATTGAGGCAAAGACGCCCAACTTTCAGACACAAAGCCGCTCAAGAGAAAAAACAAAACCATGATTGTTTTTCGCAATGGCGATCTCCTGGTTATACCCATAGCCAAAAAAGGCATTCTCTTTCTGATTCCTGACTTTTTAGGCTCTCTTACGACTCTAATAACCTTTTCCACCACCGACCATGTGGGCTTTTCTTAGAAGATGATCCAGAACCCTCTGGCAAAGATGTCATCGGTATAGCCACATCTTTTGTCTTTTGTCCTGAACCCTCAACCTCTTTTAAGACTTGCTTTAAAGGTGGCGTATGTGGTGTAGCAGCCTTCATAGGAGCTTCTGGATTTGTAACAGGGGAGGCTGAAGATGAATTTTCACCATCTCCTTCTCCTTGCGGCTGTGAATGGCGCTGACCATGACGACGGCCACGACGACGGCGACGGCGTGGATGATCTCCGCTGCCCTCTTCTTTGACTACCTCTTCCTTTTTGACTTTCTGCTTATCTTCTTGTATAGGAGATTGGTCTGGGGTCCCCTTACTCTTTTGGACTGTCCCCATAATTTCAGTAACAATTTGTTCTTCTATAGAAATATTATTGTCTTGAGGGTTTTCTGCTCCTGTGGCAAGATCCCCTTGATTTTGATCCCATTGACGCTCCTGGTCTCGCCGTTTAGAAAAAGGACGACGGCGACGGCGGCGCCGACCACTTCCCTCACCTTGATGAGCGCCATGAGGGGGGCTATTTATTTCACCACCAGACTCTACAAGCGATTCATACTGACCTTCATCTTCTTCCTCGATCGGCTCAGGAGCTGGAAGAGGCTGCGATTGTGGTAAGTTGAGGGGTACTTTCCGCTCCGCCAAAGATTCAATTCTAAAATCAGGAGATATAATTGTATCGTCTCGCGCAATAATAATATG
This sequence comes from Candidatus Finniella inopinata, assembly GCA_945877185.1. Taxonomy (GTDB): domain Bacteria; phylum Pseudomonadota; class Alphaproteobacteria; order Paracaedibacterales; family VGCI01; genus VGCI01. Next base: position 12,718 of record CAMCRD010000017.1, on the reverse strand, counting down.
CATTTGATAACGGGCTTCTACAACCGTCAAAGAAGAACGCTTCTGGTTGAGAAGGTACAAATCAACACCTGTAGGAACGGTAACCACAATTTCAGCGCTACGACCCTCAACTCCTTCATTTTCAATGGCCCGCAAAACAAGAAGGGACATAGATTCTACAGAACGCACAAATCCTGTTCCTCGACAATGGGTACAAGGAGATGAGTTTGTTTCCAAGAGACTGGGACGCAACCGTTGACGGCTCAGCTCTAATAATCCAAATTGACTAATGTGACCAAGTTGAATCCGAGCTCGATCACGACAGGTAGCCTCCTTTAAGCGCTTTTCCACCGCTTGGATATGTTTTTGCTCACTCATATCGATAAAATCAATAACAACCAACCCCGCCAAGTCACGTAACCGCATCTGTCGCGCAATCTCGTCAGCAGCTTCAAGGTTCGTTTTTAAGGCAGTTTCATCAATATGGCGCTCTCTCGTCGACCGACCAGAGTTAACATCAATAGCCACTAAGGCTTCCGTTAAGTTAATGACGATCGAGCCTCCCGACGGTAACTTAGCCGTTGGATTCATCATAGCATCGATTTGTTCTTCAACTTTATGGCGATGAAAAAGAGGAATCGGATCTTTGTAAGGCTGTACCCTTTTTGTATGGCTCGGGATGAGGGCTTTCATAAAAGCTTTAGCGGTCTTATAAGCTTCATCCCCATCTACAAGAATTTGGTCAATATCCCGATTATACACATCTCGGATTGAGCGTTTAATCAAGTCACCTTCCGCATAAATCAATTCTGGCGCCGTGGCTTTGAGTGTTGTTTCTCGAATTTCCTCCCACAAACGTAAGAGGTAGTCAAAATCTCGACGAATTTCAAGCTTATTGCGCTCTTGGCCAGCAGTGCGCACAATGAGGCTCATCCCGTCAGGGATCTCCAACTCTTTTAAGATATCGCGCAAACGGCGACGATCCGTACCATCATTGATCTTGCGAGAAATTCCCCCTCCTCGATGACCGGCGTTTGGCATCAGGACACAATAGCGTCCAGGAAGGCTCAGGTACGTGGTCAGAGCCGCTCCCTTATTGCCTCTCTCTTCCTTGACCACCTGAATCAACATAATCTGGCGACGCTTGATGACCTCTTGGATTTTATAATGGTAATTACGGGCACGGCGGGGCAGCTCATCTTCATCCACCAAATCAATTCCAGAATCTCCAGAATCGTCTGAATGAGGTTGAATTGATTCAAGGTCTTCGTGGAGAACAGCGCTCGCCTCTTCTATTATAGCAGACGCTTTTGCTTTTTTGCCTTTGGATTTAGGTTTAGGTTTGGCCTTCTCTGCTTTTCCCTTTTCATCAGTCGCAGCATCTGGGGTAGAAGCCCCCTCTATGGGGTTTGCCTCACTCTCAAGGGCGTTGCGATCAGACACGGGAATGCGGAAATAATCCGGGTGGATTTCCCCAAATGGCAAAAAACCATGACGATTGCCTCCGAATTCAATGAAAGCAGCTTGCAAAGACGGTTCGATTCGAACGACTTTTGCAAGATAGATATTTCCTTTAATTTGTCGTTTTGTAGATGTCTCCGAATCAAATTCTTCTAACCGGTTGCCATCAACAATTGCAACCCGAACTTCCTCGTCGTGGGTTGCATCAATAAGCATTTTCTTAGCCATAAGGCAATATACTCCATACCAGGCCGCAATAGACCGGCACTAAGACTGGGCTTGAATTTTAAGCGCAAAAAAGTCACAGGCTCATCCATTACGGGTACATTAATAATAAAGGGATGTGAAAGCCAAGATGCGGACATGTAATGCCGCTTCTGGTTTCCAAAAAGATTGGCAACATGCTGAGGTGGCGTAAATTTTTTATTCGACATAATCTATCACCTTCACGTATCCAATCATAAATTTGATCATCTTCATCTATAACTTTAACCTTAACTCCCCCTCAGAACCAAGTAAAAAAAGAGGGGGGTTGCAATAAAATGGGAAAATGGAAGGGATATAAAGGAATTATATCAATGAAATGAGGAAGAAAATTAAAGCTGAAAGTTGAGAAAAGAGCCCAACAGGTAGGCGATCATGCTCTCCCTGCTAGGCCCTGCGATAAGACGTTTAGTCTTCAAATGCTGCACTTGGGCAAACTATATGCATTTTTTTACCGGCTGCAGTATACTGTATATCAAAGTCACCCTTCTCTTTCTCGACTTTCGTCTCCTCTTTTTTAACGCTGACAATCATCGGCGCAGCTCTTATTGTATGAGGCTTCCCATCTTTTTGTGCACAACGGATAGGTTTGCTTTTATTCTCTTCCAGCTTTGCAAGTAATTCTTTCTTTACGGGCTCGAGCTTGTCTTCTCCGCTCTCCTTTTTCCCGGAATGCTCTTTTTTTCCACCATGCTCGTGTCCAGCGTGTTCCGAATGCTCTGAGTGTTCCTTTTTCCCCTCATGCCCTGAATGCTCAGCGTGTTCTTTGCCCGCATGCTCATGTTCTTTACCTGCATGCTCATGTTCTTTACCTGCATGCTCATGTTCCGAACCCGCATGTTCCGCGTGCTCTCCAGAGTGAGGCGCACCAGCTTGAGCCATAGGGGCTTGAGGCCTCTGCATCTGATACTGTTGTTGCATGGCCATTGCTTGAGTTTCAAGGGCTCCAAAAGTAACGAGCACCCCTAAAGGTATTTTTCCATAATTCATTTTAAAAACTCCTTTTTGTTTCAGTTCATAGTTGATGCTAACAAGGACTTCGTAAATATTTGATTAATAATCGCCCCCCTCTAAATTAAGCTTCTCACAATACTTCGGCACATAACAAGTCCACTGACCTTCCCTAAATAACTATCCCCAAAGTTCATATATCGGTTGGATACATCCGATAATCGCCAAAAAAATCAAGAGCAACACAGGGATAAGGCACAACCGAAACCCCGCAAAAATAATCGCGTATATCGCTTTTAACAAATTGTTTGAAGACGTTGCGATCAAAATAGCCGCAGAAACAACCTTTGGGTTTAGACCATAAACACTATCTTGCGCCAAGCTCACAACGAAAGGAGAGATATCCGAAACGCCAATGACCATTGCTAAGGTATATAAACCAGCATCACCAAAGTTTCGCTTTGCCCACGCAGACGCAAAAGAAATGCAAACAAATAAAGTTGCAAAAATGAGTGCTGGCGCTAATTCTAAAGGGTTTTTTGGGGTAACGATCACTTTTTGAGCAACATCTTTACCGTTATGATGCCTTCCATATAAAATGAGAGATAATAATAACGACACAAAGAACAGGCCTATCAGCGTAGGGCTTATTTGCTTGGCAAGCGTATGGTTAAAAGCCATAATAATAATAAACAAGCGAAGGTAGACCATCGATGTTGACAATATAATGCTAAAATGGAACATCTCGGAGCTCACTCGTTTTTGCTCTGCATGGCGCGCCAAGACAACCGTTGTAATGGTTGACGAATAAATTCCTCCCAAAACAGATGTTAACCAAATACCGCCTTGTTGAGATTTATATCGCTGAATCAAATAGCTTGCGTAGGAAATGCCACTCACAACCACAACGGCTAGCCACACTTGATAAGGCGTAATCGGCGTAAAGTTTGTAACCGGCGTATCGGGAAGGAGTGGTAAAATAATACCCGTCAGGATTAAAAACTTACCCGTAGCGGTAATTTCGTCAGAGGGGATTTGGCGCGCAATATCGTGCAAACGATCCCGGGCCCCTAAAAATAGGACGGAGCTGACTGTCACCCCAATGGCAAACCAACTGGATTGCATAATAGCTATGGGACCCAATAAATAAGCCAAAAGGTTGCACGTAAGCGCCGCTAACCCTCCCGCCGTCTCTTCATTGCGGCCGCTATGATGCAAATGGTATTGGTAATAAGCCAAAAGCCACAGACCTAAAATCACCAAACCCGCGGCAAAGACAAGACCGTACTGGGGCTCCAGCAAATAAAGGCAAACACCGGACATGGAGAGCATGGGAAAGGTGCGCACACCGCCCGGATGGTTAAATTGGCTGCGCCCATAAAGATCCTCATAAGCTAAGCCTAAGAAGAAGGACAAACCTAGCAAAAGTAGGAGGTTCTGAGGAGTAACAGCTGTCGCAAGGGCCAAATGAGTGCCGTCCATTTCTTCTCCCTTTAACAACAATGACTTAAGAGAGAAATTTTTAGCAAATATCTCTTAATTTTATTGTCTCAAAGGTTAAAAGGATCTGTCAATGGGGGGATCATTCTAAATATTTTTGGGGGGAAACCAAAGAATCAGGAAAAAACAAAAAAACGCCTCAGCTTGAGGCGTTTTTTATAGAGCAAAATATAATGAATATATTTAGCTTTTGGTTCAAAATTTTATTATTTTGCAGCCGCTTGAACTCTTCCGATATAAACCCACGTAATAGGCTCAAGAGCTTCGACCAACGTGAATAAAAAGGGTGGCTTATAAACAAAATTAGCTGAATCCATAGATGACTCATCACTATTATCGGATGACTCGGCATCATACTCCGGTAACCTGATAATCGACGTTGCAGCAGAATTAATGTAATCCAGCATAGCTGCATCATTCGTAATATCATTCATTTTAGAAACTAATTCTTCAAAAAACGATTTTCTGTCTTCTTCACTAAACACTTCATTAAGATCCTGAAGCGCCTTATTACCTTTTAGTTTTGATTCACTCTGGTAATATTCCTCTAACTCATTAACGCGATCTTGAGGCGAAACATCACCTTCTATATCCATGGAGAACTGAAGAAAACTGTCAGAAGTTTCCTCTAATAACTGTACTACTTCCATCCCGTTAATGTGACCTGCAAGCAAAAGCATAGCTGCTATTAATTTATTTTTCATAATATAATACCTTTTAAAAAGTGAGGTTTATGTTGTTCAAAACAACACTTATATATAAAAATACTCAATTGCAAATATTTTTTATTTAGTTAAATATTAGAAAATTGTTTTATTAATTATTAAAAAAACTTATATAAGTATATAGATAAATGTTAGAAATACAAATGAAGCATAACCTACTTTCTTAAATTGGGCCGTTATGATAATTTTCCCAAAACCTCCCGAATAATACGCAACACCGGCGTCCCTGGCGTAAATAGAGAACTAACGCCCGCTTCTCTCAAAAACTCATGATCTTTTGTGGGCAAGATACCCCCGCAAATCACCTGAATATGGTGGGCATCTAAATCCTTAAGCGCGTTGATGAGCGCTGGGACCAATGTTTTGTGACCCGCCGTCATGGAGGATACCCCGATGACATGAGCATTATTTTCCACCGCTTGACGGGCTGCTTCTTCCGGCGTTGAGAAAAGAGGGCCAATTTCTACATCAAAACCACAATCTGCAAAAGCTGTCGCAATAATTTTTAGTCCCCGGTCATGGCCATCTTGACCCAACTTTACTAAGAGCAACTTTGGGCGCCGCCCGTGATCTTTTTGAAAAGCCTCAACACTTTTTTGAACATCTTTGAACCCTTCTTCCTCCTGCAGACTAGATGCATAGACCCCGCTCAAGGTTGGGGAATGCGCTTCGTACCGACCAAAAACGCCCTCCAAAGTGAATGAAATCTCCCCCAAAGTGGCACGAACGCGGGCCGCATGGATCGTTGCTTCTAGCAAATTTCCTTTCCCCGATTTTGCAATCGAAGCAAGGTTGTTAAGCGCCGCCTCACAAGCGTTCTTATCTCGATGGGTTTTGAGATGCTTGAGATGGCTCAATTGCTCTCGCTGCACAGCTTGTGTATCAATATCCAAGAGGGAAGGATCGTCTTCTTGCTCAAGCCTATATTTATTCACGCCCACAATGGTATTTTCCGCTTCATCAAGAGCAATTTGTCGCCGCAAGGCGGCTTCTTCAATGCGCAATTTTGGCAACCCCGACTCAACGGCTTTGGTCATTCCCCCCAGATCTTCTACTTCTTGAATCAATTTACGGGCAGCCTCAACCAGGCTGTGGGTAAGGCTTTCTACGTAATAACTCCCCCCAAGCGGGTCAACGACATGGGTAAGGCCGGTTTCTTCCGCCAGAATCAATTGGGTATTGCGGGCAATACGAGCGGTCCGGGTGGTGGGAAGCCCCAAAGCCTCATCTAACGCATTGGTATGCAAAGACTGCGTGCCCCCCAAGACAGCAGCCAGGGCCTCAAGGGTCGTGCGAACAATGTTGTTGTCAGGATCTTGCGCTGCCAGGCTGACACCTGACGTTTGGCAATGGGTCCGCAACATCATACTTTGTGGATTTTGAGGATTAAATTTGGCCATGAGCTCGGCCCAAAGAAACCGCGCTGCCCGTAATTTTGCCACTTCCATGAAAAAGTTCATCCCAATGCCAAAGAAAAAAGACAGGCGTGGGGCAAAATCATCGATTTTCAGACCCTTGGAAAGGGCTGTGCGCACATACGCTAAACCGTCAGCAAGCGTATAAGCGAGTTCTTGAACAGCTGTCGCGCCCGCTTCATGCATATGGTAACCGGAAATGGAGATCGGGTTAAACTTGGGCATATGGGTGGAACAGTAAGCAATGATATCCCCCACAATGCGCATGCTCTCTTGAGGCGGATAGATGTAAGTATTGCGGACCAAGAATTCTTTCAAGATATCGTTTTGAATGGTGCCAGAAAGTTGATCCGGCTTTACCCCTTGCTCCTCTGCGGCAAGGATATAAAAAGCGAGAATGGGCAAGACCGCCCCATTCATGGTCATGGAGACACTCATCTCATCAAGGGGAATACCCTCAAACAACCGCTTCATATCCTCAACGGAATTAATAACAACCCCTGCTTTCCCCACATCCCCGACAACACGGGGGTGGTCAGAGTCATACCCCCGATGGGTCGGCAGATCAAAAGCAACGGAAAGCCCCCGCTGACCACCCGCCAAGCACTCCCGAAAAAAAGCATTGGTGTCTTTGGCCGTTGAAAATCCGGCATATTGACGAAGGGTCCATGGACGCCCCGCATACATCGTCGCTCGAATACCCCGCGTATAGGGCGGAACTCCTGGCAAAGTATTGAGATGGGAGAGACCCTCTAAGTCTTTTTCCGTATAGAGCGGCTTCACCATAATTCCTTCCGGTGTCGTCCAATTTAAGGAATGAGCTTCTGTTTCGGGGGAGTTCTTTTTCACAAGCGTTTTCCCTAGTTGTGATCCTAATTTAAATCACATCACACATTCGTTAAAATTTTAATAATAAGCTTTGTTGGATAATTGTATTAAAAGGAGCTATTTTTAGATTTAGAAAAAGGTAAGTGCGCAGAAAAAATACTCCTTGAAATTGAATTTTAGAATTCCTATTTATCCCGCATAGGAGTTGTATGCACTACAAACAAACCCAAAAGAGAAACTTATTAAAAATGCCTAATAAATCAATATATTTTATAACGGCCTTGTTATCTGTGGCTTTTTCATCTTTAGAAATACAAGCTTCAGATTATAAAACCCGAGAAGAGTTAGATCATACTTTTTCGAAGAAAGGAATAATTGGTCCCCAGTTTTCTTTTAGCAGTCAGATTAGAGACAGTATAGATCAAGCTAGGGTAAATTTAGATGAACAAAACGAATCTTCTATTCTCACATTCATGTCTAAATGCAGAAATATTCATTGGTGGTTGACAGATTATTCGGCAGAAGAGTCTGACCTTGATTTCTTCCAATCAAAAGGCCCTTTTCAAGGTTATCTTTATAATCCCTGGCGCACTAGTGAGCAATTAAAGAAATGCTGGTTCTACTACCACACCGAAGCAGCAAGATTTTTTTGGGATTGGAAAACTTTACCGAAGCAGAAAGACACCTTTATAAAGCGAAAAAATCTGGTAAACACAACGATCTTCGACAATGCCTTGGTTTTTTCGTCGCTAAGCATATCCAGGCTTTGCAGACAGCCCAAGAACGAAGCAAACAAGCTACAGGATTTCTAAATCCAGAAGGCTCCCTATCCTTAAAATACGCCACTCTTTATGAAAACGCTCGTCACCTTCAAGGGAAAGAGCTTGACGCCATAGACTATATTGCGTTGAGCCTTTTACATCGCCATGGCCTCAATGATAGGAAAGTGATTGAGTTTGGAGAACAAGCCCTCGAACAGGATTGGCCTTCATCTAAAAATCCTCTTTTCCAGATTCAAATCACGCCTAATTTCTTAAAACGGATTATGGCTCTAGCTCATTATCAACTAAAGCAGTTTGGAATGATGAGAAAACTTTACAGTCAAATTCCCAGACAAGAATTTGAAACCGATGATTATAAAGCAATAGCTTGTATGTTCGGAATGCAACAACAATGGCAAATGTCTTTTAAATATTTTCAAGATATCCCAAAAGAAAACGGTTTTATCATACAGGAAGAAGAAGCCATTGTCCTTATGGACATGCTGATGGAACAATCCCAAGACGATTTTAACCGCTATGGAAGGGGTTTTATCGCTCTTCTTGAACGTTCAATCCCTCCCCTTCAAGAAAATATTGGGCGCTTAAGGGGACATTTCAAGCAAAAGAAGAAAGAAGAAACACGCAGACTCATTCGCCAAGCGGTTGCCCAGCAGCATTTTGAAAAAATGGGCGATACCTACCAAACCTTTGACGAACAGTACCAGAATTTATGGGCGCATAGCTCGCTTTTGCCAGCCGACATAAGTAACACCTACCTCAATTCCTTTAACGAGCTGGCTCACCAAATTGAAGAAGGCTACAGCCTACTGACGATCCTCAAAGCAGAGGGGGGTTATGCCGATAGGATCGGGGATATTCGGGAACTGAGCCGATCTTTGGAAAAGAATGTTGGCCTTTTTTCTGCACAGGTGAAAGAGTTTAATCACGAAATTGCCAAAGTAAGGCGCCAGCTTTATATAGAGCGCCTTCAAAGTACATCGTCGAAACAAGAGGCGTTCCAGGAGTTTATCCCCTCCTCATTCCTCGATTCCCAGACCTTAAAAGCCCAACTCCTTTCCGAGCAAAAGAACAGGGAGGCTGCTGCTCAGAGTAAAGCAAAAGCTGCACAATCTCAGCAAGAGGCCCGTACAAAGCAAAGGGCGGGCTTAACCAAGGCATACCAGGATAAAACTCAGCAAACGACAACGACTACAACTACAACAATAGGGCGTGCCGTTTCGGCTGGACCTATCCACCCAACTAGGCTGTGCTCTTTTAGGGATAAGACATTAAAACACCAGTGGGAGCAGGAAAAGGAAGAGCTGGATCAAAATGTTCTTGAGATGCTAAACGCTATAGATAGGGCCAATAGTATCTTTCAGCTTCGAACGTATTTAACGCCAGGAACAGCGCTTGAAATTTTACAAGGGGACCGAAAAGGTCAGATAAGCCTAAGGTACAATGATCAGTATCGTCTGTGTTTTTATTGGGTTTCTGGTGAGGGTGCTTATGGCATTGAGTTGGTAGATTACCACCGCTAGGACGATTCTTCCTCAACTGGTTCTGCTAAAAACAGATATAGTCTTTTAAATTTGATTTGCTACTTTGAACGGTTTGGGCCCCTCACTGAAATGGCGCCGCCCCGTATGGGTAGACCTGTTGGTTTGGATAAGGATACATCTGTTGGTTCTGAGGCATGCTACCCATAGCACCTGAAGGGCCCATCTTGGAACATTCAGGAAACAAATCTTCCGCCTCGCACATCAGACGGCACATGCCGCGTATAGAACCATATGCTGAACATAAATTCGCGACACACGATTTCCGGCAAAAGTCATCAACAATGGCTTCACATTTGGGATTCTTAGATTGTTGACAGAGGTCTTCTAAATCTAAGGCAGGATATCTTGAGGGTTGCTCATCCACTGCAATTTTGTCTGGCCCCCCCCGGGTGACCATCTTGTGAACAGGCTTAGAAACAGACAACCCAATGCAGACCAGCACGGCCCAAATCATCCCTGCCCCAAAAATTGCTTTGGTCTTCATCCTTCATAACTACCCAACAAAGGCTTTTGTGCACACTTTAAGGATAGCTTTTAACTGTAAACTTTTCGTTACCAGACCTATTGCAATGTTTCCAGGCGAATGCCACGCTTGACGTCACCCCGCGCCCCTAAAGGTGGAAGCTTCTGGTCACCAACAAAAATATCGATACCCCCCGCATTGCCGGTATTAAACACGGAACCGGGCTTATCCGGAACGACATATTCTTCCCCCCGTTGCAAAACACGCATGAAGAAAACGCGACCCGCTTCATCTCGAATTTCAACCCAAGAGGGCTCCCTTGCCTTTAAGATGATCTTTTTCGGAGCAGAGATTGCGACTTTAATATCTTTTTCTTTATTTGTGGGCTCGGCTGATTTTTCTATGGCAGCTTCTTCCTGCAAAACCTGGAGTTTTGGTATGGCTAGAGGAGGCACGACGGCGGGCGACTGAAGGAATTGAGTGGGTTTTTCTTCCGCCGCAGGGCCTTTCCCTAGGTCTTGAGGCTGTAATACATCAAGGGACAAAGCCTCTTTAGGGACTGAATTTTCAGAAGGTTTCAAGTAAAAATACCCTCCCGCTGCACTTAATACGACCAACACGACTGAAATCATAAGGATAGGAAAATTTGGCCCCTCTTCTGTATGCATAGGAATGGGAACCTGACTTCGTGCATAATCTGGTAAATTGGGCAGGACGCTCACACGACGGACCAACTCTTCCCCATCTAAATTGAGCGAACGCGCATAAGTCCTAATAAATCCTAAAATATAAACACGCCCAGGAAGGTCACTGAGGCGACCTTCTTCTAAATCTGCCAGATATTGTTGTCGAATATGAATTTGAGCGGCGACTTGCCAAATTGTAAGGTTTTTTTCTTTTCGTGCGTCTGCAAGAATCTGCCCGACTTCTCGAAAAACTTCTGGACTAACTTCGTCAGGCTGGTTTCTTGTGGACTCTCTTGCTAAATTTCCAGATCCCATCGCTCAATGCACCCCTGGCGTATCTGTGACTATTTCACAACTTAGAGCACAAAAATCCAATTTCTTGCAATAAAGAAAACAAAAAGTATAACTAATTTTATAAGAGCCACCAATAATTAGAGCTTTTAAGCCTTTTTTAGCTTACTTATTTGGGATCGTTCCTAATCTTCTTTAACAACGATCAACATATTGCCATCTATACCCACAACTTTAACAATAACACCTGCTGGCAGGTCTGGTCCCTTAATAAGCCACTTAGAATCTGCAACCGTGACATGAGCATGACCATTGACAATGGGAACGTCTAAGACAATCGTCTGTCCCACAAACTGTTGTCCCCGACGGTTAAGTGTCGCAGGAACCTCTTCATTGGCCTGAAGACGAATAATTTTACGCCCTAAAATCGTTACCAAAAGAGCCATGACACCAAATAGAACCAACTGTGTCGTAACAGACATTAAAGGAAACAAAAAAGTTGTGCCTCCAAGAATAAGGGCAGCTATCCCAACCCATAAGAGGAAGGTGCCAGGTATCATGACTTCTAAAGCAACCATGAGCAACCCTAAGATGACCCAGTGCCAATAGGCTAATGTCATACAGATTCTCCCGTTGATGGTACACTGGCTTTAGACTTCTTGCGTGAATTTAAGGACTCGCTTTTCTCTTCTTTTTTATCAGAAAAAGCCTCTTTCGCAACTTCCGCAATACCAGCAATAGACCCAATCACACTGGAAACCTCCATGGGCATTAAAAGCAATTTCTGGTTGGGCGAATCTGCAAAAGCATGAAGGGCCTCCACATATTTTTGGGCAACGAAGTAATTGATCGCTTGCACGGAACCTTTATTTATGGCCACTGACACGTCCGTTGTCGCTTTCGCTTCCGCTTGGGCCAACCGTTCACGTGCTTCTGCATCCCGTTGGGCAGATTCCCGCCGTCCTTCCGCTTCCAAAATCATAGATTGCTTCACACCTTCCCCTTTTAGAATACGGGATTGGCGATCTCCTTCGGCTGCAAGGATCGCAGCTTGGCGTTCCCCTTCGGCTTCTAAAATCAGGGCCCGCTTCTCCCGCTCTGCCTTCATCTGACGTCCCATGGAATCAATCAAATCCCGGGGAGGTTTGATGTCTTTTATTTCAATACGTGTCACCTTGAGTCCCCATGGAGACGTCGCCTCATCCACGACGGACAACAACCGCGCATTAATGACTTCACGATGGGAGAGCAATTCATCCAGGTCCATCGACCCCATGACGGTGCGGATATTGGTCATGGTCAAATTTAAAATAGCATTCGCCAGATTGGCGACTTCATAGGCCGCTTTTGCAGCATCCAACACCTGATAAAACACGATGCCATCGACCGTAACAGCCGCATTATCTTTGGTAATCACATCCTGAGAGGGCACGTCAAAGACAGCTTCCATCATATTAATTTTAGCCCCGATTCTATCGACCATGGGCACAATCAGATGAAGGCCGGGAGAAAGCGTGCGCGTATAGCGTCCAAAACGCTCCACCGTATATTCATACCCTTGAGAAACCGTACGCACAGATCGTGCGACGATCAGAATCGCCAATAACCCAAAGATACCTGCAATGATTTCGCCCGTGGTTACTATTTCCATGATTGTTTCCTTATTTAATTTTTATGATTTCACTCTCACTACCCGTCACTTTTTTAAAAGGTTCCATTTTTAGCCAATTCCAAGAGGTTTAAAAGGGTTTCTAGAACTCCAACAGCCGACTGAGCAAGTAGAAACTGAAAGCGAATCAGGCCTTGCTTGAAGACTGAATAGAGAGGACAAT
>CAMCRD010000016.1 GCA_945877185.1 Candidatus Finniella inopinata | reverse complement strand
AATCGTGGCATCTTCGCGTATGGCTGCCAAAGCAGCCTGGGCTTTAAATTCAGCGCTGTGGTTCTTACGTATCCTGCTCATTTTCATAGTCCTTCTTTCTCAAGGACTATAGCTTAACACACTGTCCGAATTTTGGGGGCCACCTCTGTAATAAGGAATCCTATGAAGTCAGTTTGGACGCAAATAGTTGCAACAATACTAGGAGGCTTTCTCGCGGCAGGAGCTGGTTGGTTTGTTGATTGGAAACGCGAATCGCGAAGACTGGAAAATATACAAAGCCTTGCAATTACAGCCCTACAAGATGATTTAAAATATTCTATAGGGCTATATGACAAACTTACTGAAGATTATAATAAAACAAGTATTATATGGTTCGCAATAATCAATACGATTCAAGAATCTCGACAATTTTATCAAAAAAATAAAGAGTGGCTCGTAATTTTTGATGATAAAGAACTTCGAGAAAAAATTTTCCAATACTATATTCAAAGCGATTTATTTTTAAAGAAATTAGAGAATATGGAAAAGCGAAAAGGAGAGATTGAAAAAAGGTTGTTTGAAAAAATTAACCAATTCAAAATTGAACATCCCACATGGAAGGAAGATGCTATAAGGAAAACTGCTCTTGCTTCTATGAACGATGAAGTAAAAGAGCATGATAATTTGGTTAAAAAAATTATACCTGATTCTGTTTTAGAAATAAGGGATTACAGATCAAATGCAAGCGGATTAATTAATTCTATAAATAATTATAAAAATAAAAAATAGAATTTTGTGTTAAAGATAATATCTCCCCCCGTATTAAATTTTCGTACTTAGTTTTGTTGAACATACATATTTATCTATGTTTTCCTTTCACCCCTTCATCATGCTCATATCGTCTATTTTAATGGTGGAGCGGTTGCGGAAATAGACAACCAAAATGGCAAGGCCAATGGCGGCTTCGGCGGCGGCAACCGTGAGGATAAAGAGGGAAAAGACTTGGCCCGCCAAATCTTTTAAAAACCAGGAAAAAGCAACAAAGTTAATGTTCACGGCCAGCAACATGAGCTCAATGGACATCAATACAATGATGATGTTGCGCCGGTTCAAAAATACGCCAAACACGCCCAAGGTAAAGACAATAGATGATACGACAAGGTAGTGGGTAAGGGTGAGTTCAATCATGGTTTTGGTCCTTCTTCATCTTTCCCCCTGTTCAAAAACGCCTTGCCTCGACGGAACTTTAACCATCTCGAGTGTATTAGCAGGACAGCGATTAAGCTGAGCCTGGTAGTTTTGATGGAGGGCGCTGGTGCGTTTGCGAAGGGTGAGGACAATGGCTCCAACCATAGCAACCAGGAGAATAACGCCTGAGAGCTGGAAGATATAAAAATAATCCGTGTATAAGATTTGTCCCAGAGCGTGGGCATTTGTTGCTGCCTTACCCATTGGTTGGGTAATTCCTTTTTGGGCCTTGGGATGGGACATCCACAACACGCCAACGGTGATCAATTCACCAGCTAGAATGAGGCCAACGAACGATCCCATCAATCCATATTTGGCAAATCCTTTGGAGAGTTCAGAGAAGCTGGTGTCCAACATCATGACAACGAACAAGAAAAGGACGGCAACGGCCCCCACATAAACGATAATTAAAATCATGGCGAGGAGTTCCGCACCTGCCAGCAGAAACAACCCGGCTGCATTCAAAAAGGCAAGAATTAAGAACAAAACGGAATGAACAGGATTGCGCCCCATAACGACCATAGCCGCAGCACCAATCAAGGTGCCTGAAAATAAGTAAAAAAGAGCCGTTTCTACCATGATGATATCCTATTTATATTTTGCGTCTATTTTAAGGTTTTCCGCGATTTCATGTTCCCATCGATCCCCGTTGGACAGGAGTTTTTCTTTATCATAGTAAAGTTCTTCCCGTGTAAAAGTGGAGAATTCAAAGTTCGGCCCCTCCACGATCGCATCGACGGGACAGGATTCTTGGCATAAACCACAGTAAATGCATTTGATCATATCAATGTCGTAGCGCGTGGTCCGACGGCTTCCGTCGGCACGTTCTTCAGCTTCAATGGTAATGGCTTGAGCGGGACAGACTGCTTCACACAATTTACAAGCGATGCAGCGTTCCTCGCCATTGGGATAGCGCCGCAATGCGTGTTCCCCTCGAAACCGCGGGCTTAAACGCCCTTTTTCATGAGGATAATTGAGCGTCACTTTTCGCTTGAAGATGTACCGAAAGCTCTTCCCAAGACCCACGACGATCTCAAACAAAGACCAAGAACGAATACGGCGTATGAAGGATGACATATCTTGACTCCTAAGACCCGTTCGGGATCCATCCCATAAATATTAAAACACCAGCGGTTAAGACGACCCAGACGAGAGAGAACGGTAGAAAGACTTTCCAGCCCAGGCGCATGAGTTGGTCATAACGATACCGGGGCAAGGTTGCGCGAACCCATAAGAAAATAAACAAAAAGAAACAAATTTTGAGGAGGAACCAAATCAATCCGGGGATCCAGGTGAAGGGGGCAATCGCGAGGGGGGGCAACCATCCCCCAAAGAAAAGAATGGTTGTCATCGCGCTTAACAGGATCATGTTGGCGTATTCCCCTAAAAAGAATAAGGCAAAAGCCAAAGAAGAATATTCCACATGATAGCCAGCGACAAGTTCCGCTTCCGCTTCCGGTAAGTCAAAGGGGGTGCGGTTCGTTTCCGCGAGTATGGAGATGAAAAACACAATAAACATTGGAAATAAAGGAATGGCGAACCATAAATTTTCTTGAGCTTGGACAATCTTGGTCAGGTTCAAGGATCCCGCACACAAAAGGACAGAAATAATGACCAATCCCATAGAGACTTCGTAAGAGATCATTTGGGCAGCGGAACGAAGGGCGCCTAAAAAGGCATACTTAGAATTGCTGGACCAACCCGCAATAATAATGCCATAGACACCCAGGGAAGAAATGGCAAACAAGTATAATATGCCAACGTTGATATCTGCCAATACCATTCCAAGATCTAGGGGAATAACAGCCCAGGCGGCCAGGCTTAAACTAAAAGTTAACACAGGTGCCAAGATAAACAAGAATGGGTTTGAGGCGTGGGGGATGATGATTTCCTTATGGAGCAGCTTTAGACCGTCAGCAATGGGCTGGAGAAGGCCAAAAGGGCCTACCTTATTTGGGCCACGTCGGAGCTGCATGGCCGCAATGACTTTACGTTCTGCCAATGTAAGATAGGCGATGCTCAAGATGAGGGGAACGACCAAGAGGAGGATTTTTCCACAAATGCCAGCCGTCGTAAGAGCATAACTCCAAAGGAGGGCGCTGATATTATCCATGGGTGACCTGCTGTTTTTTTTCAAACGATTGGGTACATTGTGCCATAGTTAGAGAGTGTCGGCTAATAGGATCTGTCCTGTAAAAATTAGCAATAGGAAGTTGAAAGGCGAGTTGGCTTAAGGTTTCAGGTATTCCTTGGGGAAGCAGTTCCCAAGGTGCAGGGATGATCTGGCCAATCGCTTCAAAGATAGGATTAACGGCAATTAATCGGCTTCGGATATCTTCCAGCGTATCGTAAGGCAAGGTATGGTTGAGCGTATCAGAAAGCGCCCGAATGATGCGCCAATCTTCCTTGGCTTCTCCAGGGGGGTGAACAGCTTGAATGGTATGTTGCGGTCGACCTTCGGTGTTTACATAGGTTGCATTTTTTTCTGTATAGGCGGCGCCTGGCAAAATGACATCTGCCCGATGCGCGCCAAAATCTCCATGATGGCCTTGATAGATGACAAAGGTATCACCCAGATCAGTTGTTGGGATCTCATCTGCTCCTAAGAGGTAAAGGGCCTTCAATTGGCCGCTATGGGCAGCTGCCAGAATACCTGCCGTATCAAGCCCGCCCTTTTTTTGAGGGATAAAGCCGAGATCAAGTCCGCCCACCCGTGCTGCAGCGATATGGAGGGTGTTAAAACCATTCCAATCGTCTTGAATGAGCCCATATTTTTCAGCAATCTTTTGGCATAAATTTAATATTTCCAAGCTATCGCGCCGATTCATTGCCCCTTGTCCTAAAATGAGCATGGGTTTTTTTGCGGCTTTTAACTTAGCGCTGAAGGGATGTTTTCCATCGAGAATATCTTTAATGGTTTTCGCGTGATTTTCCAGATGATCGTGGGGGTAGGTTAAATCGCTCTCAGGGCCAATGAGTCCGACGTCTAGTTTATTCCGTAATCCGCCCATCAGATAACGCTTGCGAATGCGTGCATTCACGAGGGGCGCTTCAAGTCGTGGATTGGTCGCGATCAGGAGGATGAGATCAGCCTTTTCAATTCCTGCAATGGATGTGTTGAAAAGATACGCGCCGCGCGAGCGGCTATCCCAATGGGTTCCATCTTGACGGCAATCCAGATGAGGACTGCCGAGGCTTGTCATCAGATCTTTTAAGGCAATCATCGCTTCGCAATCGGCCTGATCTCCCGCGAGCGCACCGATCTTATTACCGGAAAGCCCTTCAAGATTTTTTTGAATGTGACTAAAGGCATCTTCCCAAGAAGCAGGGGTTAGTTTACCGTTTTTGCGTATGTAGGGGCGGTCAAGACGTTGCTGTTTCAAGCCATCACAGGCAAAGCGCGTCTTGTCGGAAATCCATTCCTCGTTAATATCTTCGTTCAGGCGCGGCAAAATGCGTAAGACTTCCCGACCACGGCTATCGACCCGGATATTGCTGCCAACGGCATCGAGCACGTCGATGGTCTCTGTTTTGGTCAATTCCCAAGGTCGGCCATGAAAAGCATAAGGTTTGTTGGTAAGGGCGCCGACGGGGCAGATGTCGATCATATTTCCGGAGAGCTCAGACGTGACGGCCGTTTCTAAATAACTGGCGATCTCCATATTTTCCCCACGACCGTAAGCCCCCATTTCGGGGGAGCCGGCAATTTCGTTGGCAAACCGGATGCAGCGGGTGCAGTGGATACACCGGGTCATGATGGGTTTAATGAGGGGGCCCATGTATTTATCTTTGACAGCCCGCTTGTTTAAAGAAAAACGACTCTTTCCGCGACCGTAGCCCAGGGTGATGTCTTGCAGATCGCATTCTCCGCCTTGGTCGCAGATGGGGCAGTCCAACGGATGATTGATCAGAAGAAATTCCAAAACCCCTTCACGGGCTTTGGTGACAAGGGGTGTGTTTGTTTTAATATCCATACCCTCTGCTGCGGGCATGGAACAGCTTGCAATTGGTTTGTGGGATGATCCCATTTGGACCAAGCACATACGACAGTTGCCAGCAATGGAAAGTTTAGGATGATAACAGAAAACAGGGACTTCAATACCAAGCTGTTCACAAGCTTGAAGGACCGTTGAGCCTTGTTCAACTTCTACGTCAATTCCATTAATGGTTAGCTTTGGCATGTTAAAATCCTCTCCTCCATCTCCTGTCGGAAATGGCGAATTAATCCTTGGACTGGCCAGGCAGCCGCATCTCCAAAGGCACAAATGGTATGGTTTTCGACTTGCCCGGCGACTTCTTGGAGTAAGTCAATATCCTCTATTTTGGCTTGTCCTTGAACCAGGCGTTCCATCATACGCCACATCCACCCTGTTCCTTCACGGCAGGGCGTACATTGCCCACAGCTTTCATGCATATAGAAGCGGGACAGATTGGCAATTGCCTTAAGGACGTCTGTGGATTGGTCCATAACAATAACGGCAGCCGTTCCGAGGCCGCTTTTCACATCTGTTAAACTGTCAAAGTCCATCAAAACTTTATCACAAATCGCCTTTGGAAGGAGAGAGACGGAGGATCCCCCAGGAATAATTGCTTTGAGGTTATTCCAACCGCCCCGGACACCACCGGCGTGTTTCTCAATGAGTTCTTTAAGGGGAATTCCCATTTCTTCTTCCACATTACAAGGGGTATTCACGTGACCAGAAATGCAGAAAATTTTTGTGCCTGTATTGTTGGGTCTACCAAGGCTCGCAAACCAGGCGCCACCGCGACGCAAAATGGTAGGGACAACGGCAATTGTTTCCACATTATTAATGGTCGTTGGGCATCCATACAAACCCATGTCCGTTGGATAGGGGGGCTTGAGACGCGGCATTCCTTTGCGTCCTTCAAGGCTCTCGAGAAGAGCAGATTCTTCCCCGCAAATATAGGCGCCCGCTCCCCGATGAAGATATAAGTCGAAGTCCCAGCCAGACTTGGCAGCATTCTTTCCCAAGAGTCCTGCCCCGTAGGCTTCCTCAATGGCTTGTTGAAGAATTTTGGCTTCAAAAATATATTCCCCGCGAATATAAATGTAAGCCACATGGGTCCCAACTGCGAAAGCGCCCAGAAGAGCCCCCTCAATAAGTTTGTGGGGGTCATAACGCAAGATATCCCGGTCTTTGCACGTTCCAGGCTCACTTTCGTCAGCATTGATGATCAAGTAGGAAGGCCTTCCATCGCTTTCCTTTGGCATAAAAGACCATTTCTTGCCTGTTGGAAAGCCTGCCCCTCCACGGCCCCGAAGGCATGAGAGTGTGATTTCTTCAATAATCCTTTCACGCCCTTTGGCCATGAGTTTTTTGGTATTATCCCAATCTCCACGGATCTTGGCGGCTTTTAAGAAGGGCGGCTCCTTTCCCGAAAGATTTGTGAAAATATGGTCTTGGTCCCGCAGCATCTAAAGTGCCTCCTCTTCATTGTCACTTTCACTTTTTTTCTGTTTTGAAGAAGTTTTGTCGATCTTTGCAGGTTTGCCAGTTGCCAAGTTTTGTAAGATCGTTTTCATGGATTCAGGGGTTAAATTTTCATAATAGTCGTCATTAATTTGCGCCATCGGGGCATTGACGCAAGCGCCCAAACATTCCACTTCTACCAAGCTGAATTTACCATCTGGGGTAACTTCACCGGCCTTAATGCCGAGATGAGATTCACAAATAGACTGAATTTCCTCACTGCCGCGTAACCAGCAGGGTGTTGTGCGACAAAGCTGAATGTGGTGCTTTCCGACGGGCTTCAGATTAAACATCGTATAAAAAGAAGCCACTTCATAAGCACGTATGGCAGGCATCTTTAGGAGTGTAGCAACCGTTTCTATAGCAGCTTGAGGAAGCCATCCGCCGCATTGCCGTTGAGCCAAATCCAATAAGGGTAAAATAGCGCTCACCTGGCGTCCTGGGGGATATTTTTGCAAAATCAACTCAATTTCTTGTTGATTGTGGTCTGTAAACACAAAAGGGTTCCGGGCCTCTACGACAGATCGAAGAGAGTTTGTTTCTTTGCTTTCCGTCATCGGTCAATTTCCCCAAAGACAATGTCCAAAGACCCAATAATTGCGACCACATCAGAAAGCATATGACCGCGTGATAAAAAATCTGTGGCTTGAAGAAAGGCGTATGATGGGGCGCGTATTTTGCAACGATAGGGGCAGTTCGTGCCATCTGAAATAAGATAGACGCCAAACTCACCCTTGGGGGCCTCTACAGCTGTATAAACTTCCCCTGTAGGAACGTGTATTCCTTCTGTATAAAATTTGAAATGGTGGATCATTGCTTCCATTGATTGTTTCATTTCGGCGCGGGGAGGCGGGGCAATTTTACGATCATCTGTCATCACTGCCCCTTCTGGTATTTTGTCCAGGCATTGGCGTATGATTTTGAGGCATTCGCGCATTTCCGCCATTCGGACGAGGTACCGATCGTAACAATCCCCATGCTTGCCAATGGGAATGTCAAAATCTAGCTGATCATAAATTTCATAGGGTTGGGACTTACGCAAATCCCAAGGCAGACCACTGGCGCGGAGCATGGGACCTGTAAAGCCCCAGTTCAAAGCATCCTCAGCAGAAATTTTCCCAATATCGACGGTGCGGAGTTTAAAAATACGGTTTTCTGTTAGAAGAGCCTCAATATCGTCAATAAGTTTAGGAAAGCGCCTTATAAATGCGTCAATATCTTCGAGAAGACCATCGGGAAGGTCCTGATGGACGCCCCCAGGGCGGATGTAGGCTGCATGAAGGCGCGCTCCACAAACACGCTCATAAAACTCCATGATGGTTTCCCGTTCTTCAAAAGCCCACAAAAAGGGGGTAATGGCGCCAACATCCATGGCAAAAGTTGCAATGTTTAACAGGTGATTCGCAATGCGGGTCAATTCAGAATAAAGGACCCGGATATATTGAGCACGCAAAGGAACGGAAACGCCTAAAAGCCGTTCGATGCCAAGAACGAAGGCATGTTCTTGGTTCATGGGAGAAACGTAATCCAGGCGATCAAAGTACGGAATGGCTTGAAGGTATGTTTTGTGCTCAATCAGCTTTTCTGTCCCTCGGTGCAAAAAACCAATGTGGGGGTCAGCTCGATCAACCACTTCGCCGTCTAGGTCGAGCACCAGGCGTAAAACGCCGTGGGCTGCAGGGTGCTGAGGGCCAAAGTTGAGGGTGTGCTTTGTCATGGCTTTGGCTTTTCCTGAAGGGAAGGGCGCCCGACAGCGGTTGGGCGAGGGGGGTCAAACGGTTTGGCCTCCCCTTTTGCAAGCATGCCTTCCCAGGGGCTTAAGAAATCAAAGGTGCGATAATCTTGGGGCAAGCTAACGGGGTCATAGACGACGCGCTTGGCTTCTTCATCGTAGCGCACTTCATAAAAGCCTGTTAAAGGAAAATCTTTGCGCAAAGGATGCCCTTCAAAATTATAGTCTGTCAAAAGACGACGCAAATCTGGATGATCTGAGAAAGGAATGCCCATCATATCCCAGACTTCGCGCTCATACCAATTGGCGCATGCATAAATACCCGTGACGGATGAAAGAGGGACAACCCCATCCGTGGATACTTTGATGCGGACGCGCTGGTTATGCATAACGCTTAAGAGATGGTAAACAACGGCAAACCGCTGAGGACGGTCGGGATAGTCAACGGAACAAATATCGATAAGTTGTTTAAACTGGCACCGTCCGTTGTCTTTCAAAATTGTTAAAACCCGTAAGATGGATCCTGCATAAACGGTGAGTGTTAACTCCCCAAAAGCCTGCTCTTTATGAATAAGATCCGGCCCCAATAGGTCTTCAATTATTGTTGCCAAAGCCTCAAGAGGGTCAGCTTTTAAGTTATTTGTCATAGATCAAAATTGCCCTGATGATTATCCTTGTTTCGACTATATCTCTAATTTATCCCTTAACAGGCCATTTGTGAACCACGTTTAATCTTTTCTTGCAAAAGCATAATCCCATACAAAAGGGCTTCGGCTGTTGGAGGGCATCCAGGCACGTAGACGTCAACAGGGACGATGCGGTCACATCCCCGGACTACGGAGTAGGAGTAGTGATAATATCCGCCGCCATTCGCACAGCTTCCCATAGAAATGACCCAACGAGGCTCCGCCATTTGGTCATAGACCTTTCGTAAAGCTGGCGCCATTTTATTGGTAAGGGTACCGGCTACAATCATGACGTCAGATTGACGAGGACTTGGGCGGAAGAGAACGCCAAACTGATCCATGTCATAGCGGCTGGCGGCGGTGTGCATCATTTCAACAGCACAACAGGCAAGGCCAAACGTCATGGGCCATAGGGAGCCACTTTGGGCCCAAGCAGCAAGATGATCCAGCTTTGTGATGATATAGCCTTTATCATTCAATGTTTGGGAAACGGCGCTAAAAAGCTGCTTTTCATCTTGTAATTCCGGCGGCAGGGACTCTCGAAAGCTAGCAGCATCTGGGGTAATTGTTTTTACTCCCATTCTAAAGCTCCCTTTTTCCATTCATAAATGAATCCTACGGTCAATGTGGTTAAGAAGATGACCATTGACCAAAATCCGAATAGTCCAATCTTTCCAAGGGAAATGGCCCATGGAAAGAGAAACGCAATTTCCAAGTCGAAGATAATAAATAAAATGGCGACCAGGTAAAATCGAACATCAAAGGGATGGCGTGCATCTTCAAAGGCATTAAAGCCGCATTCATAAGGGGAAAGCTTTTCAGGGTCAGGACGACGGGTAGAACGTAAGTGGTTGATGATTAATAAAGCGATGGAAAGGCCAATGGCGAGGATAAAGAAAATCATGATGGGCAAATAATTTTCAAGATAAGATGAGAGGGGCTCAGCCATTTTTCTTTCTTTCAATGCGGTTGTTCTCTTAAAACCTGCAACTGTTTAGCGGTAATCACCCTGGCTAAACAGTTACGAAAATCTTAGCACGAGATAACCATTTATGCACGAGGGGAAATGCAATTCTCTCATTCAAGTAAAATCATATAGTTATTTAAAGTAACGCTCACATCTTCATTTTTAATAAAATTATCCTATATTGTTATGGGTAAATATTATCGATAAAAATGAGGAGGATCAAATGGGGCAGCAGATTCGCAGTTTATTGGAAGACTTTCGCCTAACGACGGTGGAAATTATTTATCATCTTCCCGACCATCCTGACGTTTTGCAATCGTTCATCTGGCAAGATTATGATTTACCCCCTGACTTTCCAAAATTACAGCACTTTCTTGAATTTTGGTCCCATTCTATTGAGGGAAAACTGCATTCCGTGTTCGTGATGAATGCGGCGCATCTTGTGACGCCGAAAATAAGCGCAACGGCGTTTCTAGAGACCCTTCGTTAAGAAGCCATCAAGGAAACCATATTCCCCGGGTGCCGTTGAATCCGCCCTTGCAGTTCCCACTCGAGCATAAGCGTTAGGATTGTTTGCGGGGGCACAGCGTGACGCTCCAAGATAGCATCGAGGGAAACCGGTGTTGGGCTTAAATCTTGAAAGACATCTGTCTCTAAGGTGTTCCAGTCAAGGTCAAGGGGTTGCACAAAAGGTTTGGTAGCCTCATCCCGAAGGCAAGGGACACAAGGACCATCCATCATCGACAAAACGTCTTCAGCCGATTCAATCAACCCCGCCCCTTGGCGGATCAAGTTATTGGTCCCCCGACATCGCGGATCTAAAGGCGATCCTGGTACAGCAAACAATTCCCGTCCTTGTTCAAGAGTGGTCCGGGCTGTGATTAGGGAGCCGGACTTCATGGCTGCTTCTATAATAATGACGCCTCGGCTGAGCCCAGAAATAAGGCGATTGCGCCGGGGGAAGTGGCCAGCGCCTGGGAATAGGGACAGGGGCATTTCTGAGATGACAGCGCCGGTCTTCGCAATGGCATGGTAGAGATCTTTGTGTTCGGGGGGGTAAATGATGTCAACCCCACCGGCAATAACAGCAATTGTGCCGTAGGGAAGGGCACCTTGATGAGCGAACCGGTCAATCCCGCGGGCAAGGCCCGATGCAACCTTCCAACCAGCTTTGCCCAAGTCGACAGCTAACCTTTCCGCAAATTGCCGACCATTGAGGGAAGAATTGCGAGCGCCGACAATGCCCAAGGTTGGTTGATTTAAGATATCCAGTTGACCGTAAACACTCATGAAAGGCGGACAATCCGGCAAAGTCCGCAGCATTTGGGGAAAAGATGGATCCTCAGCAGACAAAAGCGTGAACTTGCCCTTCTGATGGGCTTTTAATTCTCGTTCAGCATCGGCTTCGGTAGCCAATCGATATTTATGATTTCCCTGTTTGATAAGGTTTGAGAGGGCACTTAAAGCCAGCTCGGCGGTTCCATATCGATGGAGCAACTGCCAAAAGGTAATCGGACCAACTTTTTCACTGCGAATGAGGCGCAGCCAAAAAAGTTTGTCCTTATCCATGAGAGACCTACCCTGCTTGAGTTGCTTTCGTGGAGGGGGTCTCCACCTTCTTAGGGGGTAATTTAACCTCTATGAAGAGTTCTTTCAAGCGCTCTGGTGGCACAGGGGAGGGGGCTTTCATGAGCAAGTCCTGCGCCTGTTGGTTCATGGGGAATGCGATGACTTCCCGTAAATTTGGCTCATCGGCAAGCAGCATCACAATACGGTCAATACCCGGTGCGCAGCCTCCATGGGGTGGCGCGCCATAGCGGAAAGCATTTAACAGGCCACCGAAGCGCTCTTCCACATCACTTGCGGAATAGCCAACAATCGCAAAGGCTTTATACATGACTTCCGGCAAATGGTTGCGAATGGCGCCGCTGCACAGTTCAACACCGTTACAAACGATGTCATATTGATAAGCTTTAATGGTTAGGGGGTCTTGTGTGTTTAAAGCATCAAGGCCACCTTGGGGCATGGAAAAGGGGTTGTGACTGAAATCCGTCTTTCCGGTATCTTCATCCAGTTCATACATCGGGTAGTCAACAATCCAGCAGAAGCGAAACGCTTGCTGTTCAACAATGTCTAAGTCTTGGGCAATTTTTGTACGAGCGAGCCCGGCAAGCTTTGCAGCGCTTGAAACTTTATCACAAACAAAGAAGACCGCATCTCCGTCGCCGCTATTGGCAAGTTTTTTAAGGAGTGTCAGGCGTTCCTCATCCAGGAATTTTGCAATTGGGCCTTTGGCTGTGCCTTCTGAGAACGTAATATATCCAAGGCCGGGCGCGCCAAGACCACGGACCCAATCATTCAGCTTATCAAAGAAGCTGCGGGGTTGAGCAGCAGCCTTGGGGGCAGGGATGACCCGAACAACGGCGCCACTGTCAATGGCATTTTGAAAGACAGTGAAGGTTGACCCGCGAAATACGTCGGTCACATCACAAATTTCAAGAGGGTTGCGCAAGTCGGGCTTGTCCGAGCCGTACTTCAGCATGGATTCTTCAAAAGGGATGCGAGGAAACGGAGGCGGGGTAACGGATCGACCTTTGGAAAATTCCTCGAACACGCCATGTAAAACGGGCTCTGTTGCAGCAAACACGTCTTCTTGGGTGACAAAGGACATTTCGAGGTCAAGTTGATAAAACTCGCCGGGGGATCGATCAGCCCGGGCATCTTCGTCCCGAAAGCAAGGTGCGATTTGGAAATAACGATCAAAACCAGCCACCATGAGCAATTGTTTAAACATTTGCGGTGCTTGAGGAAGCGCATAAAACTGACCCGGGTTTAAACGACTGGGAACGAGGAAGTCTCGCGCCCCTTCAGGGGAAGAAGATGTCAAAATCGGTGTTTGGAACTCCATAAATCCTTGGTCAATCATTCGGCGACGAATGGATGAAATAATTGCGGAGCGCAAAATAATATTGGCGTGCAACTTTTCACGGCGCAAATCGAGGAAGCGATAGGTTAGGCGCGTTTCTTCAGGAAATTCCGCATTGTTGTTGACCTGAAGGGGCAGCATGTCGGCTTGAGATTGTAGGGTTACGGTGTCGATTTGAACCTCGATCTCTCCCGTTGCCATTTTCGCATTTGCGGTTTCGGGAGTTCGCTGGACGACTGTCCCATTTAAGGTGATAACACTTTCATTGCGCAAAGACTCTGCTTGAGCAAAAGCCGGGCTGTCTACGTTGATGACGCATTGTGTAAGACCATAATGGTCGCGCAAATCAATGAACAGCAAGTTTCCGTGGTCTCGTTTCCGATGGACCCAACCGGATAGACGAACCGTCTCGCCTGTGTGGGATTGGCGTAATTCACCGCAATGATGTGTTCGATAGGGATGCATAGTAACCTCAGTTAAAAATCAGCTTATCCGATAGAAACTAATTCAATATCAAAAATCAAATCTGCATTTGGCGGAATGGCGCTGCCAGCGCCTCGGGCGCCATAGCCGAGCGCAGCTGGAATGAGAAGACGGCGCTTGCCGCCGACAGCCATTGTGAGAAGACCTTCGTCGAATCCGGGAATGACTTGACCAACGCCAGCCATAAACTCGAGGGGTGCTCCGCGGTCATAGGAATTATCAAAAGGTGTGCCATCTTGCAAGGTTCCTCGATAATGGACGCTGACTCTTTGACCTTTTTGAGGCATTTCACCGTCGCCAATGGCGGTGTCGATATATTGCAGTCCGGATGCTGTTGTGATGGTCTGTGTCATGAATGCAATCTCCCAATAAGTTTGTTTTATGTAAACTGTTTATGTAAATTGTCATATTTAGCACGGGGAAAACAAGCGTTATTTTGGGAAGCGACTAGATTTAATGACTGAATTAAACTGGAAAAGTGTGATTATATTGTAATCTTGTACATTTGGATGTACAAAATAGATATGAAAAACAAAGAGGCCAAAAAAGAGAAACTTTATGACCCAATACGTTGTTGCTGCTCTATATAAATTTGCGGATCTGCCTGATTTTGAGGCGCTTATCCCTCCCTTGAAGGCCGTGTGTGATGCCAACAAGGTGAAGGGGACGTTACTGCTTGCCCATGAGGGGGTGAATGGAACAATCGCCGGATCACGGGAAGGGATTGATGCTGTTGTGAAGTATCTTCGCAGCGACAAGCGTTTTGAGGGCTTAGAGTACAAGGAATCTTGCGCGCGTGAACAACCTTTTTTTCGCATGAAAGTGCGTCCTAAGAATGAAATCGTGACCTTGGGAGTACCTGGGGTAGATCCCAACAAAAAAGTGGGGAAGTATGTAACCCCCGAGGCTTGGAACGATTTGATTTCTGATCCTGATATCATTGTTCTGGATACCCGTAATGATTATGAGTGTGGCATTGGAACTTTTCGAGGCGCCCTTAATCCGAATACGGAAACCTTTCGTCAGTTTCCAGACTTCGTGAAGAAGAACCTCGATCCCAAAAAGCATAAGAAAGTGGCGATGTTTTGCACAGGCGGCATTCGGTGTGAAAAGGCTTCTTCCTATATGTTGGAACAGGGCTTTGAGGAAGTCTATCATCTTCAAGGTGGCATTTTAAAATACTTAGAAAAAGTAAAGGCGGATGAGAGTTTATGGGACGGTGAATGCTTTGTGTTCGATAACCGCGTTGCCGTGAAACATGGTCTTGAAGAAGGCGACTTTGATCAATGTTATGGATGCCGTCTTCCCATATCAGCGATGGACAAAGAATCGCCGAAATATGTTGCAGGTGTAACCTGTCCTCATTGCTTTGATGGGGCTTCTGTTAAAAAGTTTCGGCGTGCAGCCGAGCGCCACCGCCAAGTGGTGATTGCCAAAGAGCGGAACCAAAAGCATATTGGGCGGTGAGAGCAATTCCACAGCCTCGTTTGCAGGAGGCATGAAAGCAATTAAGCTATTGTTGACAGTCCCTTGCTTGCAACGATTAATAGGAGCTTCAAAGAAGCGCCAGATGGCTTTTTTTCGCCTCTTTCCCATTGGCTGACTAAGCTTGGCGTGATATTAAGATAATGCGCAAATACCTTTTGGCTGACATGCTCATTCTCCCTAATGTGCTTTATTTCTATAGGGGAGAGAATATGGATAGGCGTTAGGCACGACCCATCAAAATGGCGCATTGTTGTTTTATCAATAACGCCAATATCATAGAGCGCTTCCATTGTTTCATGGATGTCTGCCATAGCATTATTGCGGTATTTCTTAGACATTTTCATTTACCTCTATAATATCTCTATTTTGCACGAGCTTCCTGATGTGATGGCTTGACAACCCTAACAAATGAGAAGCCATTTCTTTGAATGCTTTTTCCTCCTTCGTACCCAGGTTGCTTTTTTCACTCTTTGGGTAACCATGAACGATAAAACACTTATCCTCCCGTTTAATAATAAGGATAATCCTATAACCCCCTGATTTACCCTGACCCTTACGGGGCAGTCGTTGTTTTATAACGCCTCCTCCAAGATCCGCGTCAACTAAGCCTCGTTCTGCTCTGCTCACAGCGTCAATCAGAACCGTATCTTCTATACCATTCCGACAGCAAAATCTTTCGAACGGTTTTGTTTTATATATTTTTAATTTATTCAACCGATTTTCCTTACCTACTAAATAATGTATAGCACTTAGTGCTATATTTCAAGGAGGAAAGTTGATTTTGATTACCTCAAGACAAATTGGTGTATTGATTACTGCACGTTTCATAATCGTGTGGTGAGGGAGGCATGAGGGGTGCTGGCCTTGAAATGGTGTTCCCGGCGGGATTCGAACCCACGGCCTCAGGATTAGGAATCCGATGACCTATAATTTTCCGTCTCTAGGTGCAGCAACGATTTCAGCTTTAAATCATTTATTTACAAGGATTTTTTGATTTTCATTTTGTTTCTAGGAACAATTAAGATTGACTGGAATATTCATTTCATTCTAACATACAACTAACATTTATGGAAGGAGCCAGATGAATGCCAAAACTAACGAAAAAGCTTGTAGAGAGCAGCTTACCAAAGGAAAAGGACTATATTGTTTGGGACGATGAGATCAAAGGGTTTGGTTGCCGTATTTTACCATCAGGGTATAAAACTTATGTATTTCATTACACCTCTCCCACAACAAAAAAGTACTCCTATCTGAAGATAGGTGTCCATGGTAATTTTACAGTTGATCTGGCGAGGGATAAGGCAAAGAAATGGTGCGCCGATATTGCCCAAGATACCGACCCAAAAGAACAGAAAAAAGCCAAAGCTATTGAGCAAAAGAAATCCATACTATTCACGGACTTTTGGGAGATTTTCAATGATAAGTATATTCGCGAGCATCACAAGCCCAGCACTATAAAAGGAAACAAAAGCAGAATTAAGAATAATATACTTCCTTTTTTTGGGGCTAAAAAAATTTCTGATATACAGTTACAGGATATTTTAGCCTTCAAAGATTCATTTCCTCATGTAAGAGGTAATTTTACAAAATGCATAGGACTACTGAGCCCAGCTTTTGAACAAGCAGAACTTTGGGGATATAGAGATAGGAACAGCAATCCTTGTAAGGGGGTTGCAACATCCCCTAGTCGAAAAATGGAGCGGTTTTTAACGACCCCTGAATTAAAAAAACTTGAAGCAACATTGTTCTCTATGGCGACTTCCTCTAAAGCATCTCCCTATACCCTTGCAGCTATCTGGGTGCTCATGTTTACGGGATGCCGCCTTAATGAAGTCCTTACCGTCCAATGGGGAGATTTGCATCTGGAAGATGGCTACCTCTACCTAAAAGACAGCAAAGTTGGGGTAAGAGCTATCCCTTTGAGTGATAAGGGCAAAGAAATCTTTGCGTCTCTTCAAAGGCAGGATGGTAACCCCTATATCTTTTGCGGCAAGCTTCTAGGAAAGCCTTTGAATAATATAAACAGGACATGGCGTAAGGTACGCACCCTTGCTGGTATCCCCGATGTTCGCATTCACGATTTGCGCCATTCCTTTGCCAGCTTTGCCTTAAAGCAAGGGGTTGACCTCTATACAGTTTCAAAGCTATTAGGGCATAAGAACATAGCGACGACCACGCGCTATGCACACTTAGAATTAGAGCACCTGAAGGAAGCAACAAACAAGGTGGCAAGGGTGTTTGGGTAAGAAGGGCAGGGGGGCTTAATTCTCCCGATTGTCCCTTATAACCTTCTGCAAGATTTGTACCGTCATCCCTGTGTTCTCCTTAACAATAGCTGCGAGTTGTTTGGCGAGGGGTTCGGTGGGTTCTTTGGCGAACTGCGTGGCTTTGTTGAGGAACCTCTTGTTGGTGAGGAGTGTTGTCGCTACTGTGCCGCCGCCGACCGTTACGGCAGGTATGGCCAAGTTTCCATGGTAGAGGGAGACGACAAGCCCGATGGCAGCCCCCATCGAGGCCGAACCGGACGGGTTGGGGTTGTTCCGTTTGACGGACTCCATGGCTTTCGCAACGTTGACAAAATCTTCCAGTTTCTTGTAGTTGGTTTGCCCCAGGTTGTTTCGGAGGAACTTTTGTTGTTTCCTGTCATTGAGGACGTTTAAGAGGGAGTTGTACGATACTTCCCCCGTCTTCGGGTCAACGATCTTTCCGGCAAGTACATCGTCCAATGCTTCCCGCCGTGCGGTTTTGGCGAACCGTTCATCCGCCCTTTTGAGGGTTTTCATAAACTTCGGGTTGGTCGCCCCATAGTTTTCAAGGGTCTTGTTGATCCCATCCCTGATCTCGTGGAGGAAGGCAAGCGAGTCGGTATCATGGCGGTCAAATATATTCCGGTCTTTCATAATCTTGTTCAATTCCACCTTTTGCCTGACCAGTTCCTTGACGGAAACGGGTGTGGCATCGTTTGTCAACGCCTCAAGGATTTTCCCCTGTATGTTCGGGGGGAGCTTTTCAAACCCGTCCGGAAGTTTTGGCTGGAAAGCCTTCTTAAATTCCCCCATGACGCTGAACAGCTTTTTCGTGGGGTCTGAATGGACGGTTGTTTTCAGCTTGCCCTCAACGTTGGCGATGGCTTCCAGTATGGGCGCAGGTGTTACGGCTGCGCCTTCCGGTATCGCGCTCCTCATCAGGTCGTAACTTCTATCGATGTTCTTTGAAACCTCTCCCGACTTTGGGACGCCGACGCCATCCAGCATATCGTTCCAGGCTTTTTGGTATTGCTCCGAGGCCACCTTGATTTTTTCCCTGAGCTTGTCCCCGAAGTAAGGGAACTTGCTCATTGTTTGGTGGGCGAAGGCGGGGGCGACGCCTTTCGTGGCGGCGATCCCTGGTAGGTCGATATTCAGGTTTTTGGCAGAATCGATGGCGGGGATGTTCAGGTTGCTCCGGCCAAACCCTGCGGCGGCCGATCCCCTTTTCAGTATATTCTTGGGATTGAGAAGGTTCATGGCGGCTTCCGTGGCAAGGCCAGCCCCTATCCCTGTGCCGATGGAGCCAGGTGTCGATAGACCCCACTCATGGCCTTTCTGCACCGCTGCGCCAGATGCGCCCGCACCGATAATGGTGGAAGGTTTGGTGCTGCCGACGGCCTTCAAAGCGGTTTCTGTACCTTTACGTCCTGCTTTTCCGGCAAGGGTACCCAAGCCCCCACCTGAAGCTACGGAAGAGGCGAACTTGATCCCCTCCTGGAACCACCTTTCCTGTTCCGGCGTCCTGGTATAGTCCCCTGTGGCCTGGTCGATACCCTCGTCGATGGCGTCCGTGGCCGAGGGAATAAGCGGTAGCTCTGCGGGTTGCCCTGGAGCCTTCTGGATCGGCATCCCGCTTACAGGGTCTATCTCAAATGGGTTGTCCTTGTTGAGTTCCTGGGCTGCATTGGTTAGGGCTGCTGGAATGTTGTATACGGCGGTTGCGGCATCGATCACGCCGCCTCCTGCCCCTGCGACGACGGACTTGCCCGTACGGGCGGCGAACTGCCCCCAGGTGTCTTCGTCTGGCGAGGCGTCCTGTTGTCCATGCGCGTCTGCGGGGGTCGCACCTATGGGTGTAACGTCAAGCCCCTCAAAGATAGACGCCCCTTGGGGATTCCCTCCGGTCGGCTCAAGGGGCGATTCGACAAGCTTAACGTCAAGTCCCTGAAAGATATTCATTCCACTTGAACCCCGCCCCTTGAAATGGCTATTTTGGCTTGCTCCGGAGACAGAAGGCCGATCTGCCCCGTAGACGGGTCTTTAACCTTGATCCGTCCGGCAACATTTCCTCCTGTTTCCGCCTGTCCCAGACGCGTCTGTCCCAGGCTCGCCTGTTCCAAGCGCGCTTGTTCGGGGATAGGGATGCCCTTCTTGCGCAGTTCGGTCTCGACGAACTTCAATGCTTCCTTCCTGGGGAGCGTGTCAGGTAGTGTGTGGATGTTTTCAAACTCCGCCTGGTTGCGGTAGCCGTGCTTCTTGAAAGCTTGCCCTTTCAAATTCGCCGTCGCTTGCGAGTAGGCTTGTTGCTTCGCAAGCCCTTCTCCAACAAGCCCACCCACAAGGGGAACGTTCTGGGCAGCCCAATTCTTGATGCCCGTGCCTGTACTCGATGTTGGGTCTATATCCGGATTCTTCAACAGGCCGTAGAGTTCAAGGTATGTCCTTGTTTCTTCCTCATTCGCTACCAGGCGAGCCTGTTTTTGAGCATCGGAATCTTTTGCGCTATTTTTGGCTTTGAGCGTCCTGGCATTCGCTTTTTGCCGTTCAAGGTTCATTTTTTCTCCATCTTTAGCCCGCTCATACGTGTTCAAGTCCGGCCTTCCTTTGAGAAGGTCGGGCGGCAGAAGAGAAGAGATCGGGGTTTCCTTCAGTTGTCCTGTCTTCCTGTCCTTAAAAATACCAACCTCATAATTGCGGGGACTTAAGGCCACCAACTCCCCGTCAAACAGGCTCGCCTGGGACGACATCACCGTTCCCAATTGCTCAACTCTGCTGTTTAGGTTGTTGAACGCTTCGTCGTAAGTAGGGTTATTCTGTAGGTAAGTCAGGTACCCAACGGCGGAGGGAATGACCTTTGTTTCCATATCCTCTTGTCTCAGCCTGTTTTTTTCATTCTGTTGCTGAAGCTGCTTGCTCATTTCCTCAAAGCTGGAAAACATCTTCTCCATATTGGCGTAAGTCGCTCTTTTCTTTTCGCCCTCGGCGGATTTAAGGCCGTACTTCAATCCGCTGGTCATCCCGTCCAGCAAAGCCCGCCATCCGACTTTACGGCTCTGGTTCGCTTGCTGAAAATCATCAAGTAGACCGATTTCCGCATCAAAAGCTCCAGGTTCTTTTCCCATCAACTCAACGCGATTTTTGGCAAGGTCGATCCGGTTCTTGTGGACTTCTAGTCCATGCTTTTGGTAATCGAGGGCGCTTGACACAGGCGCGCCTGTTGAGTTTGTCATTTTTGTCCTCCTAACGCTTTTCCTGCCATTCCCCCAGCCATCATTCCCATAGGGCCACCCAAGAAAGCTCCTATCCCCATCCCACCTAAATGCAGTAAATTTTGCCCGAACCCTGGGCCTTTGGCTTTGTGGGCTCCCAATTCCATGCCGTATTGTTGGGTGATCCGGTTCACGTCAGCATTGTAATAGTTGAGGGCATTATTGTTTGTTGCGCCAAACTCTGCTAAAGCCATATTGGGTGCCATTGTAGCCATAGCCTTGTTGGTGTCAGCCCCCCTGATCCCTGCGGCAACACTATATAAATGGGATTGGTGGGTCAGGGCTTTGTCCCTTTGGCTCTCGAGTTGCGTTGCATAATCCTTTTGCAAGTCGTATTCCGTGGCGGCGGCGGAAAGGCGACCTTGCCGTGTGGCTTCTGTCAAGTTAAAGGCGTTAGTCCGGTTCGCAAGGTCAGCCCCCTTCAGCTGCTCCCCATAACTTTGCGCTTCCACACCAGCCCTTTGTCGGGCGGTTGCGGCATGATGCGTTAAAAGGTTCCTTTCCTCACGGCCTGTCGTACTATCGCTCAGTCCCTTATGGGCAAGGGATTCTTCAAGCCTGTTCGATTCACGCTTGTACTCTTCATCGATGATGGATTTTTGCATGTCCTTGAAGTCCTGGACATACCCGTTGAAGTCAGGAAACTTCGTCAACTCGGCCATGTCTTCCGAGCGCTCATTATTCAAGGCGTTTAACACATCGACAAAGGGGGCGTAATGGACAAGCTGGCTTGGATCGTAGTCATATAAGCGTTTCATCTCCCCAATCGCCCTCTCCATCAGTTGCCCTGCCTCATTGTACAAAGCTTCTTCTTCCTGGGTTCGGGGCAGCTTCTGGATCATCCGGCGCTTTTTGCCATCAGAACCCGTTACCGTGATGGTTTGCGTTCCCGTCACTTCGTCGATGACGTCCAGGATTTCCTGCGGTTGAGGGACAGGCGGGATGTAGGGCGTTTGGGGTGGGTCGTCGTCATCGAACAAGCTCATAGGAATTCTCTCACAAATACATGCTTCTTATCGATCAAGCCTAAAGGTATAATACCATATTTCCCCATGGAATTTAACAACTTAACGACAGTTCTCCTGGTGGTTTTCATCCAACATTTTTTAAAGCCCAGTGGTTTCGGTAGATCTAGGGTTGCCAGTACGGTTCCTTTACTCAGGCTGTTGCGGTAATGCTTAAAAATAAACACTTCAAGTTCACAATCCTCACAATTCTTAAGGCCAAGAGGCCGGATACCGACAAACCCGATGGGGTACCCTGTATGGATAATATCAAAAAAACGCCCCCGTTCGTCGTAAAACTTGGGGAACCCATCCTTAACCTCTGAGGCATCGATCTCTGTAAAACATGTATCCATTGCATTTCCATTTCTTCTTCAAAGATCAATTTCAATCGCATGCATGACGCTCACTGAAGTATGGCTCCCGCTATATCCTGAATTCAGGCCGGTATAGGGATTTGCTTTTTTAACTTCATAAGCAATTTCCGTACCTGAAATCCCTGTATCCATAAATAGCGAGCTAAAATTGAAGCATCCGTATTGGCCGTTTGAGTATTGCCTGAGACCAGCGGAACTATATATGCTATGGGTGACCCCCCAATATGAACTTGGGGCATCGTCTGTACCAACTTTAAAGGGAACGTTATTTTTACATAAGGTTATGGAAGCATGTTGGTTGCTTCCAGCCCCTACGTTGATCGAATAAAAGATAAGTATTTTAGAGTTGGTTTTTTGGGGTGTTATCTTGAGTAAGAATGGGGCTGTCTTAAAAGATAGTAGATTTTGAGGGGTTGCCGCCGCATCATATTCATTTCTGACAAATCTTCCGTCTTCATAGGAAACGATCTGCAATACCCTGCCCTTGTTGGCTAGGAAAGAGGCAGCGCCAGCGCCATTAGCGGTCAAGAGATCTCCTAAAGCCGCATTATCAGAATTTATTTTAGGGGCTGTAATAGCGCGGTCAGGCACCTTGGCCGTCGTTACAGCATTATCGGGTATCTTTGCCGTCGCAATAGCGTTATCTGCTATTTGCGTCGCTGTGATTGTATGGTTTGCTATTTGTGTAGCTGTTACGGTATTAGGGGCTATCTGCGCAGCCGTAATAGCTTGAGGGCTTATCTTTGCAGTTGTGACGGCGTGATCTGCGATCTTTGCCGTTACGACCGCATTGTCAGGCATCTTTGCCATTGTGACAGCTCCATCGGCGATCTGGTTGGTTCCCACGGCATGCGCCTGGATTTTGTTATGCGTGATAGCGGCGTCAGAAATGTGGCGCGTCTGGACGGCATTGTCAGCAAGGTTAAAGGGCGTGACGTGCGTCCAGGAGACGTTTCCCTGACCATCCGTCGTTGGGAGTTTGTCGGCGTTCAAGGGGTTGTCGGCCCCTGGGAAAATCCCTGCCGCCGTATCATTGATAGCCTCTGCCAGGGTATTGATCAAATCGACCATCCCGTTAAAATCCCCATCCAGTTCCTGCGCTGTTGGCGGAAACTTCCCCAAAGCCTCATAACGGTTATGGTTCGGCAGAACCTGTTCGGGATTGTAGGGAATGGCGGGTCGGCTATTGTTTGTTGGAAGAGGCATGTGAACTCCTTTTCATCGTTCGATAATTCCATAAAGCTTGATCGCCCTGAAGGTCACAGGCCCATCCTTCGTATAACCACTAACGGTCAGCCAAAACCTTGACGCCAGAAACTTCAGGCGGTCTTTAAAGAACCCGAAAGGCTGATCGAACCGAAAACCCAGATCATCTGCTCGTGGATCTTCATTCTCTGTTAACGGGACTGTTTGCAACAAGTCGCCCCGCAACTCAAAACGGCAGGGACTGTCAATCTGGTAAGATTTTGGTAAATCCCCACTAATTCCTATAGAGATTTGATTGCCAGGGCGCACGGTAAAGCTCGAGGGGTAATCCAGTTGAAGTTCATACCGCTTATTTGCAAACCGCCGTCCTTTAAGGTGGATCACAGGCAGCGTCCAGGAAAACGGGATGAACCCTTTTCCGTCTTGATCGGCATAGACGGGCGGAGACCCGTCATTTCCATCGGTGTATTTGTAAATCTTGTTATGAAGCGACAAGTAAAGGCGGTTCCCAAGCGTCAAAAACGAGGACGCCTTTTCAAAGTCGCCGGAGAAGAAACTCCAGGAATACAGGGTTGTGGAAAAAAGGGAACACAACACCTTGTTCTTGCCGATTTTAAATCCAGCGATTGATCCCCCATCATACTTGAAGGAGCCAGCGGCGCGGTAATGGATATCGGACACCATCATAGATGCTACGTCCTGCTGGATTTTAGGGTCAACGGCGTCAAAACTGGTAACAGCGAACTGTTTGGCGACATTGAGCGTGCTAAAGGATTGAAGGCCACTTTGGTTGATAAAAAAGACATCGTTGGGAAGCTCAACAAGCAAATCCCCATGGACGATCCCTATGGGCAAAATAGCATTGAATGCAAAGTCCCCGCCTTGATCCAGCGGCAAGGGATTTTGCCCCTGGTACACTTGTGTTTTCTTGCGCCCCATAAAGGTGATAAAGTTTCCCATAAGGCAAATGGCTTCCAGGTTGTCCGGCTCCCCGTGCTTCTTCGAGAGGTCAATGCTGGGAACCGTCTTGGGACGCTCGTTAAACCACCCTGTGACTGTGTTGGTTTTGTGAGCATAGTAAACGCGCAATGCCTCATAAGGATTACGCCAAGCAAGGCCAACCGCCCCTTCCCCTAACGCCCAAAGGCGGTCATGGGCGACAAATAGGAAGTTAAACCTCGGCGGCCATGCCTGGTACGACAGGTGTGTTTGATCCTGGACAAAATTTGGCAAATCTGTTGTCGTCGTGATGGTTAATGTTTGATTGTCCAAAGCACAAGCAGCTATTGTTGTTTGAGTGGTGATGCCATTAACCGTGATTTGTAGCAGGTTTCCAACAGCATAATTATTGATGTCAAAGCTTGGCGGAATAACAAACGAGAGCCGCCTGTCATCAATACGGTTCAAGGCGACAGCCTCTTCTTTTACAAAATCGTAGACTTCCTCAAGGGTCGCGCCATCCCAGCACAAGACCCTGTCCACGCCGTTGCAGATCAGCAGCTTACCGATAAAAGTCGCATAGCGGGGTACGCAACCAACACTGAGGTTTTGCTTGAGAGGTGCGCTCAAGGGATTAAAGGGGATATTCGGGGCAAGGTCATAGCTGTAGAGCGTTCCGGTCGAAAAGGACACACGGGTAATAGCTGCCTCGGCAGGGAATGCATTCTGGCTTAAGGTTACGGTAACGGTGTTTCCCTCCAAAACCAAAGAGGCAATGGTATCATAAAGCGTCATCCGGCCATTGAGGATGTATTCGACCTTGATAGCCGTGTCCTTGGCATACCTTGCTGCATTGTCTGGGCTGGTAAACGAAAAGCGAAACAGGCTTGCCTGGAGCGCGTCCCTAACCACAAAGGTATGGGCTGTTGCATCGTACGCATATTCTTGCACATACAAAAGGATTTGTTCTGAACCGTCTGCTTTGACAAACGGGAACTGTTTGAGGATGACGGATTCAGGGTTGGGAATGCCTGTTATCTGCGTCGTCCCAAACCGTACCTGGCCTTCTCCCAAGGGTTTCGCAACAATGTTTTCCAACACGTATGCAAAAGATGGTGGCAAAATATCGGGAGAAATATTCTGGTTCATCCCTTGGGCGGGCATGGAAAATTCCAGAACGTCGTAATTACCCTCTTGCAGCATGATCAAAGACTACTAAAGGTTGAAAAGGTTTGGCCACTCGAACTATGAAGGTAAGAGAGGAGCTTTGATTTTCCTGTTTCCCATCGTTTCCTGGCTTCAAGCTCTTTTTGCGTGTTTTTAAAGCCTCCTTCTTCCTGGAACAGGTAGTACAACGCGCCGTCCGCCAGCACAGGATGGTACGCCACCGGATAGGGGACGTCCCCTTCCTCCGTCGCTTCGGTCAATGTTGGCGGCTGGGGGACGTACCAGACAATCGCAGAAACCGGAGCGGATTGAGGAGGAACAAACGACAGGACGTTCTTTTGGATAAAATAAGCGGACGGCGTTCCATGGGCGCCAGGTTCCTTCTCGGCAGCATCCACCACGGAAAGGCGCGGTAGTTTTTTCTGACCAAGCGTCAAAACGTAAACGGTGCTGATGAGATACGGCATTTTCGATAACATGACGGTGTTCGCTCCTTGTTGGCTTATAAGATTCTCCTGGATCAACAAATCCTGGTTGAAATTCGCCGTTTCCTGATACAGTTCCAGATGGGCTAGATTTAGGTATTGCAGGAAGATAGACCGTTCCATGGGGGTAATGTTATCGTTCCCCACGGAAAGGTGTCCCATCAATGTCAGCAGTTCTGAAACCTTCATCTGTGTTTTCCAGGCTTGCCCCCGCGAAGGCGGGGATTAATAATTTCCAATCACAAGCAAAAAAGAAATCGTGGTAAACGTCGGGATTGGGGTCGCTCCCGCAAGGATGCTGCAATTGATGGTCTTGCCCGTGGCATCGACCGCAAACGTCGAGTGCGTGTTTTGGGCGACAGCCCCCATAGGAATGATTTCACCCGTATCCGTGACACCGACGTTCCCGCTTCCCGTCCGGCGCATAAAGGCAGAAACAATCGATTTGATCTTCCCCGAACCCGTCCAGGTCAAAACATCGGCATTGGCGTTGGCAGCAATACCCGCTGTTACGAGGACGTCTATGGCGACAAGTTGGTAATCGGAACCTGTAGAACCAACGCAAGCGGTTGCAGGGGTTCCGCCATCAAAAGTGTTTTTGACATATCGGATAACGCTGGTCATATCTAAACCTCCTCAAGTTATAGTGGAATACTCACAAAAGAGTGCAAAACGCCCTGTTCGACACCAGTGGCAATGTTGGTGGCCGCATTGATCCTGTTCTGGCGGCTGGGAAATTTTAGCATCTTTTGCCCCCTGAACTCGTGGCCGAAGTAAAGCTGAATGCGCTCAACCAGGTCGTTTTCCATGCCCAGCATGGGTTCCTCCGCCCAACCAAGGGAGAACGCGCCCGCGCCGATAAAAAGGTTCCACGCCGTCCTTTTGTTCCCGTCCGCGCTGACGATCTCGAACTCGTACAGGTCACGGCAGGAATAAAGGCTGATGCCGAAGAACTCCCCCATATAATCCGCTCCGTTGAGGGTTTGTGGGGTGTTTTCCGCATCGATGACGGTTCCACGGTTAAAGGTAGAATTGGCGAACAAAGGATCCGCAAACAGGGAATCAATGGAGTTGGGATGCGCCAGATAAATATACTTGTTCATCGGCCATCCCGCCTTGCTGCGCACAAAGGCGGGTTGCAGGGCAGCTTCCCTATTGATAGCCGACCCACCTCGTTCCGCATAGGCTTTCAGCTTCTTGAGGTGAGCCGCCGAAAGACCTGTTGCGTTAGGGGCGGGTACTGCCGTCATGCCGTTCAAAAGGGTCGGAAAAGTGGCGTTGGCATAGTAAGCCCCGATGTTGGGGGCAAAACCATTGCCAAAGACAATCCTCTCAAAAGAGGGGTAAGCATCCACCGTGTCTCCGTTAACCGCGCTACCTGTTGACAACGCCGGATAAACGGCTGTGGTCGCACAACGGAACAAGTCGAAATTGAGGGCGCGGGAAAACGCCTCCACAAGCTGGCTACGCGCGTATGGCGGCAAATCGACGGGCGTTCCATAGTCGAGGATGTCATACCCCTTGATTTGCACCAGGAAGCTCTTAAAGTCCACGTTGACCGCGTCGTAATCGACTTGCTGTTGCTGGGCGGCTCCGCGGCGTTGGTCGAAGTTAACCACAGGGTTTTTGTAATCAAGGCTGGCAAGCTTACCCATGCGGTATTGCAATCCTTCGCCCTTGGACAGAACTTTACGGACAATTGGGCGCGTGGGTTCATTACCGATCAGGTTGTATAGAGGAGTTACCTGCACCCATTCACGGAAGAGTTTGCTGCTGACTTCAAAGGGGAACAGGTTCTGGTTGATGCCGTTATAACCCGCGGCAGGGACTGGATATAAAGC